>DATEML010000144.1:0-48168 GCA_035275585.1 Steroidobacteraceae bacterium | reverse complement strand
CGAGTTGCGGGAGGCCCTCGGCCGCTACACCGTCATCGGTGAGACGCTCCGTCACAGCAAGCCAGTGGTCGCATCGCGCTCTTTCGCCGACAAGGTGATGGCGGCGGTCGATCAGGAGCCTGCCGCGCGCCGTGCAGCGCGCATTTCCCCGGTAGCGCTTCGCCGCCTGCGCCCGATTGCTGGCATCGGCGTCGCGGCAACTGTTGCGGCGATCGCCATCTTCTCCGTCCAGCGTGCCGGCGTTGCGCCGGAGACGGTCGCGACCAACGACGCGGTCCGGGCACCGACGGCGGTCGTCGCAAACGATAGCGACTATGTCGTGCCGACGACGACGACGACTCAGCCGGCGTTCGTGCCGGCCACGCGTCTGACGAACTATGTGGTCGCACACAGCGAATATTCCTCGCCGCTCGCCCGCCGCTCGGTGCTGACGGGCGTGCTGGCGGAAGACGATGGCGATCCGGACGTCGCGACTCAGGTCAATGACGAGACGAGGGACCCGAAGCGCGTCGACGAGAGCAAGGCGCCGCCGGCGCAATCGCAATAAAGCCTCGATGACCGTCTTCAAATACTCCGTCGCGCTCGCCGCCGTCGCGCTGACCGCGATCAGCTCCGCGGATGCTGCCGACCGAGCTGCGCGCGAGTGGCTGGAGCGGATGTCCGAGTCGCTCGCCACCCGCAACTACGACGGACGCTACCTGCACGTGCGCAATGCGCGCGCGCCGGAGACGATGCGGATCATCCACCGCGTCGAGAAAGGCAAGGTCACCGAGCGGCTGGTGTCGCTCGATGGCAGCGGTCGCGAGATCATCCGCAACCAGGACGAGGTGATCTGCTACCTGCCGGACCGCCGCACGGTGCTCGTGGAAAAGCGCACGGACGATCGCACCCTGATGGCGACGGTGCCGATCTACAACGAGCAGCTCGAGGAGCACTACAGCATCGAGCGCGGCGCCTTCAAGAAGGCTCTCGGCCGCCGCACGCAGGTGATTCTCGTGCAGCCGCGCGACGAGTTCCGCTACGGCTACCGGCTGTGGCTCGACGACGAGACGGCGATGCCGCTGATGTCCCAGCTGTGCGATCGCAACGGCAACGTCATCGAGCAGATCGTGTTCGCCGAGCTGAATTTCCGCGAGCGCATCCCGTCGGACGAAGTGAAGCCCGCCGTGTCCGGCGAAGGCTTCCGCTGGGTGCGCCAGGACGCGCAGGTACCGCGTATGGCCAACGCGGCGCTCGGCTGGAGCGTCATCCGCGTGCCGTCCGGCTTCCGCTTGACGACCTGGCGGCTGCAGATCATTGCCGGCTCGAACGTGCCGGTGCGGCACCTGGTGCTGTCGGACGGGCTCGCGTCGGTCTCGGTGTTCATCGAGCCGCGCTCGCCGCAGACCGAGGCGATGCGCGGCCTCGCCAAGGTCGGCGCGGCGTTCGCGTACTCGCGTGACCTGGACGGTCATCAGGTCACCGCGGTCGGCGAAGTGCCGGCCGCAACGGTCGAGGCGATCGCCGAGGCCGTGACCCGCGAAGATGCTGGCCTGGCGCCGATTGCCCGCGACCAGCAGCGCCCCGATCAGTAGCCCTGCGGCGTTCGACGCTCAACATGCCCCGGTGGACGGTTTACGGTCGGGCCGACTGCAGCCTGTGCGAGCGCATGCTCGAGGAGTTGGCCGAGCTGCTCGGTCCGCAGGCCGCCGCGGCGGTCGAAGTCGTCGACATCGACGGCCAGCCGGAGCTGGAACGCAGGTACGGCACGCGAATTCCGGTGCTGACGGCGGACGACGAGTTCGTCTGCGCCTACCGGCTGGACGCGCAGCGGGTCAGGGCGCACCTGTAGAAACGGGGACATTCCTCATTTCGCCTGCGCCGGGTCGCTAATGGCATGTGGCGGCCGAAATGAGGAATGTCCCCGTTTCTACCCGCTATAATCCGCCGCCGCATCGAGCCCCGGCCTCCTGATGAAGCTGATCCGCAACTTTTCCATCATTGCGCACATCGATCACGGCAAGTCCACGCTCGCCGACCGTTTCATCCAGCTGTGCGGCGGGCTGGAAGCGCGCGAGATGGAGGATCAGGTGCTGGACTCCATGGAACTGGAGCGCGAGCGCGGCATCACGATCAAGGCGCAGAGCGTGTCGTTGCGCTACCGCGCCCGCGACGGCCAGACCTACCAGCTGAACATGATCGACACGCCCGGGCATGTCGATTTTTCCTACGAGGTCTCCCGCTCGCTGGCTGCCTGCGAAGGCGCCTTGCTCGTCGTCGATGCCGCCCAGGGAGTCGAGGCGCAGAGCGTCGCGAATTGCTACACGGCCATCGAGCAGGGCCTCGAGGTCGTGCCGGTGCTCAACAAGATCGACCTGCCGTCGGCGGATCCGCCGAAGGTCATCAAGGAGATCGAGGAGATCATCGGCATCGAGGCGCAGGACGCGCTGCGCGTCAGCGCCAAGACCGGCGAGAACGTGCCCGAGCTGCTCGAAGAGCTGGTGCGGCGCGTGCCGCCGCCGCGCGGCGATCCCGACGGGCCGCTGCAGGCGCTGATCATCGACTCCTGGTTCGACAACTATGTCGGCGTGGTCTCGCTGGTCAGGGTGATGAACGGCTCGCTCAAGACCGGCGCGAAGATCCGCGTCTGGTCGACTGGCCGTGCGCACCAGGTCGACAAGCTCGGCCGCTTCACGCCGAAGTCCGTGCCGAGCGAGACGCTCGAGACCGGCGAGGTCGGCTTCGTGATCGCCGGCATCAAGGAGATCGACGGTGCGCCGGTCGGCGACACCATTACGCTCGATGCGCGCCCGGCGAGCGAGCCGCTCGCGGGCTTCAAGAAGGTGCAGCCGCGCGTGTTCGCCGGCCTGTTCCCGGTGAAGTCCGAGGACTATGAAGGCTTCCGCGATGCGCTCGCGAAGCTCAAGCTCAACGACTCGGCGCTGCACTACGAGCCGGAGGTTTCGACCGCGCTCGGCTTCGGCTTCCGCTGCGGCTTCCTCGGCCTGCTGCACATGGACATCGTGCAGGAGCGCCTGGAGCGCGAGTACAACCTGACCCTGGTGACGAGCGCGCCGACCGTCGTCTACGAGATCGCGCGCACCGACGGCACGATCGTGTACGTCGACAATCCGGCGAAGCTGCCGCCGAGCAACGAGATCGCCGACCTGCGCGAGCCGATCATCACCGCCAACATCCTGCTGCCGCCGGAGCACGTCGGCTCAGTCATCAAGCTGTGCACCGACAAGCGCGGCAAGCAGACCAAGATGCACTACGTCGGCAACCAGGTCTCGCTGCAGTATGAAATGCCGCTCGCGGAAGTCGTGCTGGATTTCTTCGACCGGCTCAAGTCGGTGAGTCGCGGCTACGCCTCGTTCGACTACGAGTTCAGCCGCTTCGCGAGCGCGCCGGTGGTCAGGCTCGACGTGCTGATCAACGGCGACGTGGTCGACGCCCTGTCCATGATCGTCCACCGCGACAACGCCTATCAGCGCGGCCGCGAGCTGGTCGACAAGATGCAGGAGCTGATCCCGCGGCAGATGTTCGAGGTCGCGGTGCAGGCGGCGATCGGCAGCCACATCATCGCGCGTGCCACGGTCAAGGCGTTGCGCAAGAATGTCACGGCCAAGTGCTACGGCGGCGACATCACGCGCAAGCGCAAGCTCCTCGAGAAGCAGAAAGAAGGCAAGAAGCGCATGAAGCAGCTCGGCTCCGTCGAGATCCCGCAGGAAGCGTTCCTCGCGGTATTGCAGGTCGGCAAGGAAAAATAAGCATGATTTTCGATTTCTCCTTCATCCTCGTCGCGGCCACGGTCCTGACCGGCGTCATCTGGGGCATCGACAGCTGGCTGTTCAAGCCGCAGCGCGTGGCAGCGGCCGCCGCGCGCGGAGTGGCGCCGCAGGACGTGCGCGAGCCGGTCGTCGTCGAGTACGCACGCTCGTTCTTCCCGGTGATCCTCATCGTGCTGCTGATCCGCTCGTTCCTGTTCGAGCCGTTCCGCATCCCGTCCGATTCGATGATGCCGACGCTGCTCGACGGCGACTTCATTTTCGTCAACAAGTACGCCTACGGCCTGCGGCTGCCGGTCATCAACAGCAAGATCGTCGCGGTCGGCGAGCCGCACCGCGGCGACGTGATCGTGTTCCGCCTGCCGTCCGACCCTTCGACCAACTACATCAAGCGGCTGATCGGCCTGCCCGGCGATCACATCGCCGTGCGCGACGACCAGGTATACGTGAACGGCGAGAAGATGGAGGTGCGGCTGAACGGCCTGTACCAGGGCATCGGACAGTCCGCCGCGCGCAATCCCAATTCGCGGCTCGGCACCGAGCGGCTGGGCGACGTCGAGCACCAGGTCCTGTACCAGTACCGCCAGCCGGCCGACTACGACCAGGTCGTGCCGGAGGGCCATTACTTCTTCATGGGCGACAACCGCGACAACAGTCGCGACAGCCGCTTTCCCGAGGTCGGCTTCGTGCCGGAGCGCAACCTGGTCGGCAAGGCCGTGCGCATCTGGCTGAACTGGGATTGGCCGGACGCGCCGGTCTGGAGCCGCATCGGCAACCCGATTCATTAAAAACACGCCCGCGGCGGGCGCTCGAGCGGCTAGTGTGGACTGGGCGCTGGACGCCGGGCGCGAGTTATGACAGACAGGCGGCACTGAAAATCGCTACTTCTCTTGGGGAGCTCGACTATGCGTTCTCGCCAGCGCGGCGCCACGTTTCTCGGCATGGTGACGATCATCCTGATCCTCGGCTTCGCCCTGTATGGCGGCATCCGCCTCACGCCGATGTTCCTCGAGTACATGGCCGTCGTGCGCGCGCTCGACCAGACGGCGAAGGAATACTCGGGCGGAATGCCTACCGTACAGCAGCTGCGCACCTCGCTCGACCGCCGCTGGACGGTCGAGGACATTCACAGCATCAAGTCGACCGAAATCGACATCAAGAAGGCGGGCAGCGGCATGTCGATGCGCGCCTGGTATCGGGCCGAGGCGCCGTTTGTCGGCAACGTCTCGCTGGTCGCGGATTTCGACAAGACCGTCGTGGTCGGCGCGGACTCCTCCGTCGGGGGCTGAAGCGGGACTTGAAGACGGCACGCGAATGGCTGCATGACGCGCTCGGCTACGAGTGTCGCGACCTGGCGCTGCTGGAAGCGGCGCTGACTCATCGCAGCGCCGGCGGCCCGCACAACGAACGGCTGGAGTTCCTCGGCGACGCGGTGCTCAACTGCGTCGTCGCCATGCTGGTGTTCCGCGAGTTCGGCGCCGCCGATGAGGGCGAGCTGTCGCGCTTTCGCGCGAGCCTGGTCAGCGGCGAGGCGCTCGCGATCATCGCCGCCGAGGTCGAGCTCGGCGAGCAGCTGCGGCTCGGCTCGGGCGAGCTGAAGTCCGGCGGCTTTCGCCGCAAGTCGATCCTGGCCGACGCGCTCGAAGCGCTGTTCGGCGCGATCTACCTGGACGGCGGCTTCGAGGCCGCGGCCGGGGTGATCGAGCGGCTGTTCGTGCCGCGGCTCGACCGCCTGCCGAGCGCCGCGGAACTGAAGGATCCCAAGACCCGTTTGCAGGAAACGCTGCAGGCCCGCGGCCTGGGGCTACCGAGCTATGCAGTCGAATCCACGTCCGGCGAGGCGCACAATCAGCTGTTCCAGGTGCGCTGCTCGGTCGACGCGCTCGGTCTGCGGGTCGTCGCCAGCGGCCCGAGCCGGCGCCGCGCGGAGCAGGCGGCCGCGCAATTGATCCTCAACGCACTGATGCAGACGTCACAGGGAGCCCAGCGGTGAGCGAGCAGGGTGCAGCAGGCCATCGCTGCGGCTTCGCCGCGATCGTCGGCCGGCCGAACGTCGGCAAGTCGACGCTGCTCAACGCGTTGCTCGGCCAGAAGATCAGTATCGTCAGCCCCAAGCCGCAGACTACGCGTCATCGCATCCTCGGCATCCTGACGCGGCCCGAGGCGCAGGTGATCTTCGTCGACACCCCGGGCCTGCACGCCGGCGCGCGGCGCGCGATGAACCGCCACATGAACCGCGCGGCGCTCGTCTCGCTCCAGGATGCGGACGTCAACGTGTTCGTCGTGGAAGCGCTGCGCTGGACGGACGAGGACCAGCGCGTGCTCGATGAGCTCGTGAAGCAGGATCGTCCGATCATCGTGGTGCTCAACAAGGCGGACAAGGTGTTCCCGAAGGAGCGGCTGCTGCCGTTCATCGACGAGCTCAATCGGCGCGCGAGCTTCGTCGAAGTCGTGCCGCTGTCGGCGCTCAAGCGCAGCAACATCGAGCAGCTGCCCGCGACGATCGCGCGCTACCTGCCCGAGTCGCCGTCGCATTTCCCGGACGACCAGCTGACCGATCGCTCGGACGAGTTCCAGGCGGCGGAGATCGTCCGCGAGAAACTGACCTTGCGGCTGCGGCAGGAGTTGCCGTACGGCGTGACGGTCATCATCGAGCAGTTCAAGGAAGAGGAGGGGCGCCTGCTGATCAACGCAGTGATCTGGGTGGAGCGCAGCGGCCAGAAGGCGATCGTCATCGGCAACGCCGGCGAGCAGCTCAAGGAGGTGGGCCGCGCGGCGCGCCTCGAGATGGTGGAGCGGTTCAAGCGCCCGGTGCATCTCGAGCTGTGGGTGAAGGTGAAAGAGAACTGGTCCGACAACGAAACTGCCCTGCGCCAGCTGGGCTACGAGTCGTGAGCGACGCACGACGGGTGCAGCTGCAACCCGCTTACGTGCTGCATCACCATCCCTACCGCGACACGAGCCGGATCCTCGAATTGTTCACGCGCGACTATGGCCGCGTGTCGGTCTTCGCCCGCGGCGCGCGCGGTGCGCGCAAGACCGGCGCAGCGCTCGCATCGATCCTGCAACCGTTCAACCGCGTGCTCGTGTCCTGGAGCGGCAGGGGCGAGGCGGGCCAGTTGACCGCGGCGGAGTTCGACGGCGCGGTGTCGGCGCTGCCGCCCGATCGGCTGGTGAGCGGTTTCTACCTCAACGAGCTCCTGCTGAAGCTGTTCGCGCGCCACGACAGTCATCCCGAGGTCTTCTCCCTGTACGCGGCCACCCTGGGCTCGCTCAAGACCGACACCGACGGTGTGCGCGCGCTGCGGCTGTTCGAGAAGCGGCTGCTCGACGCCCTCGGCTATGGGCTCGCACTGGAGCGCGACGTCGGCCTCGACCGGCCGCTCGATGCCGCTTACGCCTATCGCTATCGGCTCGACCAGGGCGCGGTACGCATCGACGGCGTCGCCGAGGGTGCCGGCATATTCTCGGGCAAGACGCTGCTCGCCGTGGCGCGCGAGGACTTCTCGGATCCGGCAGTCTGTGCCGAAGCGCGTGCTTTGCTGCGCGCCGCGCTCGATCGCTGCCTGGAAGGGAAGGAGTTGCGCACGCGGCAGGTCATGCGCGCGTTGAAGAAAAGGAGGTAGCATCTCGCTCATGCTGCATCTCGGAGTCAACGTCGACCACGTCGCCACGCTGCGCCAGGCACGGCGCGCGAGCTATCCCGACCCGGTGTTTGCCGCCCTGATCGCCGAGCAGGCGGGCGCCGACAACATCACGATGCACCTGCGCGAGGATCGCCGGCACATCCAGGATCGCGATATCCGCGCAGCCCGGGACGTGCTGCAGACGCGGCTGAATTTCGAAATGGCGGCGACCGAGGAGATGGTGCGCATCGCCTGCGAGGTGCGGCCGGCAGATTGCTGCCTCGTGCCCGAGCACCGCGCCGAAATCACCACCGAGGGCGGGTTGGACGCTGCGTCGCAAGTCGCGGCGCTCGGCCCGGTGTGCCGACGCCTCGCCGACGCGGGAATCCGCGTCTCGCTGTTCGTCGATCCCGATCCGGCGCAGCTCGACGCGACGGCGCGCATTGGCGCGCCCGCGGTCGAGTTGCACACCGGCGCATACGCCGATGCGCGCGGCGAGCAGCAGGCGCGCGAGCTGCTGCGCATCCGCGAGGCGGCACGGCACGCGAGCGGCCTGGGGCTCATCGTGCACGCCGGCCACGGGATGAATTATCAAAACGTGCAGCCGATCGCCGCGATCCACGACATCGTCGAGCTGAACATCGGGCACGCGATCGTCGCGCGCTCGCTCATCGACGGCATGGCGCGCGCCGTGGCCGAGATGAAGCGGTTGATGGTGGAAGCGCGCGGCGCGAGCGCCGGCGCATGATTTTCGGCATCGGCACCGATGTGGTGCAGCTGGAGCGTATCCGCGAGGTGCACGAGAAGTACGGCGAGCGATTCGTGGAGCGGCTGCTGCTGCCCGCCGAGCTGGCCGCATTCCGGGGCTACAATCGTCCGGCGCGCTTTCTCGCGATGCGCTTCGCCGCGAAGGAAGCGATCGTCAAGGCGATGGGCACGGGCTTCGCGCACGGCATGTGGATCCGCGACACGGGCGTCGCGCCAAACGCGTGGGGCAAGCCCGAGATCATCTGGTCGGAGCGGGGCCGTCGCAGGTGCGATGAGCTCGGCATCGGCGAAGGGCACGTAACGCTGACCGACGAGGCCGGCCTGGTCATCGCCGTCGCGGTATTGATGAGGAAGTGACAGGTCTGCCATGGCCGTATTCGTGTTCGACATCGAGACGATTCCCGACGTGGAGCTCGGGCGGCGCGTCTACGCGCTGCACGACCTGAGCGACAAGCAGGTCGGCTACGTCATGCAGGCGAAGCGGCGCGAGGAGTCCGGCAGCGAGTTCCTCTCGTACGAGCAGCAGCGCATCGTCGCGATCTCGATCGCGGCGCGCATGCGCGATTCCTTCAAGGTCTGGTCGCTCGGCGAGCCGGACGCGCCGGAGGCGGAGCTGATCCAGCGCTTCTTCGATGGCATCGAGAAATACACGCCGGACCTGGTCTCGTGGAACGGCGGCGGCTTCGACCTGCCGGTGCTCCACTACCGGGCGCTGCGTCACGGCATCGCGGCCCCGCGCTACTGGGAAGGCGGCGACGGCGACCAGGACTTCCGCTTCAACAACTATCTGAGTCGCTTCCATGCGCGCCACCTGGATCTCATGGACGTGCTGTCGAGCTACCAGGCGCGCGCGCGCGTGAGCCTGCAGGGCGCGGCGATGCTGCTCGGGTTGCCGGGCAAGCTCGGCATGAGCGGCGAGAAGGTCTGGGACGCTTACCTGCAGGGGCAGATCGAGCCGATCCGCAACTACTGCGAGACCGACGTGGTCAACACATACCTGATCTTCCTGCGCTTCCAGATGATGCGTGGCCGGCTGCTGCCCGACGAATATCGCACCGAGGTTGCGCGCGTGCGCGAAACGCTGGCGCAGCAGGCGAAGCCGCACTTCCAGGAATTTCTCGCGGCGTGGCAGGAACAGCCCGGTTGAACGCCCGGGCGCGCACGCCGTCGGACCGTCGCGTCGAAACGGCGGAGATCATCGACCTGGCTCACGATGGGCGTGGCGTCGCGCGCGTCGAGGGCAAGACCGTTTTCATCGACGACGCGTTGCCGGGCGAGCGTGTCGAGTGGTCGCGCAGCAAGCGCGGCCGCAACTTCGACGAAGGCCGACTGCAGCGCGTGCTGGAGCCCGCGGCCGACCGCGTCGAGCCGCGCTGCAGACACTTCGGGACCTGCGGTGGCTGCGTGCTGCAGCACCTGGCGCCGGCGCGCCAAGTGGAGTTCAAACAGAGTCAGCTGTTCGAGGCGTTGACGCGCATCGGCAAGGTGACGCCGGTGGAGATGCTCCCACCGTTGCAAGGAGGCGTCTGGAACTATCGCCGCCGCGCGCGCCTGGCGGCGCGCTGGGTCCCGAAGAAGGAGCGGACTGTCCTGGGCTTCCGCGAGCGCAGCACGAGCTTCATCGCGGACGTGAAGCGCTGCGAAGTGCTGCTGCCGCCGGTCGATTCGCTGGTCGAGCCGCTGTCGCTGCTGCTCACGGCGCTCAGTGTGCGCAATCGCGTGCCGCAGATCGAAGTCGCAATTGCCGACAATGCGGTCGCGCTGGTCGTGCGTGTCCTGGAGGATTTGACGCTGCAGGACCGCGAGCTGCTGCTGCAGTTCGCGCGCGATCACGCCGTGCAGATCTACGTTCAGCCAGGCGGCTACGAGACGATTGCGCCGCTGACCGAGGTCACGCCGCTCGAATACCGGCTGCCGCAGTTCGACGTCACCCTGCGCTTTCAGCCCAACGATTTCATCCAGGTCAACGGCGAGCTCAACGCCCGGATGGTCGCGCGTGCGGTCGAGCTGCTGGCGCCAGCGGCGGGTGAGCAAGTGCTCGATCTGTTTTGTGGGCTGGGGAATTTTTCGCTGCCGCTGGCGCGCAGCGGCGCGCATGTCGTTGGCGTCGAGGGCGATGCAGGCCTGGTTGCGCGCGCCAGCGCAAATGCCGGGCTCAACGGCATCGACAGCATCGAGTTCATTTGCGGTGATCTCGCGCAACCATCGGTGAGCGACGCGGCCTGGGCACGGCGTACGTATCACAAGGTGCTGCTCGATCCGCCGCGAGCGGGCGCGCAGGAAGTGCTACCGATCGTCGCGCGTTGCGGCGCGAAGCACGTGCTGTACATCTCGTGCCATCCCGGCAGCTTGGCGCGCGACGCGGGTATCCTCGTGCACGAGCACGGCTTTACGCTGCGCGCCGCCGGGGTCATGGACATGTTCCCGCATACTGCGCACGTCGAGTCGGCGGCACTCTTCAGCCGCGAGTAGGTGGTCGCGCCATGACACTGGGTCCCTTGATGATCGACGTGCAGGCCACGTCGCTCAGCGAAGAAGATCGCGAACTGATGCAGCATCCGCTCGTCGGCGCGGTGATCCTGTTCACGCGCAATTTCGAGAGCATCGAGCAGCTCGAGCGGCTGGTCGCAGACATCCGCGCAGTGCGCACACCGCCTTTGCTCGTCACCGTCGATCACGAAGGCGGGCGCGTGCAGCGCTTTCGCAAGGATTTCACCTTGTTGCCGCCGATGCGCACCATCGGCCGCCAGTACGACCTGGATGCCGCCGCTGGCAAGCAGCTGGCGCGACAGTGCGGCTGGCTGATGGCTGCCGAGCTGCGCGCTGTCGCGATCGACATGAGCTTCGCGCCGTGCGTCGACCTCGACTACGGCGTCAGCAGCGTCATCGGCGACAGGGCGTTCCATCGCGATCCCCAGGTCGTCGCCGAGCTCGCCATCGCCTTCATGGGCGGCATGCGTGAGGCGGGCATGGCTGCGACCGCCAAGCATTTCCCGGGTCACGGAGCGGTGGCTCCGGACTCGCACGTCGCCATCCCGGTCGACCGCCGGGAGCTAGCCGACCTGGACGAGGACCTGTATCCGTACCGGCGCCTGATCGGCAACGGGCTGGCGGCCGTCATGGCCGCCCATGTGATCTTCGAGCAGGTCGATGGCCTGCCTGCAGGGTTTTCCTCACGCTGGATGCAGCAAGAGCTGCGCGGGAATCTGGGGTTTGACGGGGCCATTTTTACCGACGATTTGTCGATGAAGGGTGCGGAGGTTGTCGGGGACATGCCGCATCGCGCTGCTGCCGCCCTAAAAGCGGGTTGCGATGTGCTATCCCTCTGCAACGATCGCAAAGGTGTGCTGCAAGTCATCGATTCTTTACAGGGAACCGGAGATCCTCTGAGCCAGGTTCGCATGGTGCGCCTGCACGGCAAGCCGGGTCCGACCCGGGTGGCGCTGCGCGCGTCGGCGGAATGGCAAGCCTGCGAGGGTGCGGTACGAGGCTGTATGGAGCGGCCCGATCTGAAGCTGAATGCGTAACCCCCAAGACATGAGCGTCGACTCGAGCCTCCCTGCTGGCCTCTCGCCAGGCCTGTTCCAGGCCCTGGCGGCTGCCGCCCCGGAAGGCATCGTGATCTGCGCCGCCCGCTCGGGCGAATGGCAGGTGCTCTACGCCAATCCCGCGATGGAGCAGCTGACCGGCTACGAGGCCGGCGCCCTGCGGGGCCGTAACCTGAAGTTCCTGCAGGCCGAGGATCATGACCAGGAGGGGCTCGCCCGGATCCGGACGGCCCTGCAAGACGGCACGACGTGCCAGACCACATTGCGGAACTATCGCCGCGACGGGACCATGTTTTGGAATGAGGTGACCCTGGTGCCGCTACGAGACGCCGAAGGACGCATCACTCATTACGCCAGCTTCCACCGCGAGGGCGGCGACCGGCTGCGGCTCGACTCGCGCGACGCGCGCGATCCGTCGATGAGCACGCAGACGATGCTGGCCTACCTGCGCGACGACAAGCTCACCGGCCTGCTGCGCCGGACCTATTTCGAGGAGCTGGTGAAGCGCGACTGGGGCCTGGCGCAGCGCGAGTCGCGCCGCCTGAGCTTCCTGGTGTTCGATCTCGACTGCTACTCGCAGTATCGCGATGTGTTCGGCCGCCCGGGAGCGGATCAGTCGTTCCGCCGCATCGCGCGCGTCATCGCCGGCTGCTTCCGTCGCGCGAGCGACCTGTGCGGCCGGTTCGACGAGGACCAGATCGCTGCGCTGACGACGGGTCTCGACCTCGGCCAGGCGTCGAAGCTCGCCGAAGCCGTGCTGGCTCGCGTGCGCGACCTGGCCATCCATCATCCGCGGTCGTCGGTCTCGCGCTTCGTGACCGCGAGCGCCGGCGTCGTCTCGCTCGTGCCGCCGCACGATGCAATGCCGACGCGCGCGTATGAATCCGCGCTGCGTGCATTGAAGGACGCCAAAGAGCTCGGCAAGAACCGCGTGGTCAGTCGCGAATGCGACTGAAGACAAGGTGACGGTGTGACGAGGGTGACGAAGTGACGTCACTCCGTCACTTCGTCACGGTGCACTCGGCGTCACGATCGCGATGACGCCAAATCTCGGCGAGTCCATGTAGTGCCGCTCGTTGCTGCGCATCCTGCGGCTTTGGCGCAGCACGAAGCGCTGCTGCGGCTCGCCGGCCGCGCCCGGCGCGTCGTACACGAGGTCGAGCGTCAGGTGCAGATAGCGGCCGCGCGTCAGCGCGACCTGGCCCACGATTCCCGAGCCCGCCGGCACCATCGAGTTGATCGTCAGGACCTTCGCGTCGTTGCGCGCATAGCCCGGTTGCGTCCAGCCGAAGTGTGCGAGCGGCTGATAGTTGCGGCTGCGGCGCAGCGTGTCGTAGATCCCCGTGAGCTTGAACCTGGCGGGCGTCAGCGCCGGAAAGCTCGTCGTCGTGATGGGCGCAGGCTCGCTCGACGCGAACGGCGAGGGCTCGTCGTCCGGAATCGCCAGTCGCTGGCCGGCTGCGGCGGCTTCCATGCTCCATTCCTCGGGCGAAGCGTTCGGGTTGAGCGTGCGGAAGATCAGCAGCTCGACGTCATACGACTGCAGCACCTGCGTCGCTTGCTGCGCGGAGGCAGTGAGCGTGACGGTGCCCAGCAGGACGAGCATGCAAGCAGCGAGTCGGAGCGGTCTCATCGGCGCAGTGTAGCAGCAGCGGGTTTCTGCAGAGCCTCGAGCAGTTGCTCGACCGCAGCGAAACGCTGCTCGTCCTTCTCCAGTTTCAGCGTGAAGCGCAATTTCGTGCCGCCTTCCAGCCGGTGAGTGCGTGAATGCTGCTGCACGTAGCGGATCAGCGTCGCGGGCTCGACGCGCGTGTCGCGCTCGAACGTCACCGATCCGCCGCCGGGGCCGACGTCTATCTTGCGCAGGCCGAGCTCGCGCGCCGCCTGCTTGTAGCCGGCGATACGGAACAGGTTCTTCGCCGGCTCCGGCAGCAGCCCGAAGCGGTCGATCATCTCCACCTGCAGCTCGCGCAATTCGTCGTCGCTCGTGGCGGCCGCGATTCGCTTGTAGAGCACGAGCCGCAGGTGTACGTCCGGCAGATAATTGTCGGGCAGGAGCGAGGCCACGTGCAGGTCGACCTCCGGTCCCTGGTGCATCGGCTGATCGAGCTGCGGGATTTTGCCCGACTTGAGCGCGTTGACGGCGCGCTCCAGCATCTCCATGTAGAGCGCGTAGCCGATCTCCTGGATCTGGCCGCTCTGCTCCTCGCCGAGCAGCTCGCCGGCGCCGCGAATCTCCAGGTCGTGCGTCGCGAGCGTGAAGCCCGCGCCGAGGTCTTCCAGCGACTCGATCGCCTCCAGGCGCTTGGTCGCGTCCGCAGTCATGGCGTTGCGCGGCGGTGTCAGCAGGTAAGCGTACGCCTGGTGGTGCGAGCGGCCGACGCGGCCGCGCAGCTGATGCAGCTGCGCGAGGCCGAGCTTGTCGGCGCGATCGATGACGATCGTGTTGGCCGACGGCACGTCGATGCCGCTCTCGACGATCGTCGTGCACACCAGCAGGTTGCTGCGCTGGTGATAGAAATCGAGCATCACCTGTTCCAGCTCGCGCTCGCGCATCTGGCCGTGGCCGACGGCGATGCGCGCCTCGGGCACGAGCTCGGCGATCGCGCGCGCGGTGCGCTCGATGGTGTCGACCGAGTTGTGCACGTAGTAGATCTGGCCGCCGCGGCGGATCTCGCGCAGGCACGCCTCGCGGATCGTCGCCGAGTCCCACTGCGAGACGAACGTCTTGATCGACAGGCGCGCGGCTGGCGGAGTGGTGATCAGCGACAGCTCGCGCAGGCCGCCCATCGCCATGTTCAGCGTGCGCGGGATCGGCGTCGCCGTGAGCGTGAGCACGTCCACTTCGGCGCGCAGCTGCTTCAGTTTCTCCTTGTCCTTGACGCCGAAGCGGTGCTCCTCGTCGATGATCAGCAGGCCGAGCCGGCCGAACCTCACGCCGCTCTGGAGCAGGCGGTGCGTGCCGATCACGATATCGGTCTGCCCCGATTCGAGGCTCTGCAGCACCTGGTCGACCTCGCGGCCGCTGCGGAAGCGCGACAGCGCCTCGACCTTGACGGGCCAGTCCGCGAAGCGATCGGCGAACGTCTGGTAGTGCTGCTGGGCCAGCAGCGTCGTCGGCACGAGCACCGCGACTTGCTTGCCGGCCTGCACGGTGACGAATGCCGCGCGCAGCGCCACCTCGGTCTTGCCGAAGCCGACGTCGCCGCACACGACGCGATCCATCGGCTTGCCGCTGCCGAGATCCGCGATGACCTGCTCGATCGCCTGCGACTGATCGGGCGTTTCCTCGAACGGGAAGGCCGCTTCGAACGTACGTAGCTCCGCTTCGTTTGCGACCAGCTGCTCGCCCTGGCGGGCAGCGCGCCGCGAGTACAGATCGAGCAACTCTGCAGCCGTATCGTGGATGCGTTGCGCGGCCTTGCGCTTGGCCTTCTCCCAGGCGTCGCTGCCGAGCTTGTGCAGCGGTGCGGTTTCGGCGGGCGCGCCGCTGTAGCGACTGACCAGGTCGAGGGCGTGCACGGGCACGTACAGCTTGTCGCCGTCCGCGTATTCCAGCAGCAGGAACTCGTTGGTCAGTCCGCCGACGTCGAGTGTCGCGAGGCTGACGAAGCGGCCGACGCCGTAGTCCTCGTGCACGACCGGCGAGCCCGGCCGCAGGTCGGTGAGATCGCGGATGATCTTCTCGGGATCGCGCTCGGCACGGCGCCGCCGCCGCTCCTGCCGCGCTCGCTCGCCGAACAGCTGCTCCTCGGCAATCAACGCGAGCGCAGGCTGCGTCAATACGAGGCCGGTCGAGATCGGCGAGACCGTGATGCCGAGCTGCGCGTCGCCGTCGACGAACGCGGACCAGCCGTCGACGAGCTGCGGCCGCAGATTGCGCCGCTGGAGGATGTCGAGCAGCATCTCGCGGCGGCCGGCCGATTCGGCCGCGACCAACACGCGGCCCTGGAAATCGGTGAGAAAGCGCGCGAGCTCGCGCGCCGGCTCTTCGCTGCGCGCATCGATGCGCAGTCCCGGCGGCGCGCGCGTCGCGAAATTCTGATAGGGCAGGGACTGCGTCAGCGGATCGAGCTCGACGCGCGACAGCTCGATCCGGCGCAGAGCCGCGAGCCGCTGCACCAGTTCGTCCACCGGCGTGAACATTTCGCGGGGCTCGAGGATCGGGCGTTCGGTGTCGTGTCCACGCTGCTCGTAGCGGTTGGCGATCTCGCCGAATACCTGCGTCGCTGCGCCCTGTACGTCCGTCTCCGCGGCGACGATGGTGTTACCCGGCAGGTAATCGAACAGCGTCGCGGTCGCGTCGAAGAACAGCGGCAGGTAATACTCGATGCCCGGCGGCGGCGCGCCCTCGGCGATGTCGCGATACAACGCCATGCGCGTCAGGTCGCCGGGAAACCGGTTGCGGAAGCGGCGCTTGAAATTCTGGATGCCGTCGGCGGTCAGCGGGAACTCGCGTGCAGGCAGCAATCGCAGCGCCTGCGCACGCTCGCCCGAGCGTTGCGTCTCCGGATCGAACACGCGGATGCTCTCGACCTCGTCGTCGAACAGGTCGATGCGATACGGCGCGGCGCTGCCCATCGGGTAGAGGTCGATGATCGAGCCGCGCACCGCGAACTCGCCGGGCGCCATCACCTGCGAGCTCGCAACGTAGCCGGCGCCGCTGAGTCGCTCGCGGAACGCGGCGGGGTCGAGCACTTCGCCGACGCTGAGATCGAAGGCGTGCGCGTCGATGTAGGTTTGCGGCGGCAGACGCTGCAGCGCTGTCTCGAGATCGACCACCACGATGCCCTTGGCGAGACGCGGCAGCGTCGACAGCATGCGCAGCCGTTGCGACACGATGTCCGGGTGCGGCGAGAACAGGTCGTACGGCAGCGTTTCCCACGCCGGGAAGTGCTCGATGTAGGTGCCGGGCGCGCAGAAGAAGCGCAGCTCGTCTTCCATGCGGCTCGCCTGGCGTGCGTCGGCCGCGATGACGAGCAAGGGTCCGGAGGCCTGGCGCGCCGCCTCGGCGAGCCACAGCGACGTGGCGGAGCCGTAGAGCTGGCCCCAGCGCACCTGCAGCTGGGCCTTGCTGGGCAACAATGGACGATCGGCGTCGGTCAAAGCAGCTCCAAAATGAAGACACTCGGGACGACGCCTTACGGCGTCCCCGAAGGGGCTGGCGAGGTTAGCAGGTGGGGGCGGTCGGCTCTAGGAGCAAGAGCCGACACAGCCATCAAGAGTCAGGCTAAAGCCTGACTCTTCTCAGCCGCGCGTTACGACGGTATGAACGACGAGATTGTTCTCGAAGAACACGACGAAGCCGGGGTATTCCCAGCGCGTGATCGGCGGTTGCGCCGTTGTGCCGCCACCGACGGCGGGGACGCGGCGCGACGGGGCGCCGTATTTCGCTTCGACCTTGTCCATCGACATGCCGCTGGCGGGCTTGTCGCCGGAGGCCGCGGGATTCGGCACTTGCAGCTCGTCTGCGAAGGCCGGGCCGGCCAGCGCCAGGGCGGCGGCAGCGGACACGAGCCAGGATGTGAAACGCATTGGGTCGTCCTCTCAGCTGCGACGGCCGACTCTATAGCAGGGATTACATAAGGGCCAAGCACGGGCCTTCCGTTTGTTGTCGTAGTTCACATTTCCGGGTCGCCTGCGTACCCTTGCCGGCCTTATGTTTCATCCGGTGCCGGTCTATGTGGGGCTGCGCTACGTCGTGAGCCGCCACCGCGGCTTCTTCGTTTCGTTCATCAGCTGGATCTCGATGCTCGGCATCTGCGTCGGCGTCGCGGCGCTGATCACCGTCATCTCGGTCATGAACGGCCTGGAACGAGAGACGCGGACGCGGCTGCTGAGCCTCGCCTCGCACGCCACGATCTCCGCAGCGCCGGAGCGCATGCGCGACTGGCAGACGCTGGCGCAGCGTATCCGCCGCGAGCCCGACGTTGCAGGGGTCGCGCCGTATCTGGACCTGCAGGGAATGCTCGGCCGCGGCGAGGACCTGCGCGCCGCGCTGATCCGCGGCATCGAGCCGCAAGTCGAGCCGCAGGTTTCCGAGATCGGCGCGCACATGAATGCCGGCAAGCTCGACGAGCTGCAGCCGGGCGAGCGTCACATCGTGCTCGGCGCGGGTCTCGCGTACGCGCTCGACGCGCGCATCGGCGATGAGATCACCCTGCTCGTGCCCGTCGCCGGCAAGACGGGCGAGGGAGCGGTTGCCGGCATCGATCTGCAGCCGCGTATCCAGACGTTCACGGTCAGCGGCGTCTTCGAGGTCGGCGCCCAGGAAAGCGACAACCTCCTGGCATTCGTGAACCTGCAGGACGCCGCGGCGATCGCCGGCAGCGACGGCGCGCCGGGCGGGCTGCGGCTGAAATTCACGGACATCTTCGCCGCGCCGGTGCGTGTGCGGGAAATTGCCGCGGGATTGGGCACCGGCCTGCAGACCAGCGACTGGTCGATCGAGAACGCCGGCTTCTTCCGCGCCGTCGGTATCGAGAAGACCATGATGACGCTGATCCTGATGCTGATCGTAGCCGTCGCGGCCTTCAACATCGTCGCCGCGCTCGTGATGGTCGTGAACGAGAAGCGCACGGATATCGCGATCCTGCGCACCGTAGGCATTACGCCGCGCGCGATCGTCGGCGTGTTCATGACTCAGGGCGTGATCATCGGCTGGTTCGGCGCGCTGCTCGGCTTGTGGCTCGGGCTGACGCTGGCGCTGAACGTCGGCACGATCGTGCCGTTCCTCGAAGGGTTGACCGGCATGCACGTATTCGACCCGACCGTATTCGTGATCTCGGAGGTGCCGTCGGAGGTGCACTGGCCGCAGGTGGCCGGTATCACCGTGACTGCGCTCGTGCTCACGGTGCTCGCCACCATCTATCCGGCGCTGCGCGGCGCCGCGACCGAGCCCGCCGAAGCGTTGCGCTACGAATGAAATACGAGTTCCTGATCGGACGGCGCTACTTGCGCGCGAGCCGCGGCAACCGCTTCGTCTCCTTCATTTCCACGATCTCGATGGCGGGCGTGGCGATCGGGGTCGCAGTACTCATCGTCGTGCTGTCGGTGATGAACGGCTTCGAGCGCGAAGTGCGCGAACGGATCCTGAGCCTGACCTCGCATGCGAGCATCAGCGCGCTCAGCTCGCGGCTGACCCACTGGCAGGACGCGGCGGCGCGCGTTCGCGACAATCCGGCGGTGCTCGGCGCATCGCCGTTCATCGAGGATCAGGCACTGCTGATCGCCGGCGCGAAGAGCAGCGGCGCAGTCGTGACGGGCGTACTGCCGGAAGACGAGCGCCAGGTCACGTCGATCGCCGACAAAATCGTCACAGGCTCCTTCGATGCGCTCAAGGCGGGTGAGTACGGCATCGTGCTCGGCACCGAGCTGGCGAAGGCGCTCGGGATCGGGCTCGGCGATCGCGTCGTGATCACCACCTCATTGCGGACCGTGACGCCTGCGGGCGTCATGCCGCGCTGGCGCGGCTTCAAGGTCGTGGGCCTGTTCTCGGCCGGGATGTACGAGTTCGATCGCAATCTCGCCTACGTGCACGTCGCCGATGCCGCGCGCCTGTACCAGATGGGCGAGGACGTGACGGGCTTGCGGCTGAAGCTCGCGGACATGTTCGCGGCGCCGCTCGTGGTGCGCGAGCTCGCCCGCTCGCTCGGCGGCGGCTACTACATCGACGACTGGACCCGTAAGCACGCGACCTTCTTCCGCTCGATCCAGCTGACGAAGTCGGCGCTCTTCATCATCCTGCTGCTGGTCGTCGCCGTGGCGGCCTTCAATATCGTCTCGACGCTCGTCATGGTGGTGAAGGACAAGCGCTCGGATATCGCGATCCTGCGCACCGTCGGCGCTGCGCCGCGCAGCGTGCTCGTGATCTTCCTCACGCAGGGAGTTGCGATCGGCGTCATCGGCACGCTGGCCGGCGTGTTGCTCGGCGTGCTGATCTCCGTCAACCTCGAGGTGCTGATCCACGGGCTCGAAGCACTGCTCGGCGTGCATTTTCTCGACGCCAAGGTCTACTACATCACCGACCTGCCGGCGCTCGTCGAGTGGAGCGACGTCCTGCAGATCAGCTTGACGGCGTTCGGCCTGTGCTGTCTGTCGACGCTCTATCCATCCTGGCGCGCCGCGCGCACGCAACCAGCTCAATCGCTGCGACACGAATGACCCTTACCATGCCGAACCTCGCTCTCACCTGCAGCGGATTGTTCAAGCACTTCGAGCAGGGCGACGCGCGCGTCGAAGTGCTCAAGGGCGTCGATCTGGCGATCGCGGCGGGCGAGCGCATCGCGATCGTCGGCGCGTCGGGCTCCGGGAAGACGACGCTGCTGCAGCTGCTCGGCGGCCTGGACCTGCCGACGGCCGGAACCGTGTCGATCGCCGGGAAGGAAATCAATCTCCTGTCCGACGGCGCGCGCGGCGAGCTGCGCAATCGCGCGCTCGGCTTCGTCTACCAGTTCCATCACCTGCTGCCCGAATTCACGGCGCTGGAGAACGTGGCGATGCCGCTGCTGATTCGACGCATGCCCGTGCAGGATGCGCGGCAGCGTGCCCGGGCCTTGCTCGAGCGTGTCGGACTCGGCGCACGGCTCGATCATCGCCCAGGGCAACTTTCGGGCGGCGAGCGGCAGCGAGCAGCTGTCGCGCGCGCGCTCGTCACTCAGCCCGCTGTCGTGCTCGCGGACGAGCCGACCGGCAACCTCGACGGGGCGAACGCGAAGCAGGTCTTCGAGCTGATGCTGGAGCTGAATCGCGAGCTGCAGACCGCGCTCGTGATCGTGACGCACGCGCCCGAGCTCGCCACGCGGATGCAAAGAACGCTCACGCTCGAAGACGGAAGGTTGAAGTCGGGCTGAAGCCTGCTGCGCAGGGATGCGCGAATGCCGCGGGCGCAGGATGCGCTGGAGCGGCCGACCTACCTATTTCTTTCCCACCGCCGACTCTCTGCGCGCGCTGTCTTCCTTGCGCTTGTGATATCTCAGCACCAGGCTGAGGTGCCAGATGCCGCCGAGCGTGACGTAGCCGGCCAGCGCGGAGCCGATGCCGAGCACCAGGCAGCCGAGCAGGAACGGCTTCCAGATCGGAATCAGCGCCGTCGACAGCCACGCCCAGCTCAGCTCGAACGCGATGTTGTGAAAGCCGATGCCCAGCATGTGGCAGCCGACCCAGTAGGCCGAGATATACATCGGCACGAGCGTGAGCGGATTGGCGAGGAACGTGCCGGCGACGGCTGCCGGGATATTGAGACGGAACGCGAGCGCCGCCGCCGTCGCGACGATGATGTGGATCGGCAGCGGCACGAACGAGATGAACAGCCCGAGCGCGAATGCGCGCGTGACGCTGCGGCGATTCAGCGACCAGTAGGCGGGGTGCTCGAGCAGCAGGCGGAACGGCCGCATGAACCAGCGCTGCTTCCAGCGCTGACGCTGCCGCGTCAGGGTCTTGAACAATCGTCTCGGCATGTCCTGTCGGTCGGCTTCGGTCGGCGAATGACGAAGTATCTCAGACAGGGAGGTCTGGATGGGGCGAGTTGCAGTCGCATTTCTGCTCGGTCACTGCTGCATCCACTGCCTGGCGCGCCTGCCGGCGTGGCATTGGTCCGTGGTCCTGCTCGCCGCCGCCGTAGCGCTGGTCCGCGTCAGGAGATTCAAACTGGTTGCGACGTTCCTCGCGGGGCTCGGTTGGGCACTGTTGAGCGGCACCTGGCGCTCGGCCGGCGACCTGCCGCCGGTTCTCGAAGGGCGCGACCTGCTCGTGCGTGGTTATGTGGCGTCGCTGCCGAATGACGCGGGTGCGGATTCGCAATTCCTGTTCGACGTCGTGGAGCCGCGCGACGGCGTCTCGCCGCGGATTCGTCTCGTGTGGTATCGGACCGCGAGCGCGCCTCGGCCCGGCGAGCTCTGGCAGCTGGTCGTGCGGCTCAAACGGCGCAACGGCTTCGCGAATCCAGGCGGCACAGACCACGAGGCTCAGCTGTATCGCGAAGGCATCGGCGCCACGGGTTATGTTCGCGACGACGCGCGCAACGCGCGGCTCGCCCCGCCGTCGTTACGCTATGCCGTGACGCGCGTGCGCGCATGGGTCTCCGGTCGCATCCGCGATGCGGCGCCGGGCGGGCGAATGCTCGGAGTTCTGCAGGGCCTCGCGGTCGGCGACACGCAGGCAATGAGTCCGGAGCAGTGGCGCGTCTTCGCTGCGACTGGGACCACGCACCTGATGGCGATTTCGGGCCTGCACATCAGCATGGTCGCGGCGCTTGCTGCTTGGCTGGGCGGCGCAATCGTGCGACTGCCGTCGGCGCAGGCGCGCCGCTGGAATGCCATGCACGGCCAGGTCATCGCCGGGGCGTCCGCAGCGCTGGCATATTCGGCGCTCGCGGGGCTGTCCGTGCCGACCCAGCGCACGCTGCTGATGCTCGCGATCTACTTCGCCTCGCGCTGGTATCGGCGCAATCTCACGGTCACTCACGCGCTCGGCTTGTCTCTCATCGGCGTGCTGCTGATCGATCCATTCGCGCCGCTGGCGCCGGGCGCATGGCTATCGTTCGGTGCTGTCGCGATCATTCTGCTGGCCGTCGCCGGGCGCGTGCGACGCGACGGGCCGGTCGCGGCCTTCGTGCGCGTTCAGGCCGCGGTTACGGTCGGCCTCACCCCGCTGTTGCTCATGGCCTTCGGCGGCGTCTCGCTGCTGTCACCACTCGCGAACGCGTTCGCGATTCCGTTGTTCACGCTGCTCGTCGTGCCCACAGTGCTGCTCGGAGCTTGCGCTGCGGCTGTATGGGTGCCGGCCGGCGAGTGGGTGCTTGCACTGCCAGTCGCGCTGCTGCAGTGGGCGTGGCCGTTGCTGCAATGGTTGGCCGAGCGGCCGCTGGCGCTCTGGTACTTCCCGCAGCCTTCCCTTGCCATGTTCTGCGCGCTGGTCGCAGGCACGCTGTTGCTCGTAATGCCGGGCATCTGGCCGACGCGCCTGGCGGGCGCACTGCTGTGCCTGCCTGTGATCCTGCATCGAATCCCCGGTCCCGCTGTCGGTAATTTCGAGCTGGCGATGCTCGACGTGGGGCAGGGTCTCGCAGTCGTCGTGCGCACGCAGGCTCATGTGCTGCTCTATGACGCGGGGCCGGCGTTTCCGAGCGGCCGCGACGCGGGCGAGCTCGCGGTGCTGCCGTATCTGCGTGACCGCGGCGTGCGTCACCTCGATGCGCTCATCGTCAGTCACGGCGATCTCGACCATCGGGGCGGAGCGAACAGCGTGCTCGCCGCGATGCCGACAGCGCGGATTCTGGCGGGGCCGTCGGTGGCGCCGTTGATGCGACCCAGCGAGCAGTGCCGGCGCGGACAGCGCTGGACGTGGGACGGCGTGCAGTTCGAAATCCTGCAGCCAGCGCGTTCCGGCCGCGCGAGCGACAACGATTCGTCCTGCGTCCTGCTCGTACGCAGCAGCGCCGGCAGCGCCTTGCTCGCCGGGGACGTGGAGGAGGCGGCCGAGTCGGCGCTCGTCGCAAGCGGTCTGCCGCATGCAACGACGGTCGTCGTGCCTCACCACGGCAGCCTCACGTCGTCGACTGCGCCCTTCGTCGCCGCGTCGCATCCCTCGCTCGCGCTGGTCTCGGCTGGCTATCGCAATCGCTGGGGATTGCCGCGCCGTGAAGTCGTCGAGCGCTGGCGCGTCGCAGGCGCGCGACTGCTCACGACCGCGGACAGCGGCGCGATCGAGATCTCGTTCGCCGCGGGCCGTCCGCCTCTCGTGCGCGAGTATCGGCGCACCGAGCGGCGCTACTGGCATCGCTGACTGATGGCGCGCCGCTATCTGCTACTATGACGCGAATAACGAGGCCCATCCCCAGACATTCACGTCCGCACACTCATGTTCGAAATCGTGAAAGCCGGCGGTCCCATGATGGGGCCGATCATCCTCGCCTCCATCGTCGCCGCGGCCATCATGCTCGAGCGCCTGTGGACACTGCAGACGAAGCGTGTGCTGCCGGCCGAGCTCACCGACAAGGTGTGGCGCTGGGTCGAGCAGGGGCAGATCCAGGACAAGCACATCGCCGCGCTGGAGCAGAATTCGCCGCTCGGCAAGGTGCTCGCCGCCGGCCTCGCCAACCGCCATCGCGACCGCGCGATCCTCAAGGAAGCCATCGAGGACACCGGGCGCCACGTCGTACACGAACTCGACCGGTTCATCGGCACGCTCGGCATGATCGCGTCGCTGTCGCCGCTGATGGGCCTGCTCGGCACGGTCACGGGCATGATCCGCACGTTCAATGCCATCACGACCGCCGGCGTCGGCAATCCGACGGCGCTCGCTGGCGGCATCGCCGAGGCTCTGATCTGTACTGCGGCGGGCCTCGCCGTAGCGATCCCGGCGACGATCGGCTACCGGCTGCTGCGCGGCCGCGTCGAGCGGCTCGTCGTGGCGATGGAGAAGGAGGCGATGAAGCTGGTGCAAGCGATCGAGCAGCAGCCGACGCTGCGCATGCAGGCGGGCTCGCAATCCGGATCGAGGGGAGCCGCCGCATGAGGCTGCGTTCGCGCGATCACGAGGATCCCGAGCTGAACGTCATCTCGCTCGTGGACATCGTGTTGCTGCTGCTGATCTTCTTCATGCTGTCGACGAAGTTCGTGGACGAGTCGCGGATCGAGCTGCAGCTGCCGCAGGCGAGCAAGGAGCCGGCGGCGGCGCAGAAGCGCGACCCGATCGAAGTCGGCGTCACTGCCTCGGGCGAGTACCGTGTCAACGGCCAGACGCTGATCAACACCAGCCCGGCGACGCTGTCGGCCGCCATCGCGAAGGTTGCGGGCGAGGCGCGCGACGTGCCGGTGACGATTCGCGCCGATGCCAGGTCCACCCACCAATCCGTCGTGACGGCCATGGACGTGCTCGGTCGCCTGGGTTTCCGCGCCATCAGCATCGCGACCGTGAACGAGACCGGCGGCACACCTGCCGCCGACTGACGGAGCGGCGGTCCGCATGCACGCTCCCGATCGCGGTCCGAAGTCAGTACGCACTGGCAGTGCGTGGCACACCTATCGCCGCCTGCTCGGCTACGTACGCCCGCATCGTGAAATGTTCCTGCTCGGCGTGCTCGGCGCGGTGCTGTTCGCCGCGAGTATGGTGTCGTTCGCGAAGTTCGCGCAGGCATTCGGCGACGGTACGTTCGAGCGGGATCCGCGGGCGATCGTCGGATTGCCGCTGGCGCTGATCGGTTTGTTCGCGCTGCGGGGCCTGGGCGACTTCATCCAGACGTACTGCATGGGTCACGTCGGGCGTCACGTGGTGAAGCGCCTGCGCACGCAGATCTTCGAGCGCATGATGCAGTTGCCGATCGGCTACTACGACCGCAATTCGAGCAGCGTGCTGCTGTCGCGACTGACCTACAACACCGAGCAGGTCGGCCAGGCGGCGACGGACTCAGTCGTCGTCGCCGTGCGCGAGGCGCTGACGATATTCGGTTCGATCGCCTTCCTGTTCTACCTCAATGCGCGCCTGGCGCTGATCGCGATGACCATGGGTCCGTTGGTCGCGTGGCTGGTCACGATCATCAACCGCAAGTTCCGCCGCTACAGCCGCCGCATCCAGGACTCGATGGGCGACATCACGCGCGTCGCGAAGGAGACACTCGACTCGCCGCGGGTCGTCAAGGTCTACAACGCCCAGGGTTATCAGAACGCGCAGTTCGAGACCGTGAACGAGCACAACCGCCGCTCTTTCATGCGCCTGGTACTGACCAAGGGCCTGTCCAATCCCATAGTGCAGCTGGTCATGGCGCTCGGTTCCGCCGTCGTGCTGTCGATCGCAATCGCGGACGTCGTGCATGGGCGCACGACGATGGGTCAGCTGCTCGCCTTCCTCGTGGCGCTGGTCAACATCAGCTCCCCGCTGCGCAGCCTGGTAGGCGTCGCGGGTCCGCTGCAGCAGGGAATCGCCGCCGGGCAGGGCATCTTCGACCTGCTCGACGAGCCGGTGGAGCCGCCGGGGGGCGCGCTGGTCGCCCAGCGCGTGCGCGGCGATATCGAATTCGAGCGAGTGTCGTTCTCGTATCCGGTCGGCAAGGGCGTCGCCTTGCAGGACCTGAGCCTGAAAATCCCGGCGGGCCGCGCGCTCGCGATCGTCGGCAAGACCGGCAGCGGCAAGTCGACGCTGGTCAATCTGCTGCCGCGGTTCTACGACGTGAACGAGGGCTCCGTCCGCATCGACGGCCACGACGTGCGTGAGTACGAGTTGAAGAGCCTGCGCGAGCAGGTCGCGCTGGTCAGCCAGGAAGTCGTGCTGTTCAACGACACCATCCGCGCGAACATTGCCTTCGGGCGCAGCGTCCCGGCGGCGGCGATCGAGGACGCGGCCCGGGCGGCGCACGTGATGGAATTCGCGCAAAGCCTGCCGGCGGGCCTCGACACCGTGGTCGGAGATCGCGGCGTGTTGCTCTCCGGCGGGCAGCGGCAGCGCATTTCGATCGCGCGGGCGCTGCTGAAGAACGCGCCGATCCTGATCCTCGACGAAGCCACTTCCGCGCTCGACACGGAGTCCGAGCGCATCATCCAGGCTGCGCTCGAGCAGCTGATGCACAACCGCACGACGCTGGTCATCGCGCATCGGCTGTCGACCGTCGAGAAGGCCGATCGGATCGTCGTGATGGACGCGGGCCATATCGTCGAAAACGGCACGCATGCCGAGTTGCTTGCGCTCAACGGCCAATACGCCTTGCTGCACCGTCTGCAGTTCAACGCGTGAGCGCCTCGGCCGATTCGTTCCTGCAGCGAGTCTGGTACGACCGCGAAGCGCAGTGGCTCTCGCTCGTGCTGCTGCCGCTGTCCTGGCTGTTCGGCCTCGTCGTGACGTGCCGTCGCGCGGCTTATCGTCGCGGTCTTCTGCGGCGCGTGCGGGTGGGCCGGCCGGTCGTCGTGATCGGCAACGTCACCGTCGGCGGCACTGGCAAGACCCCGTTCACGATCTGGCTCGCGGCGCAGCTGCAGGCCAAAGGTGTGCGCGTGGGCATTGTTCTGCGCGGCTACGGCGGCAATTCCGCGCATTGGCCGCGCGACGTCAGCAGCGACTCGGAGCCGCAGGAAGTCGGCGACGAAGCGGTGCTGCTCGCAACCCGCACCGCTGCGATCGTCGTCGCTGGTCCGGACCGCGTGGCAGCAGCTCAGCGCGCGATCGAGCGCGGCGCCGAGGTCGTGCTCTCGGACGACGGCCTGCAGCACTATCGTCTCGCACGCGATCGCGAGATCGTCGTGATCGACGGTCGTCGTGGCGTTGGTAATCGACGCCTGCTGCCGGCGGGGCCGCTGCGCGAAGCGGTCAGCCGGCTCGCGCAGGCGGATCTGCGCGTGGTGTCATGGCGCGACGGGTCGCCGCGTCCGCTCACGCCGGTCGCCGCAACGATTCAAGCGTGCGCGCGGCTCGCCGAGGCCACGGCACTCGTCGGGGGCGAGACGCGCCCGTTACAGGCCTTCAAGGGCACGCGCGTGCACGCGGTCGCCGGCATTGGTCATCCCCAGCAGTTTTTCGCAGCCCTGCAGCAGCTCGGCATCGAGGTTGCGCCCCACCCGCTGCCGGATCATGCTCGCATCACTGCGGCGGATATCCAGTTCCCCGATGACCTGCCGGTGCTGATGACGGAAAAGGATGCAGTAAAATGCTCACCGCTGGCCGATCAGCGGCACTGGGCCGTGCGCATGGAAGTCATGGTCAGCGAGCAGGACGCGGCGGTGGTGCATGCAATGCTGGGACGACTCCTCGGATGACGACGATAGACACGAAGCTGCTCGATATTCTCGCGTGCCCGTTGTGCAAGGGGCCGTTGCAGTATGCAAAGGTGCAGCAGCTGCTGGTATGCCGGGCCGATCGGCTTGCCTATCCGATCCGTGACGGCATCCCCGTGATGCTGGAAGAAGAAGCGCGCGTGCTCGAGCCGCTGGATCCGCTGCTGCAGGACTGAGAGCAAGTGGGATTCAAAGTCGTCATCCCGGCGCGCTATTCCTCGACGCGTCTGCCGGCGAAGCCGCTGCTCGATCTCGGCGGACGACCCATGATCCAGTGGGTGGTCGATGCGGCGTGTCGCAGCGCTGCGGACGAAGTGCTGGTGGCGACGGACGACGAGCGCATCGCCGCGGCGGCGTGCGATCCGCGCGCGCCGGCTCGTTCGCTGGCGGTGATGACGCGGGCCGAGCACATCTCGGGAACGGATCGCATCGCCGAGGTCGCGCAGACGCGCGGCTGGGATGGGCGCACGATCGTCGTGAACGTGCAGGGCGACGAGCCGCAACTGCCGTCGCAGCTGATCGACCAGGTCGCGGCGCTCCTCGAGCGCCACGCCGACGCCGACATCGCGACGCTGTGCACGCCAATCACGAGCGTGCACGAGTTTCTCGATCCGAACGTCGTCAAGGTCGTCACCGGTCGGGGCAGCGTCGCGCTGTATTTCAGCCGTGCACCGATTCCGTGGCATCGCGACGGCGCCGCGCACGGACTCGCGAGCCAGACGAGCATTCTCGGTGCGCAGCGACATCTTGGGATTTACGCATACCGCGTCGATGCGCTGCGCACGCTGACCGCGATGTCGCCGAGCGACCTGGAGGTCACGGAGAAGCTGGAGCAGCTGCGCGCGTTGCAAGCAGGGATGCGGCTCGTAGTCGGCATCGCCGTCGTGCCGCCGCCCGCTGGTGTCGACACTGAAGCTGACGTGACGCGCGTGCGCGCGTCATTGCTCGCCCACGACTCTTAGCCGTTCAACGCGCGTCGGCCGCTTTCTCCAGCTCGGAGTGGTGCGCGGTTTCCAGCACGTCGCCGTCCCAACGAACCAGCACATAGCCCTTGTCCATCAGCTTGACGACGGTGCCCTCGGGGAACTGCGGGCGCCGGGGTGCACGCACACGATCGCCTTCCGCGAAGCCATGCTCGGGTTTCTTCATTATTCGTTGTTCCGCGCCGGTTCATCCGGCGCGTACCTGCAATAGCACGGCGTTTTTTGTACGCAGATTCAGGCGGCCGTCATATCGGCATTTGTGGCTAGGGGCGAGCCCGAGGCGAGGGCCGCGGGGCCGCCCCCAATGCGGATAGGAGTCGCTATTGAGGCACAGGATACTGCTCGACCTCTCACCGTGCATGGAGGCTCCGCCATGAAACGACGAATCCTTCTGACGGTCCTGGGCACTTTGCCTCTCCTCGTGCATGCCCAGACGCCGTTGACCCCGGACAGCCTGACTTCGGCGATGAAGAATCCGTTGATGAGCGCGCTGACGAGCCAGCTGGGCGTTTCGGAAGACCAGGCGCGCGGCGGCATCGGCTCCTACCTGACGCTGCTGCAGGAGAAGCTCGCCAAGGGGGACTTCGACAAGATCACCTCGCTCGTGCCGGGCGCGTCCGGCTACCTGGAGAGCGCGAAAAAGCTCGGCGCCGTGGCCGGGCCGCTGCAGAATCTGCAAGGCCTGAACGGTGCGCTCGGCAAACTCGGCATGAATGCCGACACCGTCGCGAAGTTCACGCCGCTGGTGACCAACTACCTTGGCAAGCTCGGCGGCCCGACTGTGCAGAACATGCTGGCGGGCGCGCTGAAGTAGGCGAGGCGGCTCGCGTCATTGAGATGTCGGCGTCGTCCCGGGCGCCGGCAGCTCGAAGTCACCGTGCGTCGCGAATCGCTTCGTCGCGAACAGCGAGCCGCTCAGCTTGCCCTTCATTTCGTACGTGATCTTGCGAGTGCCCTGGTCCGTCGCCAGGCCAATTGCCTGGCGCACCATGCGAAACGCCGAGATCGTGACGGGAACGGCAATGACCGATTCGCCGAAGCCCTGCACGGTGCCGCTGCTGTCGCTCACGCCGCTTGCAAAGGTCTTTCCTTGCACGTCCATCGTGAGTGCGACCCCGCGATACTCGATCGGCGCGTCGTTCGGATTCTGCACGCGTAGCTTGACCAGCAGGCGCAGCTCCATGCCTTCACCCTGCAGCGGCTCGATACCCGCTACGGTGACCTGCAATGGATCATCGCCCTGCAAAGTCGCACAGCCTGTTCCGAAGACAGCGCCGCACGCGAACAGCACGAACAGTCTCCTGCGGGCGTTCATGTGAGCTCTCCCATTGGGGCTGCGACCCGGATTTTGCGCAAACCGCGCGAACCGGCGAATCGGTGCAATGGGCAATGATCCGTAAGTCCATGTAACAATCAAGCCATGCGCATCCTGTTCGTCTGCATGGGCAACATCTGCCGCTCGCCGAGCGCGGAAGGCGTCTTCCGCAGCATGCTGGCAGCGCGCGCGCCGCAGCTCGCGGTCGAGATCGATTCCGCTGGCACGCACGACTATCACGTCGGCGAGCCGCCCGATGACCGCGCGATCGCTGCCGCGCGTCGTCGCGGGATCGACCTGTCGTCGTTGCGCGCGCGGACCGTGCGGGCCGGCGACTTCGACTACTACGATCTGATCCTGGCGATGGACGAGCAGAATCTGCGCGAGCTGCGCCGGCGTGCGCCGGCGGCGCGCCACGACCGCATCCGGCTGGTGATGGAGTTCGTTCCGTCCAGCGCCGTGCGTGCGGTGCCGGATCCGTACTACGGCGGGCCGCAAGGCTTCGAGCAGGTGCTGGACCTGCTCGAAGAAGCTGCCGAAGGATTACTGCGGGAGATGCTGCACTCGGGCTGAAGGCCCGACGTACGCAGAGCTACTACTCCTCGCGGCGCGACGATCCTCCGCCGAACGTGCCGCCGCTCGGCGTCGGCCCGCCCGACCACACCGTATAGGTCTTCGAGTCGCCGTGTCCGCCATCGCCCGCCGGCTCGCTGCGCTCGGCCTTCGGCGGCGGCGGCGGCGTGGATTGCGCTGCATGCTCCGGGCGCGCAGCCAGGTCGAGACTGTGTTGTGCTTCCGGGCGCGCTTCTGCACGCGGTTGTGACTCGCGCGCGTTATCGGAGAAACCTTCTGCCCGAGGCTCTGCATTAGCGGAGCCGCCTTCCGCGCCACCTTCACTGCCGCGTCCTCTACCGCCGCGGCGACGACGTCCGCGACGACCTCCGCGCCCGCCGCGATCGCCACGGTCGCCACGGTCGCCACGGTCAGGGCGTCCGCCGTCTGCAGCTTGCGGTGGCGCGGCCGCTTCAGGCTTCGGCGCCGCCGGCTGTTGTTGTTGCGGCTGCTGCTGCGGATTCTGAGCGCGCTGCTGCGAGTGGCCGCCACGCTGTGCGCCTTCGGCGCGACCTGCTTCGGAATATTCGCGAGGCTTGCGCTCGTGACGCTGCCCGTCACGCCGTGCGTCGCCGCCCGACGCTGCCTTGTCCTTGTGCTCGTGGCGACCGCGATCGCGGTCGCGGTCGCGGTGATGACGCCCGTGCCGCTCACGGTCCCGGTCGCGACCGTGGCGACCCTCATGGCGATCACGTCGACCTTCCTGCGGCGGCCGACTGGGTTCGCGCGGTGCGGTGGCGGGCTGCTCCGGAGCAGCGCCGGCGCCGCCGAACAGGAAGCGCCAGGCCCGCACGAAGATGCCGATCTGCTCGACCGGTTTGCTCGGCGCGATCGTCGTCTCCATGGCTATCGTCGGCGGCGGCGGGATGCTCGCGATGCTGGATGCGACGACGAGCGGCGCCGGCGGTGGCGGACGATCCTCCTTCACCGCTTCGTTCACGGGCGCGGGCGGAGCAACCGGGATCTGGTGACTGATCGCGTTGTTCTCCGGCAGCTGCGCCTCGTCGTCGCGCACGCGGCGGATCTCGTACGCCGGCGTTTCCATGTACTTGTTCGGGATCAGCACAACTTGTGCGCCGCTCTTGGTCTCGATGCCGTTGAGCCAGTCACGCTTCTCGTTGATCAGGTAGGTCGCGACCTCCACCGGCAGCTGTGCGAAAACCTTGACGGTACGGTCCTTGCGCGCTTCCTCGCCGATCAGGCGCAACAGGGCGAGCGCCAGCGAGTCGACGCTGCGGATCGTGCCCATGCCGCTGCAGCGCGGGCAGGCGATGCTCGCCGACTCGCCGATCGAAGGCCGCAGGCGCTGGCGCGACAGCTCCAGCAGCCCGAAGCGCGAGATTTTTCCGATCTGGATTCGAGCGCGGTCCTGCCGCACGGCGTCGCGCAGGCGGTCTTCGACGGCACGCTGATTCTTCTGGGACTCCATGTCGATGAAGTCGATGACGATCAGGCCGCCGAGGTCGCGCAGGCGCAGCTGCCGCGCAATCTCGTCTGCGGCCTCCAGGTTGGTGTTGAGCGCGGTCGTCTCGATGTCGCTGCCGCGCGTGGCGCGCGCCGAGTTGATGTCGATCGACACCAGCGCTTCGGTCGGGTCGATGACGATCGAGCCGCCGGAGGGCAGGTTGACCTTGTGCGAATGCGCCGACTCGATCTGGTTCTCGATCTGGAACCGCGTGAACAGCGGCACGCTGTCTTCGTACAGCTTGAGCTTGCGCAGGCCCGCCGGCATGAAGCGCTGCATGTACTGTTGCGCTTCGCTGAACACTTCCTGGTTGTCGACCAGGATCTCGCCGATATCGTCGGCCAGGTAGTCGCGCAGCGCGCGGATGATCGCCTTGGACTCCTGGTAGATCAGGAACGGGGCCGGCCGGCCTTCCGCTGCCGTCGAGACCGCAGTCCACACTTCCTTGAGGTTATCGAGATCCCACTGCAGCTCCTCGGCCGAGCGGCCGACGCCGGCAGTCCGGACGATCGCGCCCATGCTGTCGGGAATCTGCACCTGGTCGAGCGCTTCGCGCAGCTGCTCGCGATCTTCGCCCTCGATGCGGCGCGAGACGCCGCCGGCGCGGGCGTTGTTCGGCATCAGCACCAGGAAGCGGCCGGCGAGGCTGATGAAGGTCGTGAGGGCAGCACCCTTGTTGCCGCGCTCTTCCTTCTCGACCTGGACGATGACCTCCTGGCCCTCGTCGAGCAACTCGCGGATGTTGCGCCCGCCCGGCGCCTGGCCACCCTTGAAATATTCCTTGGAGATTTCCTTCAGCGGCAGGAAGCCATGGCGCTCGGCGCCGTAGTCGACGAAACACGCCTCGAGACTCGGCTCGATGCGCGTGAGGCGGCCCTTGTAGACGTTGGCTTTCTTCTGTTCGCGTGACGGTACTTCGATGTCGAGGTCGTAGATTTTTTGTCCATCAACCAGTGCGACGCGCAACTCCTCTTCCTGAGTTGCGTTGACGAGCATTCGCTTCATGAGACCCTTCTGAGTATTCGCAAAGGGCCGCGAGCTCACGCACGGCGGGCGGAAGCGGTGGACTTAAGGAGCGATCGGGAAACGACTTCATCCGATTGGTGCCTGGCGCGAACTTGAGAGTCCTGCGCTTATCTTTCCATTCACTTTCTTGGCCCGCCCGTAGGCGCTTGCCGCTGACCCGGGACCCCGATTCGACAGGTCCCGGCACCAGCGTTAGACGCGGCCGGACGATGGTCTGCGCAATCCCCGTGCACCTTGGGGTTCATGGCCGACGACGGCTCGACACTGCGAATGCCGCCAGCGCAACCCCTGCACATGGAGGAGGGCGCGCACGGGGCATCGTCGACTCAGGACCCAGGTGAGACAGATTCGAACAGAACCAACTAATATGCGGCGCCTCTTCGGGCAAGCCTTCGAGGCAACCGCGTTAAGAGCTGCGACCACGCGTGGCAATTGTGTGTCCACGGCCCTGGCCTGCAGCTTTGAAATCGCCGCGGAATATAGCAGGGCGTGCGCTTCCAATCAATGATCGATCAATAGCTTACGTGCATTCCCGTCCAGTCAGCTATGTCGAGGCCCAGGAGGGCGACGAGGGCCAACGCCTCGACAATTTCCTTCTGCGCACACTCGGTGCGGTGCCCAGGAGCCTCGTCTATCGCATCCTGCGCACGGGCGAGGTGAGGGTAAACGGCCGGCGCGCGAAGCCCGCCTATCGGCTGGCCGCAGGCGATCGCGTACGCCTGCCGCCTCTGCAGGACACGAAGCTGCAGGACGAGCCCGACCCGGTGCGGGCGCCGTCGAAGTCGCTGCGCGACTTCGTCGCGGGCGCGGTGATCTTCGAGGACCGCGACCTCATCGTCGTCAATAAGCCTGCGGGAGTGGCCGTGCACGGCGGCAGCGGTGTGAGCTTCGGTGTGATCGAAGCGCTGCGCGCAGTGCATCCGCAGCTCAAGGAGCTCGAGCTCGTACACCGGCTCGACCGCGAGACCAGCGGCTGCCTGCTCGTCGCCAAACGACGTGCCGTCCTGCGCGACCTGCACGCGCAGCTACGCCAGCGCGAGATGGACAAACGCTACCTGGCGCTGGTCGCCGGGCGATGGCCGTTCGGGGCCAAGACGATCGATCTGCCGCTGAAGACGAATCTGAAGCAGGGCGGCGAGCGCGTCGTGAGAGTGCATGGCGAAGGACAGGAGGCAGTGACGACTTTCAAGCCGATCGAGCAGTTCGGCAAGGTCGCGACGCTGCTGGACATCGCACTGGGCACCGGCCGCACGCATCAGATCCGCGTGCACGCGGCGCACGCCGGCTACCCAGTCGCCGGCGATGAGAAATATGGCGACCGCGAGAAGGACGCGAAGCTGAAGGCGTACGGCCTGTCGCGCATGTTCCTGCATGCCGCGTCGCTGACATTTCGCCGCGGCGATGAGTCTTTCAGCGTGAGTGCACCGCTGCCGCAGGATCTGCAATCAGTGCTGGAGCGACTCAGGGCACCGTGAAGCCGTGCTTTCGCAGCGCCGCGGCGACCCAGATGAGCGGCAGGCCGACGAGTGCTGTCGGATCGTGCGTGTCCACCTTGTCGAACAGTGAGATCCCCAGTGCTTCGACCTTGAAGCCGCCGGCGCTGTCGTACGGCTTGTCGCGAGTCACGTAGCGCCGGATCTCGTCTTCGCTGAGACGCCGGAAGTGCACGGTCGTCACGTCGAGATGTCCTTCGTTCGTGCCGCTATCCGAGAGCACGATGTGCACGGCCGTGTTGAACACCACGCGATGCCCGCTCAGCGACTTCAGCTGCGCGATCGCACGGTCGCCGGAGCCTGGCTTGCCGAGTACGTCGCGCCCACACATCGCGAGCTGATCGGACCCGATCACGAGGCTGTGCGTGGACCGCCGCGCTACGACCTCGGCCTTCGTGCGCGCCAGCCGCCCGACTAGGTCGGCCGCCGATTCGCCGGGCAGCGGGGATTCGTCGACGTTCGGCGCCGCGACGGTGAACGGCACGCCGAGCCGCTCGAGCAGCTGCTTGCGATAGACGGAGGTCGAGGCCAGCACCAGCCGCAGCTTGGCGGGGCCTTTCCCCGCGCTCATCGCAGCCGCGCCCCGGTAAAAACAAGCCCTACTAAAACAATCATTTACGCCCTTGTTGTTTTTGACACTGCCAGGGGTGGCCGCTAGTATACGCGCCCCATGCCGCGACCCCCGGCCGTCGCCACCGATCAGCACGTGGATGCCGACGTCTGTGCGCGGGCGGGCAGCATCATCGAGCGTCAGTTTTCCGTGGCCGAGCTGCCGCGCCTGCAGGAGTCGGGCGCGCAGGATGGATCGCGCATCGACGTGCGGATGCAGTTTTCGCTGTTCGAGGGGCGGCCGGCCATCGACGGCGCGTTGCGCGGCTTCGTGAACGTAAGCTGCCAGCGGTGCATGCAGCCGGTCGCGGTGCCGATCGACGAGGGGTTCCGGGTCATCCTGGTGCCGCAGGAGAGCGCCGACGAGCCCGGCGGATACGAGCCGGTGATCGCCGATGCGGCGCGCTTCGACGTGCGCTGGCTGGCGGAGGAGCAGGCCCTGCTGGCGATGCCGCTGGTGCCGCGGCATGCGGTCGGCGAGTGCGATGAAGTCGCCACGCCGCCGCCGAAGATGGAGCAGGACGCGAGCCCGGGCTCGCAGAAGCCGTTCGAGAATTTGCGGGATTTGTTGGAGAAATGAGCCATGGCAGTTCAGAAGAGCCGAAAGACACCTTCCAAGCGCGGCATGCATCGTTCGCACGACCACCTCGGCAAGCCGGCGCTGTCGGTCGATCCGACTTCGGGCGAAACGCACACGCGCCACCGGATCTCGCCGGACGGCTTCTATCGCGGCAAGAAAGTCATCGAGAGCCGCGACAAGACGGACACGGAATAAGCGCGCCGGCACGCGGCGCCGCTCCCGGCGCGCGCGGTGCGACATCTCCTTGAACAGTCGCCGGCCGATCACAATCGCGGTGGACGCCATGGGCGGCGATCACGGCCCCGGCGTCACTGTGCCCGGCGCGCTGGCCGCGCTGCAGGCAGAGTCCGATCTGCACGTCGTGCTGGTCGGTCTGCGCGAGCCAATCGAACAGCTGCTCGGCGAAGCGCCGGCCGCGCTGCGTTCGCGCATTCGCGTGCAGGCGGCGACGCAGGTCGTCGCGATGGACGAAAAGCCGCAGGACGCTCTGCGCCACAAGAAAGATTCTTCGATGCGCGTCGCGATCGACCTGGTGAAGGCGGGCGACGCAGCGGCCTGCGTCAGCGCCGGCAACACCGGTGCGCTGATGGCGACCGGGCGATTCGTGCTGAAGACGATCGCAGGGATCGATCGGCCCGCGATCATCTCGCGTATCCGCTCCCGCCACGGCCACACGCACATGCTGGATCTGGGCGCGAACTCGGAGTGCACCGCCGAGCATCTGTTCCAGTTCGCCGTGATGGGCACAGTGGTCGCCGCCGACCTGCACGGCATCGCGCAGCCGCGGGTCGGCATTCTCAACATCGGCGTGGAAGAGATGAAGGGTAACAGCGTCGTGCAGGACGCGGCGCGGCTGTTGTCCGCGAGCAAGCTGCACTACATCGGTTTCGTCGAGGGCGACGACATCTTTTCCGGCGACGTCGACGTCGTGGTCACCGATGGCTTCACCGGCAACGTCGCGCTGAAGACCATGGAGGGACTCGCGAACATGCTGGTGGGCGCCCTCAAGACGGAGTACACGCGCAATCCACTGCGCTACGTCGGAGCTGCCGCGTCCTGGCCGGTGCTGCGCTCGCTGCGCCGCGAGTTCGATCCGCGCACCTACAACGGCGCCAGCATGGTGGGATTGAGCGGCATCGTGATCAAGAGCCACGGTAGCGCCGACGTGCTCTCGTTCCGCAACGCCATCCGCGTCGGGCTGATCGAAGCGCGCAAGGGCGTGCCGACCCAGATCGCCAACCTGCTCAACGCACAAGTGCCGTAGCGCACGGGTCCCGGGCGCCGCGACCTGCTAGACTTTTCCCCATTGTTGAAGGCGCCGCGATGAAGACCCGTTATCGATCGAGTGCACTGCGGCTGGCCGCCTGGCTGGCAGGCTGTGCAATGAGCGCGCAGCTGCACGCTGCCACCTATCCGTTGCCGGGCGGCGAGGACACGGTCATCGGTGAGGTTCAGTACGCGGTCGCGCAGCATGAGGACACGCTGCTCGATCTCGGCCGTCGTTACGGGGTCGGTTACGAGGAGATCGTCTCAGCCAATCCCGGCGTCGATGCGTGGCTGCCCGGCGAGGGCACGAGAGTGCTCATTCCCTCGCGCTACATCCTGCCGGAAGGTCCGCGCGAGGGCCTGGTCGTCAGCCTCGCCGAGCACCGTCTGTATTACTTTCCGCGCGCCAGGGCCGGCGCCGCGCCGGTCGTGATGACCTACCCGATCAGCATCGGCAAGATGGACTGGAAAACGCCGCTCGGCATGACGCGCATCGTCAACAAGCGCGAGAAGCCGATCTGGTATCCGCCCGAGTCCGTGCGCCGGGAGCACGAGGCCGACGGCCGGCCGCTGCCGAAGGCCGTGCCGGCCGGCCCCGACAATCCGCTCGGCGACTACGCGATGCGCCTCGGCATTCCCGGCGGCGCCTATCTGATCCATGGCACGAATCTGCCGGCCGGCGTCGGCATGCAGGTCACGCACGGCTGCATCCGCATGTATCCGGAAGACATCGCCGAACTGTTCAAGCTGGTCGCGGTGAACACGTCGGTGCGGCTCATCGATCAGCCGTATCGCATGGGCTGGCATGGCGAGGAGCTGTACATCGAAGTGCATGCGCCGCTCGAGGGACAGCTTCCGGCGGAAACACGCAGTCTCACGAACATCACGCGCCTGCTGGTCGCAGCCACGCAGAATCGCACCGTGGCGATCGACTGGGCGAAGGCGGAGCGGGCGTTCATCCTCGCCACCGGCGTGCCCGAGCCGGTGCTGTTGCGTCCAGCGACGGTGCAGGCGGGCGATACGCCCGGCGCCGACTAGTTCCTCGGGTCGCCAGTCGCACTGCGCTAGACTGCCGCTCGCGGGTCCCGCGGCCGAAGTCATCTTCTACCGAGTTAGTCCATGGCGGAGGCTGTGGGATCCGCCTCGCTTGGGCAAAAAAAACGCCGCGGCCTTGGCCGCGGCGTTTTTGCGAACCGAATCGATTACTTCGACACGGCCTTCTTGAAGGCGCGATCGATCTTCTCGTTGGTCGCGTCGCAGCAGGACTGGCTGGCCTGAGCGGCCTGCATCGCCTGATTCGCGGCACTCTGCGCGCTGTCAGCGGCGGAGCGTGCCGAAGCGGCGGCGCTGGCTGCAGAGTCCGCTGCCGCCTTCGCTGCTGCGGCATCCTGCACAGCCTTGTCGGCAGTAGCCTTGATCTCGTCAACTGCCTTCTGCGAGACGCAGCCACTGGCAGCGACGAGCACCAGGGCGGCAACGCCTGCCTTCAGCGTGGTGGAGATGCTTTTCTTCATGACTTCTTTCCCCTTCTTCTGGGTCGGACAAAAATGGACCGGAGCGACTGAATTTCACGCCTCTTAATCCTCGGGACTTATGGCGAGTTCCCTCGGATTTCGCCTCAAAAGCTCATTTTTTGTAAAAGCTTCCGGCGCGAGCCGAGCGCGGAGGATACAAGATTGAAGCGGTGCGATAAAGCTTATGTCATCGCGCGTCTGCGGATGCAGACATGATGCAAGCAGCCCGCGAACAGTGCATGCGGCAGCAATCGAGCGCCGAGTCCGTTCAGCGCTACCAGCACGTAGCGTTGTCTACACTGGATGCGTTTTTCGCGCCCCGCGTGTTGACGTTGTTCAGGGTAAACGTCCTGCAATCGGAGTCGGCCAGCTGGCCGCCAACCGCGGTCGCACGTGCGGTGAACGTCGTTGCATCCGGGGCCCCGGAGAAATCGAGCGTGTAGTAGCCGTTGTCCGAGGTCGCGGTGCCCGCCGTGACCGCAGCCACCGGCGTGCAGCCCGCGTAGGTCTTGGGTGTCGAGTTCGTGTAGCACCGCTCCAGGGTCTGCGCGATCCGTTCCAGCGCGATCTTCGCGTCACTGCGATGCGAGCGCATGACGTAACCGCGATAGCTTGGGTAGGCGATCGCGGCAAGGATGCCCACGATCGCGACCACGATCATCAGCTCGATCAGCGTTACGCCCTTTTGCCTGTTCACATTGAGCTCCGATGCACTAGCGAATTTGCCGCCAAGACTGTCTGCCTACGTTGCCCGCGCCGGGGTTCTCGCCCACGACCTGGATCTGGCCGCTCGTGCCGGGCGTGTACTTGTACTCGACGCCGTGCAACGGGTCGGTCAGCACGCCGGGCTCCGGCGTGATGCCGACTTCGCCGGAATACATGCCGCTCGGCGCGCGCGGCGGCGTGCCGGGCACGAAGTCGTTCGCGTCGAATTTGCCGTCGCGGTTCAGGTCGAACGGCGCTTCAGCGAGGCGCTTGCCCGTGACCGAATCGAGCTCCATCAGCCAGCTGTGGCCGCCGAAGCCGCACGGGTCCACGTCAGGAATCAGAGTGGTGAAGATGACGCGACCGTTGCGCAGCAGCGGGTTGGAGACGACGCGCTCGCCGATCCATTGGTTGCCCGGCGACACGAAGTCCATGTACCAGCCGCGGGCGCCAGGGGCGTTATTGGACGTCACGCGCAACGTGAGGCCGGAAACGGTCGACTCCGAGTCGATCGTCTGCTCGACGAGCGACCCGCGCCCGGTGAACGCGTCGCTGGCCGCGCCCGTGTTCGGGTCGTAGACGCCGTAGAACGACTGCTCGAAGCGCGTGCTCAGGTCCTTGTCGGTCGGGTCCTCGAGGAACTTGCCGGTGCCGAACAGCACCACCATGCCGTTGCCGTTAGGTCCGCGGCCGACCTCCGGACGCGAGGTGATCGGCTGAATGTTGTTGCTGTCGTCCTTGGCCACGTACAACGGCTTCGGGTTGCCGGAGCCGTCCGTATAGGCCACCTTCCAGTTGCTCGCGTTGGTGTCGGTCAGGTCGAACTTCCACATGTTGCCGAGCAGGTCGCCCGCGAACACGTAGTCGACGTTCACGTCGCCGTTGAAATCGACTGCCGCGGGCGTGGCGAGCCCGTTCGCAACCGCGGTGGTGCCGCCCGGCACCGAGATCTTCCTGATCAGCTTGCCGTCCTCGATGTCGACGATGTACAGCGCCGCACGGCCGGTCGTGCTGGCCGAGGTGTCGTTCGTGGTGTCGGAATTGTTGTAGCCGTTGCCGAAGACGGCCGCCCACTTGCCGGTGTTGAGGCGGACGATCGCCGGACGGCTGTACGTCATGCCGAGATCGCTGTCGCCGGTGTCGCCGGGCGTGCCGGCGCCGACGTCGTTGAACTCCCACAGGACGTTGCTCTCGTCGAACGTGCTCGGCTTGGTGATGTCGAGCGCGTAGATTCCCTGGCCACCCTTGTTCAGCCCGCCAACGAGCACGGTATGCCAGTGGCCGTTGAAGAAGGCGTCGCCCATGTTCGGCGCACCGTCGACGAAGTAGCGATGCGTATACGCCGGACTGCTGAGCAGTCGCAGATTCTTGAACACCGCGCCGGGCACGTACGCGAACATCTCCTTGCCCTCGTCGCCTGCCGGCGGGGTGTTCTCGGCGTTGAACGCGTGCAGCATGCCGTCGTTGGCGCCGGCGTAGACCACCTTGGTGCGTCCGGCGTTGTCGTCCCGGAACTTGAAATACGAGGCGTCCGCGGACGTACCTTCAAGCGTGTCGCGGTAACGGAACGGCGGCGCTGCGACGAACAGCGGCGAGGACGACACGATGTCGCCGAGCTTTGACAGTCGCTTGCGGAACGCGCCGGTGCCGCTGCCTTGTTCGTTGGAAGCGTCACCGCGCAAGTAGTCCAGGATCGGCTGCGCCAGAGCATTACCGGTAGCCGGGTCGAGCTGCGCCACGCGCGCAGTGTCGGTGCTCACGGAGGCCCAGGTGAAGGGAATGCCGTTGCCGGTGGAGTCGAGCGTGAAGATCGAACGCAAACCGTGCGCAGGCATCTTGTCGCTGGCGCTCCATTCGGGATTGTCGGGCATGCCGATGAGGCTGCCGTCGCTGGCGTTGATCTCGAACGCCCGCAGATCGCCGGTCCAGCCGCGGCTGTTGAACACGGCCTGGTAGACGCGCGATTCGTTACTGATCGAGCCGCTATTGACGGACGCGGACGAAGCCGATGCGGTGCGCTCGATGATCTCGTTGAACGCCCGCTTCAGCTGCACGCCGAGCTGGCCGGCGTCGGTCACCGGGAAATAGGTGTCCGGGTCGCCATCGCCATCGGCATCCCATTCCAGGGCCTGCGGCACGCCGTCGGTGTTGATGTCCTTGAAGCCGCCGTACTTGGCTGCGTACCACAGCGGGCTCTTCAGCGAGCCGGTCGCAGGCGTGCCTGCGGTGTGAGTCTTGATACCGCGCATGTAGCGATCGTTGGCCTGGCCCGTGACGACGTTGGTGTAGTGACAGAGCTCGTCGGTGACGGTCGCGGCAGCCGGGTCAGCGGCGAAGCCGGCCCCGGCGCATCGGCCATCGATCGTGGCGATCGACTGCGTCGGCCACGTGCCGCCAGCGCCGGTGTTGTCGGTGGCGTTGATGTTGTTGTTCGCAACCAGGTAGTGCGTGCCCGCATCGGTGACGCCGTCGATGATGTAACCCATCTTCTGGTTGGCGCCCGACGACGAGCCGCTCTGGTGCATGATGATCTTGATCGTGTCTCCCGAGACGATGTAGCGCAGGAACCCTTTTTCATCGTTGTCATAGTCGGAGCCGGCAGGCGCGTTCTCGTAGTTCATGAAGAACGTCCCTTCCGAGCCGTCGGCCTTCTGGTCGATGACACGGAAGTTGACCAGCGACATGGCGTTGTTGTTGCGGGTCTGATAGCCGACCGGGATGATCGTGACGTTCGAGGCGCCGACACGCACCTTGATCGAGGGAATCGGCGGCGCCAGCGCCACGGTATAGGTGTCGACCGGCTGGATTTGCTTGCCGCCGACGGTCTGCAAGTGGGTGGTGCTCTTGTGCGCGAACGCAGCCAGGCCCGCAATCTTGAACGAGCCCTGCAGACCCGCCGACTCCGGGCAGATGCCGGTGACGGCGCTCAGGTTGTTCACCTGCCGCGAGGTGCAGACATCGTTCGGCGAGCCGCCGGTCAGGCTGCCGACGTACCAGTTCTTGCCGTTCACGCCCTCGCTGAGGCCGACGGCGTCGGTCTCGCTATTGACGTTGAGACCGGTCACGTTGCTCGCGCCGCCGTAGTCGTCGTTATCGAAGCTGAGCACACCGGTCGAGATCGCGATCACGTTCGGCTTCGCGCAATGGGGCGCCTTGCCGCCGGCCTGCAAGGTGGTGGAGTACGGATTCTTCCAGGTGGCCGACTGCAGGTTCGCGATCCAGCCGGTGTCGTTGGAGCTGAAGTTCGGGGTGAGGGGGCTCGCACCACCCGGGTTGCTGAAATAGCGCAGCGTCTCCAGGTACATCTCGCCGAGCGGGTTGCCCCAGTTCGAGCACGCGCCGTTGTTCCAGCTGTTTTGGCCGAACGGGCAGTTGTCGCCGGCGCCGTTGCCGTAGCCCACCGTTCCCGTCGGAAGCGCATATTCGTATTTCGAGATGCGCATCAGGTTGATCGACTTGATGATGCCGTCGACATTCGTGAACGTGCCGTCTGTGGCGCTGATTTCGTCCGTGAGCCGCGCTACGTTCTTGCGCAGCACGCCGCCGGACTTGCGCTTGCCGTAACTGCCGGTCATGAGTCCGAAGCGGATGGCCAGCTTGTCGGCGTCCGCGTAGTCCTGCAGCAGGCCGATCGGCTTCCAGCTCGGTGTCGTGCCGTAGGACTTGCACGGCTCGGTGCCGATCTGGCTGCTGTCGCATGCCTTGACCCGCACGGTGAATTCATCGGCCTTGTCGGTCGTCGCATCGTTCGGGCTCGCGCCGGTATCGACCGGGGTGAATTCGCTCGTCCACAGACACTGCCGTACCTCCTGCGCGGCCCACTCGGTCCATGCGCCCTTCGCGATACGCAGGCGCGGCGAGGTCGTGTTGGTCTGCGAGACATCCGTGCTGGAGCCCTTCGGCGTTACGTTGCACATCGTGATGCCGGCGGGGAAGTCGGCCCTGGCGTACGGCGTGTACCTCGGCAGAGTGTCGCTGTCGAACAGCTTGGTCCAGGCATGGTTGTCGCTCGGCAGGTAGACGCGCTCGAGCACGGTGCTCGCCGCTTGATCCGTCGAGCGGTAGCCGCCGTAGAACACGCGGCGCATGACGTCCATGCGGGTCATCGAAGCCCAGTTCAGGAAGTTACCGCTCCAGCGCCCGCCGCCGCTGACGGTGTCGCAATCGTGCTCGTTCGCGCCTCCGGCCCCATTGGTCGGGTTGAACTGGCCGCTGTCGACGGCGCCGCTGTACGAGTAGCACTTCTTCGCGTCGAAATAGCCCGTGTAGTTGAACGTGTCCTTGTACGTGGTGTCGATCAGCCCGTCGCCGTCGACGTCGTCGAAGTCCGTGTAGGCCTTGTGGTAGAGCTGCTCGTCGTTGGACATAGTCAGCATCACCAGCGGCTCCGCCGCTTGTGTCAGGAACAACGGCGCATCGGCGATGTTCAGCGCCTGTGCGTTGCCGGCGGCCAGCATGACGGACACAGCGGTGCCGAGCATGGCTGCGATCTTCGAGCGCATTGCTGGCGTGATACTGCTCATGGGTATGCGTTCCTGAGTATGCATCTGTGATGCGGGCGGCTCATTCACGGGAGAACACGCTTTCCACGACCGCGTGCGAGGTCGCGGTCGCACCAGGCGACCAGGCTGTACTCTTGTAGTAGGTCTTGCCGGGCGGTGCGCCGTGCCCGACCGTCAGGCTGAACGTCACGGTCTGGAATTCTTCGATGACATAGCGCGGGTCCTCGACGACGCCCTCCACCTCCTGCAACGAAGGTGTGCCGAAGGGCTTGCCGTTCTCCTCCCACCAGATATGGTCCTTGCGTCCAAGATCGGTGGCCGAGAAGTGACCCTGCTCCAGCACGTAGCAGCTCGCGGACGTCGGGTCCAGGCACGTCGGCAGCGTCGGGGTCGACGCTATGTACTTCTCCGCCTCACGCAGGCCGGCTTCCGACGACTGGAAGGCCATGTCGATGTCCCGCGTGTTGCCGGCCATGCGCTCTTCGAGACGCGTCGTCTGGCTCGCTCCGATGGCGAGGATCGTCAACACGAGCAGCAACAGCATGCTGACAATCAGCACTGCGCCGCGCTGCCTGCGAGCGATCGAGGTGGAGGCATGCACGCTGTTCATAGGGCGCGGTTCCGTAGAGTGGCGGTGGTCACGAACACCTGGCGCACGTAGCGATCGCCCGGCGCGGTGAACGTCTTGTCGAGCAGGGTGTACGTTCTCGTGTCGCGCTCGGTGCCGTACTGGTCGGGCGATCGCACCAGCAGCGCGACGCTCACGCTGATCACGTTGCCCCAGTTGGCGCCGCCGACCGAATTTGCAGTGGTGTAGGTATCCGCGATGCGGTCGCCGTTCGTATCCACGCCGAAGCGCAGCTCCATGCGCTCGACGCCTTCGATGAGCTCTTCCGCAGTCGTCCCGGCGACCCGCCACAAGCTGGTGCGGCCGCCCGCCGTGCCGACGTAGTACGCGACCGTGCGCACGGGCACGATCTGGGAATTCGCCTCGAAGGCGTGCCCCAGGTCATTCGTAGCGTTGCCGGGCGTGCTGCCCGTTGCCGCGTGATCGATGACGCCCGTGGCCGGGTCATAGGCAGTGATCTGGAAGACGGCTCGCGCGTGGCAGTCCGCGAGCATGACCACGTCATTTACGTGCAGCGCCTGGCTCGCGCCGGAGGGGAGCGCAGCGATCTGCATCGTGCCGGTCTGCAAAGCCATCTTGTCCGTCAGGCGAAGCGTCGCACCGGTGCTGGTCAGCATCGGCACGCGCAACACGAGAGCGTCGCTGCCATTGACCGCGCCAGTGGATATGTTGGTGAGCCCAGTGGGCGCCGCCGGCAACCAGGTGCTGCCGCTCTGGAACTCGTACCCCTGGATAGCGTCTGCAAAGTTCCAGGCGAGCGTCGTGGTCGGCGTACCGGCGAGCGTGTTGGCCCAGGTCGAGGGCCGCGAACAGCCCATGTAGCCGGCGGAGCGGATGTCGCGAACGATGGCATCGAGCGCAAACCGCCCGCTCTCCTGGGTCCGCGACAGGCGCTCGAGCCGCTCGTACGTGCCCTTCGAGCTGACGAAGATCGCGACGACTCCGCCGAGCAGCAGCAAGCTGATGGCCATGGCCACCATGAGCTCGATTACGGTGAAACCACCGTCCCGGCGCGTATGCAGCGGCAATGCCGAGTGCCTCATATCTGGGTCCGTGTCTGGAAGGTGATGGTTGCGCGCGTGGCGTCTGTTTCGCCCTGGCGAAGCCGCTCGCCCCACTGCACGGTTATGACGCAGATGTCCGCGGTGACACTGACTGCTCCTGTGCCGTTCGGCAGCGCCCGAGCGAGCAGCGTCCTCCAGGCATTCAGGTCTTGCGTTGCGAGCGATGGCGTCCCGGTCAGCGCCGGCGTCGCGTCGGTGAGCGCCAGGTTGTAGGCGCCGCCCAGGGCAGCATTGCGGTTGCCGCGCATGCGGTCCGCAATGTCGGCGGCGAGAACGCTCGCCTGCGAACGCAGCGCGGAGTCGAGGTTGTTGCGCAGACTGGCAGTATGCAGCGCGGCGATGCCGAGCAACCCGACCGACAGGATGACCATCGTCACCAGCACTTCCACGAGCGTGAAGCCGCGGGTGCCGAGGTGCCGGTATCGCAATCCGACTGCAGATGAAAGACTCATGGGCACGCTACCTTCGTCATGCCGATCCGACCGGTCACCGCGACGGTGATCTGCCGCCGGTTCAGGCCCGTGCAGTGGTCCTTGTAGATGTCGATCTGAACCGCTGCGTCCGCGCCAGTGGGCAGAAATGAGACTGACGCCGGGCTGCTGCTGCCGCCGGCTATGAAACCGGACGTGGAGGGCGGCCATTCCTGCAGCGCTTCATCGGTGTTGTCGAGCGTGCCATTCGTGCCGGTATCGTCCGTAAAGACGACAATGCCGGCGTTCCAATCCGTTCCGCCGGCACACACGCCCTTCGTGCCCGGGCAGAGGCTCACGCGAAGACCGCGTTTCAGCGCTTCGCTGCGCGCGTAGTTCAGGGCGGTGACCATGCCGTTCGATTGCTCGACCAGACGGTTGGTGCGAATCATCTCGGTGAACGACGGCACGCCAATACCGAGCAACACGCCGAGGACGGTGATGCCGACCATCAGCTCGATGATGTTGAAGCCGCGTTGGCGCAGGGTGTTCATGGCGGGCAACGTGCCCGTCCCTTCGCTCGCGGGCAACCTCGCCCCGACAAATGGCGTGACGGCAGAGACGGACGGCCGGCGCTTCGACATAACTGCGTGACGCAGTTCACACTTGCGATTGGGCGGCGACTTCTGTATATAGCCACAGTAGCTGTATTTACGTACAAGGCCGAACAATGTCCGACCTCACGCCCCGCCAGCGCCAGATCCTCAAGATGATCCAGGATTCGATCATCGACAACGGCATGCCGCCGACCCGCGCCGAGATCGCCGCCGCAATGGGCTTCAAGTCGCCGAACGCGGCGGAAGAGCACTTGCGCGCGCTGCAGAGAAAGGGCGTGCTGGATCTGTTGCCGGGCGCCTCGCGCGGGATCCAGCTGAAGGACTCTCTTCGTGAGCAACTGGGCCTGCCGCTGATCGGTCGAGTTGCAGCCGGCAGGCCCATGCTCGCGGAGGAGCACATCGAGGCGCGCTACCAGATCGATCCGAAGATCTTCCAGCCGAAGGCGCACTACCTGCTGAAGGTGCGCGGCATGAGCATGAAGGACATCGGGATCCTGGACGGCGACCTGGTCGCGGTGCATCGCACGCCGGAAGTGCGCAGCCGGCAGATCGTCGTCGCGCGCCTCGACAACGAAGTGACGGTGAAGCGCTACAAGCAGGACGGCAAGGTGGTGTGGCTGCTGCCGGAGAACGAGGAGTTCGAGCCGATCCGCGTCGATTTGAAGGAGCAGTCGCTCATCATCGAAGGCGTCGTCGTCGGCGTGCTGCGCCAGGGTAAGTCGAAAGGACTGTTTCAGTAGAGAAATGGCACAACGGTCGCCGCGATGGGTACGTACAAGGAAGTGCGGAAGCTGGTCGTTGCCGAAGCCGCTTACCTGGCCGCATTGATCGATGGCGAAGGCACAGTGACGATGAGCCGGAAGCATGCCGGTGAGCAACGGCATGCTGGTCGTCAGCATCAGCGACACCGAGTTGCAAATTCTCGAGTTCGCACTGGTCAGCGTCGGTGCAGGCAAGATAACTCGTAAGCGAACGGCCGAGAGCCACCATTCGCAGAGCTATACATACGCCCTGTGGAATCGCCAGGCGCTGGCCTTGCTTGCGCAGATCGAGCCGTACATGAGGTCGTACAAAGGCGAGCGTGCGCGGCTGGTGCTGAAAGACTACGTGCGCCTCACGCCGCGCAACGGCAAGTACCCGGAGCCGATGCGCGTCGAGCGAGGCGCGTTTGAAAGCGCTCTGCTTGGATTGCGTGCTGGAAGACCGAGAAAGGAGCCCCTTCAGCCTGGCGGCTGAAGGGGCGTATTGGTGGAGGCGGCGGGACAGCCGATTCCGTCTCTTTCGAGACGGGCTGGACTATGCCTTCATCCCGCAGTCGCTCGCGCTACTGCTGGAGCGGGGCGTGTTATCCGGACGACCTGCTCCGGATCCTAGTGCCGGCTCGCGTCGCATGACGTCAGCCGGTCTATAAGTCTCTACAGGGCGGACCTGAGGTTGGCCCTCTTTCCACCCCTCGGCGTTACCGCTGCCGCCGCCATCCTCGTCGAATGGCCGGCGCCGTCAGGCTTCGCCGATGTGAGCCCCGTTATCACTTCACCCTTGCGGGTGAAGGCGACCCAAGTTGATCGAACCCGCGTCCGTAAGCACTACGCCACAGGACACTACATGCTTAGCTCATTCTTTGATTCTCGCTGCACGCTACCCGAAGAGCAGGGAAGACGTACGGCCAGCTTCAGAGCGTTTTAGCGAACCGGCCTGGAGCACACCGGCGTCGCGAGCTTGTGAGCGCGTCCCCCGATTCTGGATGCACAAGCACATACCAGGCGAGGGTTAGGCGGGATTAAGCCGCCAGAGCGTAGTTGTCTTCGTTTGCAACTATAAGTTTGTAAGCAGTTTTACGAGTTACTTACAACTCGGCATGCACCTGGGGTTTCGCAACCCACGTCGAAACCGATCGCCCCCAAGAAGC
>DATEML010000143.1:0-18027 GCA_035275585.1 Steroidobacteraceae bacterium | reverse complement strand
TGTTACGAGATTTTCAGAGAGATCCTGCGCCAGGCGCGCCAGTTCGAGTTCCAGGAGCTGATGGTGCTGGCGCACCAGGACGTCGTCGAGCGGCTGCTCGACGAGGAGTCCGCGGCGCTCGCCGAGCTCGAGGTGCACACGGGCAAGCCGATCCGGCTGCAGACCGAAGCGTTGTACAACCAGGACCAGTACGACGTGGTGCTGATGTGAGCTGATGCGTACCCGCCTCCGCAAATTGATCAAATGGCTGCTGGGCCTGGCGGTGGCTACGGTCGTTTTGCTCGGCCTCACCTTCGCTGCCTTCGGGGTCGTCGTCAGCCGCGTGCCCGAGTATCGGGTGCAGCTGCAGAACTGGATCAACGAGCGCAGCGGACTGTCGGTCGAGTTCAAGACGCTGAGTGCGCGGCTGCGGCTTTACGGGCCGGAGCTCATATTCGACCAGGCTGTGGTGCGCACCGGCGATGGCGCGCGCGTGCTGGCGACTGCGCGCCGCGGCAGCGTCGGGTTCGATCTGTGGAGCTCGATCCGCAACGCGCGCCTCACCGCCGGACGCTTCGTGCTCGAATCGCCGGAGATCGGCCTGATCCGCACTCAGGAAGGACGCATCCAGCTGCTTGGCCAGAGCGCGTTGCCGGAACGGGACAAGCCGTTCGCGCTCGAAGAGCTGCCGACCGGTCGTTTCCACGTTCGCAACGCGGTCGTCAGTTTCCGCGACGCGATCACCGGCCGCGGACCGTGGTCGCTGTCGGGCGTCAATTTCGACGTCACGCGTAACTCCAGCCTGCTGGAGCTGCACGGCGATGCGTCGCTGCCGCGCACACTTGGTCGCGAGCTGCGGTTCAGTGCAACGGTTGAAGGTCCGCTGCAGGACGCCACCGCGCTCGTGTCGAGTTTCAGCGTCGACGGCCGCGACCTCGATCTGGCCGGCTGGGCGGATGTGCTGCCCGACGAATGGCCCGCTCCGGAGACCGGTCGCGGCAATGTAGAGGTGCGCGGCGCGCTGAAAGGCGCGAAGTTGATACAGCTGGCAGCAGACGTCGATCTGGAGCAGCTGGTCGCCGTGCCGCCGATGTGGGCGACCGCGCTGCCCGTTGCAGAACCGCGGGACGCGGGCGCAGACAACGACGCGGAGCGCAAGGAGCCCGCATCGACGCCCATACCGGAAACGGACCCCGGCTCCGCCGCAAGCGCCACGCACTCTGAGCTGCTCAGCTATCCGCGCCTGGCTTTCGGGATGCGCGCGCAGAAGGTGAACGACACGTGGCGTGTAGCGGTGTCGAATCTGAACATGGCGCGACCGACGGCGGCGTGGCTGGCAGCGCGCATCGAAGGCGAGTGGACGCGCACGGCCGACGGGCATACCAAAGCGAGCGGCCAGACCGATCGCATCGTGCTCGACGCCCTGTGGCCCTTGCTCGCATACCTGCCGGAGAGCGAGGCGGCGGCGCGATTGCGTGCGCTGGACGCGAGCGGCACGCTCAGTAGCGTCTCGGTCGAGTTCGAGCGCGACAGTCCCACCAGCGCGCCGAAGTATTCGGTGCGCGCTCATGTCGACGACCTGGGTTTCGCGCCGGTGCAGCGCGCGCCGGGCGCAGCCGGATTGAGCGGCGCGCTGCAGATGACCGAGGCGGGCGGGGAACTGAAGATCGCTGCGCAGGATGTCCAGTTCGAGCTGCCGCGCATGTTTCGCGAGCCGCTCGCTGCCCAGACCGTCGATGCCTCGGTCCGCTGGCACAAGTCGGATCAGGCGTGGACGATCGAATCGAACGACGTGCGCATGAGCAGCGCGGACGGCCAGGCCACGGCGCGCTTCGTTGCGACGATTCCCGGCGACGGCTCCTCGCCGGTGCTGGATCTCGCCGCGCAAGGCAGCGACCTGAAGGTCAGCTCCACGCACAAGTACATTCCGGCCGGCAGGCTCGGCGCGAAAACGATGGAGTGGTTCGACCGCGCGTTCCTCGGCGGCCGCGTTACGGCTGCCGAGTTCACGTACCGGGGCTCGGTCCGCGATTTCCCGTTCCGCAAGAACGAAGGTCTGTTCCTGGTGCGCGGCCACGTCGAGGACGGGCTGTTCGACTATCAGCCCGGCTGGATTCCCGCGAGCGACGTGACCGCCGACGTCGAGTTCCGCAATCAAGGCATGCACATCCATGCGACCGCGGCGAACGTCGGTGGTCTGCGCGTCACGGAGGCCACCGCTGATATTCCGGACCTGAAGGAGACGCACCTGCGCATCAAGGCGGCGGCGCGCGGCGAGCTGCAGGACGGACTGGAGCTTCTGACGAACAGCCCGCTCGCGCCGGCTCTCGGTGCGACCTTCGCGCGCTTGAGCGGTCGCGGTGCGGTGAACGCGGCCGTCGACCTGGATCTGCCGATCCGCAATCTCGACAAGCGCCGGATCGAAGTGCAGGCGCGCTTCGCGGATGCAACCGTGGCGATGCGGGATGTCGATGCGCCGGTGCGATCGCTGCAAGGCAGTCTGACCGTGCGCAATACACTGGTCGCCGCAGCTGATCTGCACGGGCAGTGGCTGGGCGGGCCGCTCGACGTCGTCATTCAGCCGGATGGAAACGACGCCGCCGTGCTGAACGCGACGGGCACCGCAACCGCGGCGCAGCTCAAGCCGTTCCTGCCTTCTGCCGTGAAACTCAGCGGGTCGACGCAGTGGCGGCTCGCGACCGAATTTCACAACGACGAGGGCCAGGACTCGGAGCGCAAGACCGGCGTACGCATCGAATCGAACCTGCGCGGCCTCGGCATCGCGTTGCCCGACCCCGTCGGCAAGAGCGCCGACGCAGAGCGGCCGTTCCAGGTCACGTTGGAAGCGGACGAGGATGCGGTGCTCGCGCGCAGCTGGCTCGGCGATGTGCGCGCGATCGTGCGGGTCGCACGCACCGACGGTGCATGGGGCTTGGATCGCGGCGGCATTCGCGCTGACGGCAACGCACCGGCGCTGCCGAGTCATCGCGGCCTGCGCATCGAGGGCGCCGTCGACCACTTCGTGCTCGACGACTGGCTGGCGCTGCGCGGCGACGGCGGGGACTCGGGCACTGGCAAACCGCTGTCCGACTATCTGCAGGCGGCGAATGTGCGCGTCGGCACCTTCGACTTCGGAGGTTATCGATGGTCCGACGTGCGCGGCATGTTGCAGGCCACAACAGCCGGCTGGCGCGTCGACGTCGACGGTCCGGGCGCAGCGGGACAGATCCTGATTCCCGAGCAATTCACTGGCTCGCAGACACTGCGCGCAACGCTCGAGCGGCTCGTGCTCGACAAGCCCGAGTCGAGCGGCAGCGGCGAGACCGAAAAAGATAGCAGCGACCCGCGCAGCATTCCGAATCTGCACGTGCATGTCGCGGACCTGCGCTTCGGCACGCGCGAGCTCGGGACGCTCGACCTGAAGGCGAGCCGCCAGCCGCAGGGCATCCGTTTCGACAGCGCCACGATCGACGGCGCCTCCGCGCATGCGCAAGGGCAGGGCGAATGGATGGTCACGCCCGAGGGCCAGAGCTCGTCGCTCAAGGCGACGATCACGAGCGAAGACGTCGCCGCGACGTTGCGTGCGCTGGGCTACGGCGGCGTGATCGAGGCGAAGCACGGCGAGCTGAGCGGCGACGTCAAGTGGAACGGCGGCTTCGACCTCGACCAGCTCGCGCACGCGAACGGCACGATCAACGTACGCGCCGAGACCGGTCAGCTCCTCGCAGTGCAGCCGGGTGCAGGGCGCGTGCTCGGGCTATTCAGCGTCGCAGCATTGCCGCGGCGACTCGGGCTCGATTTCAAGGATCTGACGGACAAGGGACTGGCGTTCGACAGCGTGCACGGCGACTTCGAGCTGCGCGACGGCAACGCCTATACGAGCAACCTGCTGCTCCGTGGTCCGGCCGCGGAGATCGGCATCGCGGGCCGCACCGGGCTCGCCACGCGAGATTACGATCAGACTGCGATCGTGACCGGCAACCTCGGCGCATCGCCTGCGCTCGCCGGCGCGCTCGCCGGCGGGCCGGTCGTGGGCGCGGCGGTGCTGCTGTTTTCGCAGGTGTTCAAGGAGCCGCTCAAGGGCATCACGCGCGGCTATTATCGGATCACCGGACCCTGGGACAATCCCACGGTCGAACGAGTCGACGCTTCGGCGATCAAAGTGTCGGAGCAACAGGGACCTCCCGAGGGAAAGTAACGGCAATGTCGGTAGCGGCTGTCATCCAGATGACCTCCAGCCCGGATGTGGCGGCGAATCTCGCGGCTGCGCGCGGGCTGCTGGAGCGCGCTCGCTCGCAGGGCGCGGTCCTCGCCGCGTTGCCGGAGAATTTCGCGATCATGGGCCGCAGCGAAGCGGACAAGATTGCAGTCGCCGAGCCGGGCGGCGAGGGGCCGATTCAGGCTTTCCTTGGCCATTGCGCGCGCGAGATCGGGATGTGGATCGTCGGCGGCACTATTCCGATTCTCGACGAAGCGCAGCCGGGGCGCGTCGCCGCTGCGTGCCTGGTGTTCGACGAGCGCGGCCGCTGCGTCGCGCGCTACGACAAGATTCACCTGTTCGATGTCGACATTCCCGGCCGCGAGGAGCGCTATCGCGAGTCCGCGACGGTCGTGCCGGGCGTGCAGCCGGTCGTGACGACGACACCGCTCGGCCGGCTCGGGATGGCCGTGTGCTACGACGTGCGCTTTCCCGAGCTGTTTCGCGTCCTGCAGGCGCAGGGCGCCGAGGTTTTCAGCCTGCCGTCCGCGTTTACTGCGCCGACCGGGCGCGCGCACTGGGAGCTGCTCGTGCGTGCGCGCGCGGTCGAGAATCTCTGCTACGTGCTTGCACCCGCCCAGAGCGGCACGCACGACAACGGCCGCGAGACCTACGGCGATTCGATGATCGTGGATCCGTGGGGTCACGTCGTCGCGCGCGTGACGGAGGCCGGTCCGGGGCTTGCAGTCGCCGAGATCGACCGCACACTGCAACATGAGCTGCGCGGCCGCTTCCCGGCGCTGGCGCACAGGAAATTCAAAGTGACGGAAGTGACGGAGTGACGAAGTGACGAGTGCGACCACCCCGGTATCGAGCCCGCTGCACATCGATCTCCCCCAACTGCAGACTCCGCTGCAACCGCTCGACCTGGCGCGGCGCGCCATCCTCGCGCCCTCGGGGCTCGACGAAGATCGCATCGCCCGCGTACTCGGCAACGTCATGGGACACAGCGTCGACTACGCCGATTTGTATTTTCAGCTCGTGCGCGAGGAGTCCTGGTCGCTCGAAGACAGCATCGTGAAGGACGGCACTCACAGCATCGAGCAGGGTGTCGGCGTGCGCGCGCTCGCGGGCGAGAAGACCGGCTTCGCGTATTCCGACGAGATCGTGCTGCCGGCGCTGACCGAAGCGTCGCAGGCAGCGCGCGCGATCGCGCGCAGCGGTGCGACGAGCTCGCTGCAGGCATGGCACGCATCGACAGGGCATCAGCTCTACCTGCCCCACGATCCGCTGGAAGGACTCAGCGACGCCGAGAAAGTGCGTCTGCTCGAGCGCATCGATGCCGAGGCGCGGCGCATCGATCCGCGGGTCACGCAGGTCATGGCCAGCCTGTCGGCCGCGCACGAAGTCGTGCTGGTGATGGCCAGCGATGGCACCTTTGCTGCAGACGTCCGGCCGCTGGTGCGCATGAACGTGTCGGTGATCGTGCAGGACGGTGATCGCCGTGAGCAGGGCTATGCAGGCGGCGGCGGTCGTTTCGGGTTCGCGAAGTTCACCGACAACGATCGCTGGCGCGAGTACGTGCACGAGGCCGTGCGCAGCGCGCTGGTCAACCTGGACGCGGCGCCTGCGCCCGCGGGCACGATGACCGTCGTGCTCGGGCCCGGTTGGCCGGGCATCTTGCTGCACGAGGCGATCGGTCACGGCCTGGAAGGCGATTTCAACCGCAAGGGCACCTCGGCGTTCTCCGGCCGCATCGGCGAGCAGGTCGCGGCGCCGGAATGCACCGTCGTCGACGACGGCACGCTCGGCTCGCGGCGCGGCTCGCTCAACGTCGACGACGAGGGCACGCCGACGAGTTGCACGACGCTGATCGAGAACGGCGTGCTGCGCGGTTATCTGCAGGACAAGCTCAACGCACGTCTGATGGGCGTGTCGCCGACGGGTAACGGCCGGCGCGAATCGTTCGCGCACATGACGCTGCCGCGCATGACCAACACCTACATGCTGCCGGGCAAGCACGATCCGCAGGAGATCCTCGGCTCGGTGAAGAAGGGCTTGTACTGCAGGAATTTCGGCGGCGGCCAGGTCGACATCACCTCGGGCAAGTTCGTGTTCTCGGCGAGCGAGGCGTACCTGATCGAGAACGGCAAGCTGACTGCGCCGGTGCGCGGCGCGACGCTGATCGGCAACGGCCCGGACGTGCTCCGCCGCGTGTCCATGGTCGGTAACGACCTGAAGCTGGACGAGGGTGTCGGCACCTGCGGCAAGGAGGGCCAGGACGTGCCGGTGGGCGTGGGTCAGCCGACCCTGCGCATCGACGGCATCACGGTGGGCGGAACCGCAGCCTGAGGGTCGATCGGACAAGTCTGCTACGATTCAGCCTATGTGGCTCGCCCGTCCCGTCTACGAGTTCCTGCCGTACCTCTACATGCTGGTCGGGCTCGGCCTGCTGGCCGCGGCGTGGTTCATCGAGATGAGCACGCTGCCCAGCGTATTCCTGGTGGTCGGCGTGCTGAGCATCATGGCGGGATTGGTGCTGTGGCTGCGGCGGCGGGACTATCGCACGCGCCAGTCCGAGTACAACAGCCGCTCGCTCGAAGACTAGCTTATTTCCGGTCCGCTCTGATCGGCAGGGGCGCGACGCCTTCGTCGTCTTCCGTCTCCGCCCCGGCCTGCTTGCGGTCCTGCATCGCTTCCTGCGCCAGCGGCACCGCGTCGTCATCACCCTCGTCCGGCAGCACTCGCGTGCGCGACAGACGCTCGTCGAAGTACATGACTTCGTGCTGACCGATCTGCACGACGTCGCCGTCGTTGAGCATTCGGCGGCGCACCCGCTTGGCGCGCACGTAGATGCCGTTGGTGCTGTTCAAGTCCTCGAGCACCGAGCTGTTGATGGACGTGACGATCTGCGCGTGGTGACGGCTGATGTACTTGCTGTCGATCTGCAGGTCGTTGTCAGGCGTGCGTCCGATGATGAAACGGCCCGGCGTCAACTCGCGCTCGGCGATCGTCTGGCCGTTGAAGCCGACCAGGATGCGCCCCAGCACGACGCGCCGCTCGCCGGATGAATCGGCGTGTGAGTGCGGGGCGAGGCTATGCAGCTTGACGGAGCGCTCGGCGTACTCGACCCACTGCAACTCCTCAATGGCGGCGCGCATGTGCTCCAGCGTGACGACGTCGCGGTCCTGCGCGAACGCAGCCATCATCGAGGTGTCGCACAGCGTGTTGACCAGGCGCGGAATGCCGCCGGTGTAGCGGAACACCATCGCGAACGTCTCCGGATCGAAGATCTGCCGTCCCTGCGAGCCGGCGACTTCCAGGCGATGTTGTATGTACAACCCGGTGTCGGTCTTGGACAGCGCGGTCAGGTGGAAGCGCAGGCGGACGCGCTGCGCCAGCTGGATCAGCATCGACGAGTTCAGCTTCTCGTTGAGCTCGGGCTGTCCGGCCAGGATGATGCGCAGCACCTTCTCCTTGGTGGTCTCGACGCCGGAGAGCAGCCGGATCTCCTCCAGCACCTTGTTCGAGAGGTTCTGCGCCTCGTCGACGATCAGCAGCACACGGCGGCCGTTCGCGTATTGCTCCACCAGGAACTCGTTGAGCGTCGCCAGCAGCTCCGCCTTCTTCATGCGGAACGGCTGGAAGCCGAACTGCACGAGCACGCTCTGCAGGAATTCGATCGCCGAGACCTGCGTCTGGTTGATCTGCGCGACCACCACGTCCTTCTCGAGCTCCTTGAGGAAGGTCTCGATCAGCGTGGTCTTGCCGGAGCCGATTTCGCCCGTGATCACCACGAAGCCGTCGGTGAACCAGATGGTCGACTCCATGTACGCCTTGGCGCGCGCATGGTGCTTCGACAGGTACAGGAACGCGGGGTCCGGCGTGAGTCGGAACGGCAGCTCGTGCAGCTTGAACAGTTCGAGGTACATCGAAAGCCCTGAAAGTCCTAAGCGAGGCGGGGGGACTTTAAGTTAAGCAGCCGATCCGCTGTGCGTGGCAAGTTTACGGACATTGTCCGGCGGTTTCAAAAACCGCTTCCTGAGCGAAGGGGGGCGCCAATTCACCAGGATTAACAACTCGCAATCAATCCACCTTGAGTCGTAAGAGCTGCTTCAGGGCCCGATCGCGGGCGCCCGGCGACGGTGCATTGATCGTGCAATGCCCGAGCTTGCGGTTCGGCCGCGGCTCTTTGCCGTAACTGTGAAAGTGTACGCCCGACACTCGCAGAATGTTCCCGAGCGCCGGGAGCGTGCCGATGAAGTTAATCATGGCGCAGTGGCCGAGTGCCCGCGTGCCGCCGAGAGGCAGGCCCAGGATCGCCCGCACGTGATTCTCGAACTGGCTGGTCTCGGCGCCCTCGATCGTCCAGTGGCCGGAATTGTGAACGCGCGGCGCCATCTCGTTCGCGATCAGTCGCCCGCCGGCGACGAAGAACTCGATCGTCAGCACGCCGGCGTAATCGAAGTGGCGCAGCAGCCGTTTCAGGTAATTCTCCGCCTGTTTCTGCAGCGAGGCGCGGCGATATGGCGCGATCGAATAGCGCAGGATGCCGGCGCTGTGTGTGTTGGCGGCGAGCGGGTAGAAGCGTGTCTCGCCGCGCGTGCTGCGCACGCCGATAATCGACACCTCGCGGCTGAAGTTCACGAACTGCTCGTAGATCAGCGGCACGGAGCCGAGCGCTTCCCAGGCAGCCGCGGCGTCCCGTGCGTCGCGCACCTGGTACTGGCCGCGTCCGTCGTAGCCGAGGCGTCGCGTCTTGAGCACGCCTGGCGCGCCGATTTTCGCAATTGCCTTCTGCAGGTCGGCGAGCGAATCGACCGTTGCGAATGCCGGCGTCGGAATCTTCAGCTGGCGGAACAGCGTCTTCTCGTGCAGGCGATCCTGCGACGCGCCCAGCGCCGCGACCGGCGGCAGGAACGGTTTCTTTGCGGCAATCTCGGCGACGGCGTCGACGGGCACGTTCTCGACATCGAACGTGATGAGGTCGACTTCGGCGGCCAGCGCGGCGAGCTTCTGTCGGTCGTCGAAGCCGCCGGTAACGATGCGTCCAACCTGTGCGCCGGGTGCGTCCGCGCTCTGATCGAGGAACACGAAGCGCAGCCCAAGAGGATAGCCTGCCAGCGCCAGCATGCGACCGAGCTGGCCTGCGCCGATGACGCCGATCCTCATGTCTGCGGGGGTATGCGGCTGGGCAGTGGTTGTGCGAGGACGCCGGCTGTCTGTTCCGTGCGGAACTGCTCCAGCGCGGTGCGCACGTTGTCGTACTTGTTGGCGAGAATGGCCGCCGCGAGCAACGCTGCGTTGGTCGCGCCCGCAACGCCGATGGCGAGCGTGCCGACCGGAATGCCCGCGGGCATCTGCACGATCGACAGCAACGAGTCGAGTCCGTTGAGCGCCTTCGACTGCACCGGCACACCGAGCACCGGCAGCGAGGTCTTCGCAGCCGTCATGCCGGGCAGATGCGCTGCCCCGCCGGCGCCTGCGATGATGACTTCGAGCCCACGTGACCGTGCGCTGCCCGCATACTCGAACAGCAGATCCGGCGTGCGATGCGCCGAGACGACGCGCGTTTCGAACGGCACGCCGAGGCGCTGCAGAGTGTCGGCGGCGGACTGCAGCGTATCCCAGTCCGATTTCGAGCCCATGATGATGCCGACCAGCGGTTTCATGCGGGGATTGTAGCAGTCCGGCAAAGTTACTTGGCGAAGGCTTCGCGCAGCAGCCGGAACAGTGCGCGGCTCGCACCGCTCGTCTCGCCCGTCGGCTGCTCCGCCCGGGCGCGCCCGACCAGATCGGTCACGGCAGCGACGTCGATGCCGGGCACCTCGGCAGCGAGGCGCTCGATGGCGCTGCCACCTTCCTGTAACAGACGATCGCGCCACTGCTCGATCCGGCGAAAGCGCAGCGCCTCGATGCGCTCGCGCTCGCGTTTCGCCTCCAGCGCGGCGCGGATCGGCTCGGCATCGATCTTGCGCATCAGCTTGCCGATGTATTGCTTCTGCCGGTACAGGCCGCCGTGCGCGGTGATCTTGCGCGCGAGCAACACCGCATCGCGCAGGTTTTCCGGCAGCGGCAGCGCGTTCAGCTCGGCATCCGGCAGATCGATGAGCGCTTCGCCGAGCGACTGCAGGTCGTCGCTGCGCCGCTTGCGCTCGGATTTACTCGGTCGTTCGGTGTCGGAAGACATGCGTACAGTTTACAGGACCCGGCGAGGCCGCCGGGCGCAGCTGCTAGAATCGCGCCATGTCGACCGACGTTCCCGCCCAAGGCGCCGCACAGCTCAGCTACTCGCAACAGGATCTCCAGGACCTTGTATCGCTCGCGCTTGCCGAGGCGCGCGGGCTCGGTGCGAGCGAGGCGGAGGTTGGCGTGAGCGTCGAGACCGGCCTTTCCGTAACCGCGCGGCTGCGCGAAGTAGAGACGCTGGAATATCAGCGCGACCGCGGCATGGGTGTCACCGTGTACCGCGGCAAGCGCAAGGGCTCGGCGAGCACCGGCGACCTGAGCGCGAGCGCGATCCGCGACACGGTCGCGAAAGCCTTCAGCATCGCCGGCTTCACGGCCGAAGACGACTGCGCCGGCCTGCCCGAGCCCGACACGCTCGCGCGCGAGTTTCCCGACCTCGATCTGTTTCACCCGTGGTCGATCGAGCCGGATGCGGCGCGCGAGCAGGCAATCGCCTGCGAGGCCGCGGCACTCGATGCCGACCCGCGCATCGGCAACTCCGAGGGCGCGACATTGTCGAGTCATCGCGGGCTGCGCGTGTTCGGCAATTCGCTCGGCTTCCTCGGCAGTGTCGCGACCACATTGCACAGCTTGAGCTGCGTCGTCGTCGCCGAGGCCGGCGATGAAATGCAGCGCGACTACTGGTACAGCACGGTTCGCGACTGGCGCGACCTGGAAGACGGAACCAGCATCGGCAAGCAGGCAGCAGCGCGGGCGCTGCGCCGCCTCAACGCGCGCAGGCTCTCGACCGTCACTGCTCCGGTCCTGTTCGTGCCGGAGCTCGCGCGCGGTCTCTTCGGCAGCTTCCTCGGCGCGATCCGCGGCGGTAGTCAGTACCGCCGTGCGTCGTTCCTGCTGGACGCAGCAGGCGAACGTATCTTCCCGGAGTGGATGCAGATCTCGGAGCGACCGCATCTGCGCAAGGCGCTGAGCAGCGCTGCGTTCGACAGCGAGGGCGTCGCGACGCGCGATCGCGAGATCATCGAGAGCGGCGTGCTGAGCGGCTATGTCCTGAGCACCTACTCCGCGCGCAAGCTCGGCCTCAAGACGACGGGCAACGCAGGCGGCGTGCACAACCTGATCGTTGGCGGCGGCTCCGAGGATTTCGCCGGCCTGCTGCGCAGGATGGATCGCGGGCTGGTCGTCACGGAGCTGATGGGGCAGGGCGTCAACGGCGTCACCGGCGACTACTCGCGCGGCGCGGCCGGATTCTGGGTCGAGAACGGCGCGATCGCATACCCGGTGCACGAAATCACGATCGCGGGAAACCTGCGGGACATGTATCGGCAGGTCGTGGCTGTCGGCACCGACGTCGATACGCGCGGCGGCATCCGTACCGGATCGGTGCTGATCGAGCAGATGACGATCGCGGGAGAGTGAAGCTGTCAGGCTAAAGCCTGACCTGACTCTCCTTGCTCGATTCCTGCTTCACCAGGTCGCTCACGGTCCTGCCTTTCAGGCTCTTCCGCATCGCTTCTTCGGCGGTGCGCGCGGCGCCCACGGCCGGCGCGATGTCGCGGATCCGCCCGAGCCTTGGTCCGGCACAGTCGTGCCTCACTGCCTCGAGCACTTCGATGAGCTCGATCGTCTGCGGATCGCGCGCCGGCACCCAGGTCTCGTCCTCGGCGAGCAGCACGAGCTTCGCGCGTTCCAGCGCATCGACGATGGGATGGAGCCCGGCGCCCGGCAGGTCGAGGTGCTCGGCGAGCTTGTTGGTGTTCCAGCGATGGTCCGCGCTGCGGTAGTCGCTGACGATGAGGTACATGATCGACAACGCTACGCGCTCGCGCAGGCTGGCGTTGAGGTTGATCTCGCCGCGGCCGGGCCGCAGGTACTGCGGATTCTGGATGTAGAACGACAGTTGCGCGCCGAGCAGCAGAATCAGCCACGAGACGTGCAACCAGAAGAGCGCGACGATCACGATCGCGAAGCCGGCGTAGATGATGATGTTGCGTGTGGACTCCACCACGAACGTCGCGAAGATCATGCCGGTCGCGGCCCACACGAGGCCGCCGAACAGACCGCCGATCAGCGCGGCGCGCAGCTGGACACGAGTGTTCGGCATGAACGCGTAGAGGAAAGCGAAGACGGCCGTTACCAGCACGTAGGGCGTCAGGCGACCGAACACTACCAGCAGCGTGCCGAATGGCTCGTACTGCCCCAGCAACTGTACCCAGCTCGTGTGCGCGAACGCCGCGGTCAGGCCGAGCGCTGCGATGACCACGGCAGGGCCGATCACCAGGACGCTGACATATTCGCTGATGCGCCGGACCAGGCTGCGAGGCTGCGCTACGCGCCACACGAAATTGAACGACTCCTCGACCTTCTGGATCATCGTGAGCGTCGTGTACAGCAGGAAAATCAGGCCGAGGGAACCGAGCACGTCGCCACGCACGCGCTCGACGAACTCCATGATCTGCTTGGTGAGCTCGTAGCCGCGGTCGCCGAGCGGCTCGAGGAACGTGTACAGCACCGGCTCCAGCTCGCGATGAAACCCGAAGCCCTTCAGCACCGCGAACGACACCGCGAGCAGCGGCACGACCGACAGCAGCGTCGTGTAGACCAGGCTCATCGCGCGCAGTGTCAGGTCGCCGCGCAGGATGTCGCGGATCAGGCCGTAGGGATAACGCAGGATGCGGGTCAGCTTCCACAGCGGCTGCCCGTAGATGGACTCCGGCGGCTCGAACAGCCAGCGTTCCAGGTTGCCAAGGAGCCTTGCGATCACGCGAGCGAGCCTGACATGCGCTCGTTGACGGGGCAAGATGCGCGCTATGGACCGTTACCCGAGCCGCATCGTCTGCCTCACCGAGGAGACCACGGAGACGCTGTACCTGTTGGAGGAGGACTGGCGCATCGTCGGCATCTCCGGCTTCACCGTGCGCCCGCCGCGCGCGCGGCGCGAGAAGCCGAAGGTCTCGGCCTTCACCAGCGCAAAAGTGGATCGCATCCACGACCTGCGGCCGGACCTGGTGCTGGGATTCTCCGACCTGCAGGCGGACATCGCCGCACAGCTGGTGCGGCTCGGGCTCAACGTCTGCATCTTCAATCAACGCGACGTCGTCGGCATCCTGCAGATGATCCGCGTGCTCGGCGGCATGATCGGCTGCGAGGCCAAGGCGGACGCGTTGGCAGTGCGGCTCGAGCAGGAGCTCGATCAGGTGCGCGCCGGCGCGGCGCGGTTCGCGCGGCGCCCGCGCGTGTATTTCGAGGAGTGGGATGAGCCGATGATCTCGGGCATCCGCTGGGTCTCGGAGCTGATCGGCATCGCCGGCGGCGAGGATTGCTTCGCCGACAACGCCCAGCACCCGCTCGGCAAGGACCGCATCATCGCCGATCCGCTCGAAGTGGTGCGCCGCGCGCCGGACATCATTCTCGGCTCGTGGTGCGGCAAGAAGTTTCGGCCCGATGCGGTCGCGGCGCGTCCCGGCTGGGAGCGCGTGCCCGCCGTGGCACAGCGCCAGCTGCACGAGATCAAGTCGTCGATCATCCTGCAGCCGGGCCCGGCCGCGCTGACGGACGGCGTGCGCGCGATCCACGCAGTGCTGGAAGCCTGGCAGCGACCTACAACGTGAAATAGAACGTGGCGCCTTCGTCCGGCTTCGCGTCCGCCCAGATGCGTCCGCCGTGACGGGCGACGATGCGCTGAACCGTCACGAGGCCGATGCCGTTCCCTGGGAATTCCGCGTCCGGATGCAGGCGCTGGAACGGCACGAACAGCTTGTCCGCGTACTTCATGTCGAAGCCGACGCCGTTGTCGCGGATGAAGTAGACCGGGCCGTGCTCGCCGGCCTGCGTGCCGATCGATACGCGTGCATGCGGGGAGCGCGCCGTGTATTTCCACGCGTTGCTCAGCAGATTCTCGAGTGCGATTCGCAACAGCCGCGGATCCGCGTTGACCTGCATTGCGGGCGTGATCTCCAGCTGCACTGCGCGCGTCGGATGACGTTCGCGCACGGCCGCTGCGGCTTCCGCCGCGATCTGGCTCAGGTCGATCGGTCGCGCCGTCAGCTCGCTGCGGCCGATGCGCGACAGGTTCAACAGGTCGTCGATCAGGCCCGACATGCGCACGCTGGCGTCGTGGATGCGCTGCAGGTAGTGCCGTGATTTTTCGTCGAGGCCGGGCGGCGCGCTCTCCTGCAGGATCTGGCTGAAGCCCGACATGCTGCGCAGGGGCGCGCGCAAGTCGTGCGAGACCGCGTAGGCGAACGCCTCGAGCTCGCGATTGGCCGATTCCAGCTGACGTGTGCGCTCCGCGACGCGCCGTTCGAGGTCGGCATTGGCCCGTCGCGTCTGGTTGCGCGATTCGATGAGCGCGGCCATCGCATCGCCACCACGTCGCTCGTAGCGACGCAGCACCACGTACAGCAGCACCGCCGATCCGATGACGAACAGCAAACCCTTCACGGTCTGCAGCCGCTGGATGAGCTGCGGGTCGAGGTGCAGCCACACGAGCAGGCGATCAGTGAAGAAAATCCACACTGCGCCGAAGGCGAGATAGATCAGCGCGATCGTGCGTGCCATGAGCGCGCCACGCTCAGCTGGTGAGGCGACGCAGGGCTTCTGCGTATTTCTCGCTGGTCCGGGCGATGATGTCGGGCGGCAGCTTCGGCCCTGGCGGGCGTTTCGGCCAGTCCAGCGTTTCGAGGTAGTCGCGCACGTACTGCTTGTCGAAGCTCGGCGGGCTGCTGCCGGGCTGATAGGTGTCGGCCGGCCAGAAGCGCGACGAATCGGGAGTCAGCGCCTCGTCGATCAGCGTCAGGCGTCCGGCCTCGTCGACGCCGAACTCGAACTTGGTGTCGGCGATGATGATCCCGCGGGCCTGCGCGTGCGCGACGGCGAAGGCGTACAGGGCGAGCGCCGTTGCGCGCACCTGCTCGGCGAGACCGCGACCGATCAGCGCGACGACGCGCTCGTAGGCGATGTTCTCGTCGTGCGCGCCCATCTCTGCCTTCGTCGCGGGGGTGAAGATCGGCTCCGGCAGACGGTCCGCCTGACGCAGCCCGGCGGGCAGGGCGATCCCGCACACCGCGCCGGTCTGTTGATAGTCCTTCCAACCCGAACCGATCAGGTAGCCGCGCACGACCGCTTCGACAGGCAGCGCGCGCAAGCGGCGGACGATGATGCTGCGTTCCTCGAGCGGCGCACGCTCCGCAGCATCGGGAACGGCTCGCGCGAGCGGGTAGTCGGCGAGATGGTTGGGCACGATGTGTTGCGTGCGCTCGAACCAGAAGTTGGAGATGCGCGTCAGCACGCGGCCCTTACCGGGAATCGGGTCGGGCATCACCACGTCGAACGCGCTGAGGCGATCGGTGGTCACGATCAGCATGTGCTGCGCATCGACCGCGTAGATGTCGCGGACCTTGCCCTGGTGGATGCGTTGCAGACTGGGAACGTGCGATTCCAGCATCGCTGCTACCATAGCCCAGATGGTATGGCAGGGCAAAGCGTTGGGCGCGCTGATCGGCGTGGTTGCCGCGGGGCCGGTGGGCGCGCTGTTCGGTACGTTCATCGGTCATCTGTTCGACGTACAGGCGGAGAGCGCTCGCGACGAGCTCAGCGATGCCGCGCCGGCTGCGAGTCCGCAGCAGGTCCAGGAGGCATTCTTCCGCGCCACGTTCCAGACCATGGGCCATCTCGCCAAGGCCGATGGCCGCGTCTCGGAGGACGAGATCCGCGCGGCACGCGCCATGATGAGCGAGTTCCGGCTCGGCGAGCGCGAAGTGCAGCTCGCGATCGAGCTGTTCACGCAGGGCAAGCGCCGCGATTTTCCGTTGGAGCCGTTGCTGCGCGAGTTGCGGCAGGCGTGCCGGCAGCGCCCGGATCTGTGTCGCATGTTCGTGCAGATCCAGCTGCAGACAGCGCTGTGGGGCGGCAGCCTCAACCCCGACGGTCGCGAGGTGCTTGGGCGCATCTGCGCAGCGCTGGGTGTTTCTGCCTACGAAGTCGTACAGATGGAGGCGCTGCTGCGCATGCAGCAGGCTGCACGTCGGCCGGAGGCGCGACCGGCTGTCGATCGTGTCGCCGAGGCCTACGAAGTCCTGGGCGTGTCGCGTAATGCGTCCGACGCCGAGGTCACGAAGGCGTATCGCCGGCTCATGAACCAGAATCATCCCGACAAGCTCGTCGCGAAGGGCCTGCCGGAATCGATGATGAAAGTCGCCGAAGAGAAGACGCGCCAGATCCGCGCGGCCTACGAGCTGCTGCGCGAGGCGCGTGCCATGAAATGAAGACAGGTACCGCTCCATGAAACCCTGGATCGCTCCCTCGATACTGTCCGCCGACTTCGCGCGCCTCGGCGCGGAAGTGCAGGCGGTGCTGGCCGCCGGCGCCGACCTGATCCACTTCGACGTGATGGACAATCACTACGTGCCGAACCTGACGATTGGCCCGATGGTGTGCGAAGCGCTGCGCAAGCACGGCATCACCGCGCCGATCGACGTGCACCTGATGGTGAAACCCGTCGACCGCATCGTTCCGGACTTCGCGCAGGCCGGCGCCACCTGGATCACGTTCCACCCGGAGGCGAGCGAGCACGTCGACCGCACCATCGAGCTGATCCGCGAGCACGGTTGCCGCCCCGGCCTGGTGTTCAACCCGGCGACGCCGCTCAACTGGCTCGATCACGTGATCCAGAAGATCGACATGGTGCTGATCATGTCGGTGAACCCGGGCTTCGGCGGCCAGAAGTTCATCCCGGCGGCGCTCGACAAGCTGCGCCTGGCGCGCGAGCGCATCCGCGCCAGCGGCCGCGAGATCCGGCTGGAAATCGATGGCGGCGTGAAGGCCGACAACATCGAAGCGATTGCGCGCGCCGGCGCGGACACGTTCGTGGCCGGCTCGGCGATCTTCGGTTCGAAGGATTACGCCGCGACGATTGCGGCGATGAGGCAGGGAATCGAGAAGGGGAAAGAGTCAGGCTGAAGCCTGACCCACACCGATAGCCAACGTCGCGTCACTGTGTGGGTCAGGCTTCAGCCTGACAAGCTCTTTCAATCTTCGTCGTCGTCGAGATCGTCATCGTCGTCGTCGTCCGCCCGGCGGTTCTGCATCATGCCCGCGCGGCCCGCGGCGGCGGCCAGCGGCGGCTTGGTCTTCATCTTCGGCCGTGCGCCGAACACGACGATCGTCTTGCCCGTGGCGCGCAGCAGACCCTGATCCTCGAGCACCTTGAGCACGCGTCCCGCCATCTCGCGCGAGCAGCCGACCAGCCGCGACAGCTCCTGGCGGCTCACCTTGATCTGCATGCCTTCGGGATGCGTCATCGCGTCCGGCTCGCTGCACAGGTCCATGATCGCGTGCGCAACCCGGCCGGTGACGTCGACGAACGCGAGATCGCCGAGCTTGCGGTTGGTGCGGTCCAGGCGCGTGGCGAGCTGCGTCGCCAGCTCGAACACCAGGCCCGGGCTTTCGGCCGCGAGCTGGCGGAAACGCGGATAGGTCATTTCTGCGAGCTCGCACTGCTGGCGCGTGCGCACCCAGGCGCTGCGCGTCGGCTGCTCGTAGAACAGGCCCATCTCGCCGAAGAACTGCCCCTTGTTGAGGTAGGCGAGCACCATCTCGTTGCCTTCCTCGTCCTCGATCATGACTTCGACCGAGCCGCTGACGATGTAGTACAGGACGTC
>DATEML010000142.1:0-14060 GCA_035275585.1 Steroidobacteraceae bacterium | reverse complement strand
GGTCAGGTATTCGAACGCGACGCGCACGAGCACGACGCCGGCAAACGCACCGTAGCGGTCGTGAATCGCCCGAGCGAGCGCGAAAGTCCGGTAGTCCTGGCCGACGGGCTTGCCGATATAGAGCATGCCGCGCGATGCATGCTCGAGAATGGAGAAGAAGTGTCGTCCGCTAAAATCCGCGTCGTCATCGGGACCGGGTGCCGTCGTCGCGAACAGGCGGCCATCCCGCCCGATGATCTCCATCGAGTGCACGAAAGGAAAGCGCGTGACGTCTGCTTGTAGCCGCTCGCGCGCGGCTTCGCGCGCCGCAGGAGTCGCGTCCGCTGCGCCCCAGCGCAGCGCCTGGTCCGCCAGCACGACGTCGATCTCCTGCACCATTCGTGCAGTCTGCTCGGCCGTCGCGCGGGCGATCGCAAGCTGGGTGTCCTCGCTGCGCAGGATCGCGTCGTCGTAATCCTGCCATGCTTCGTAACTGTCCGCGCCAACCATCAGCACGATGAGCAGGACGCCGGCGCCGGTGACCCAGCGCTGCAGAGGTCGCGAGTCCGTATCGCGCGTCACGAGTCTGCGAACGTCGCGTCGATCGTCTGCCCCGACGGCAGCTGGCACTCACCTTCGCCGCCGCCCGCCATCCCGTGCTGGGGATGCATGAGCGTGAAGTGGCAGCGCATGTGATCGCCGGCGTTGTCGGCGAGATTCGCGACGACGCGTCCGCTGTAGTGCGTGACGAAGGCCGTATCAGGATACGGGCCCCAGAAACGCCCGCGCCACGGACCGCCCCAGCCAACCCAGAGCGGAGCGAGGGTGTCTACGCGGGTATCGTGGGTGACCTGGAAGAACGGACCCGAGAAGGTTTCGCCGTTGCTCAGGCTGGCCGTGAGCGTCCCGGCGCGATCGTCCGTCGACTTCCACGCGAAGTTGGCGCGCATGTCGCCGCCGCGCTGGTTGCCGACGCCGGTGCCCATCGTCGTGCACGCAGCGACGGCACCCAGCATCGCGAGGAGGCCGAGCTGGCCCAATGTACGGAGGTTCAAGGTGTTCATGGAGAGATCTCCATCTGCTTCAACGAACGGCAAGCGCCGCCACGAACAGAACTCTCCTCCCGCAATTTTCCTGCACGATGTCGGATTGCCATCCTGGCATTGCAGCTGCAACGCTCAGCGCATCGAGCTGACCGGCGCCATGAAGACATAGCCCGCGCCGCGCTCGGTGCGCAGCAGCTCCGGATTGGAAGGATCGCGCTCGATCTTGCGCCGCAGGCGTAGCATCGTGACGTCGATCGCGCGGTCGTACACCTCGAGCGCGTGGACCCGCGAGCGCTCCAGTAATTGATCGCGGGTGAGCACGCGCTGAGGTGCCGACAGGAAAGCACACAGCAGGTTGAACTCGCTGTTCGTGAGCTCGACGCGGCGTCCCTGCGGCGAGGTCAGGCGATGCAGCCGCAGGTTGAGCTCCCAGCCGGCGAATCGATAGGCGCGCAGCTGATCGTCGCGCGGTGCGCCGGCATCGACGGACTGCGAACGGCGCAACACAGCGCGAATCCTCGCCAGCAGCTCGCGCAGCCGAAACGGCTTGGTGACGTAGTCATCGGCGGCCAGCTCGAGCCCCATGACCAGGTCGGCCTCTTCGGCCTTGCCGCTCAGAATCAGGATCGGGATCGCGGAGGTTGCCCGCACGCGCCGCGCGAGCGTGAGCCCATCCTCGCCCGCCAGGCGCAGATCGATCATGAGCAGATCGACGGGCTCGTTCTCGATGACGTGCAGCATCTCGCGCCCGCTCGCGACCGCCGTGATCCGCAGCTCCTGCTCGGTGAGGTACTGAACCAGGACCTTCCGGACATCCGGATCGTCGTCCAGGGCCAGCACGTGCGGGGCGACGGATTCCATATGGCCGTTTAGTTGCCGCGCGCGAGGCGGAGTTCCGCGGGCCCGCGGACATGAACGCGGCTTAATGCAAATGACAAGTGAAATGCAGTCGCAGTTGTCTGACATCGCGCCGCGATCTCCCGCAGGCAACGTCGCAGCCGTTGGATGGCATTTCGCCGTCCGCCACCTACAGGAGACCCGGCCATGACTACCACCCCTTTTTTCGCTGCCAGCGGGTTGCTCGCGGCGCTAGCAATCGCGAGCACTGGCGCCAATGCAGCCCAACTCGATCGAATCGAGATCGATGCACCGGTCGTGAAGGTCATCGCGCGCGACGAGATCGATGCGCCTCTTGAGAAAGTGACTGTCGTTGCGCGCGTCATTCCCGATCCGGAGACGCTCACGACCGATTCGGGTGTCGTGCTCCTGAAGGACTACATACGCGACGCCGCCCGCAAGGCTTGCTTTGCAGCCGACCCGATGGAGCCCGATGACGGCACGTGCGTTCGCAATGCGATCAAGGAGGCGAAGCCGCAGGTCGCGGCGCTCGTCGCGCGAGCGAAGACCAACGCCAACCTCAACGCCAACGCCAACGTCAACGTCGCCAACGTCAACGTAAGCCCCAACGGTTGAGGCCATGAACACGCACCTGGCGCTCTTGTCCTTGATCGTCGCTTGCACCGGCTGGGGTTGCACGGCTGAACCCATCGCGCCGCCACCGCGGCCGCAACCTCCGCCGGTACCTGACACGAACGTCTACTTCTACCCGACGGGCGGACGCAGCGTCTCCGCCGATCAGCAGGAGCGGGACAAGTACGAGTGCAATGCGTGGGCCGTGCAACAGACCGGCTTCGATCCGAGCAATCCCCAGGTTCCTCCGCATCGGCGCATGCGCGTCGTTGCCGGAGGTCCGCCTCCCGGCGCGGCGGTTGGTGCTGGCGCCGTGACCGGCGCTGTCGTCGGCGCGGCTGTCGCAGCGCCGTGGGAAACAGGCCGCGGCGCGCTATTGGGCGCAGTGGCGGGAGCTGCGATCGGCGGAGTCGCCGCGTCCGAACGCAATGAACAGATCAATCGCATGCAGACACAGGCTGACGCCAGCGCCGCGCAAGTACAGGCAGCGCGAACGGAACGCGAAGCCGCAGATTTTCGCCGTGCGCTCAGCGCCTGCCTCGAGGCGCGCGGCTATAGCGTCAAGTAACCACCATGTTCAGAAAAAAACCGCAGCTACTAGCGCTTCTCGCAACGATCGGCACAGCTGTGCTGCCCGTTGCGTCGCAAGCCTCGCATCTCGACAGTCGCTTCGAGCACAACCAGTACTATCACGATCGCGGCGAAGTCGTGAGGGTCATTCCTCGCGACGCGTACACGGTCCGTTACGGCGGCGGCGTCTTCCTCTATCACGGAGGCGAGTGGTATCGGCGTAATGGCCGAGCCGCAGTCGTGATCGCCGCGCCGATCGGCGCATTCGTTCCGATCCTGCCTGCGTTCTACTCCACGGTCTGGTGGGGCGGCGTGCCTTACTACTACGCCGACGACACGTACTACAACTGGAACGCCGGCGCCGGCGAGTATGAGGTCGTGCAACCGCCCGAAGGGATCGAAAGCGGCGGCACGACGCAGGCACCGCCCGCAGAGTCCATCTTCGTCTATCCGAAGAACGGCCAGCCCGCCGAGCAGCAGGCACAGGATCGCTACGAGTGTCACCGCTCGGCGGTCTCGGCCACGAGCTACGACCCGACTGTCGCCGGGGGTGGCGTGCCCAGCGACGTCGCCCGCACGAAGCGCTCGGACTACATGCGTGCCCAGGCGGCGTGCCTCGATGCGCGCGGCTACAGCGTGAAGTAGAAGTAACTGGAGGCCCAACGTGAGTCCGCGCAAGCTCTTCGAATCTGCCGTGCCGGCTGCGCTCCTGCTGTTGTCCGTAGTCCTGACCGGATGCAAGTCACAGGCGCAGCCGGCTGCGGCGGATCCACTGCCGCCGGAGGTCGGAGTCGTGACGGTGCACCAGGCACCGGTGCCGGTGACGACCGAGCTGCCCGGGCGCACCGCCGCGTTTCTCGTCGCACAGGTTCGTGCGCGCGTCGATGGCATCGTGCAGCGGCGCGAGTTCGAGGAGGGCGGTGACATTCAGGCGAACGAGCGCCTGTACCAGATCGATCCTGCTCCGTATCAGGCGGCGCTGCAAAGTGCGCAAGCGCAGCTCGCACGTGCGCGTGCGACGCTCGAGTCGACCACCGCCCAGTCGGACCGCGACAAAGTGCTCGTTGCGAACAACGCAATCAGCAAGCAGACGTACGTCAACGCGGTCGCGGCGCGGGACCAGGCGGCAGCTGACGTCGAGGCCGGCCTCGCAGCGGTGCGTACCGCGACGATCAACCTCGGCTATACGGATATCGTCTCTCCGATCACGGGTCGCATCGGGCCGTCGCTGGTCACCCAGGGCGCATATGTGCAAGCGAGCGCTGCCACGCCGATGGCCACCGTGCAGCAGATCGATCCGATCTACGTCGATCTCAACGAGACGAGCGTCGAAGGCCTGCAGCTCAGGCAGCAGGTCGCCGGCGGTCGCATCCATCTCAACGGCCCGGATCAGACGCGCGTGCGACTCGTCCTGGAGGACGGCTCGAGTTACGCACGCGAGGGACTGCTGCAGTTCACCGACATCAGCGTCAACGAGGGCACGGGGTCCGTGACCGTGCGCGCGATCTTCCCGAACCCGGATCATCTGCTTCTGCCGGGAATGTTCGTGCGCGCGGTCATCGACGAAGGTACGAACGATCACGCCATGCTCGTGCCCCAGGAAGGCGTTACCCACGATCGCAACGGCAGAGCCACCGTGCTGGTCGTGGGCAAGGACAACAAAGTCTCGCAGCGATCGGTGAGTGCGCCGCGAACACTGGGCGACAGCTGGGTCATCGAAGGCGGGTTGCAGGAAGGCGATCGCGTGGTCGTCTCCGGCGTACAGCGGGTGAAAGCGGGAATGGTCGTACGCGCCGTCGCCGCCATCGCGACTGCACAGTCGGCGTAGCGTCATGCCGCGCTTCTTCATCGCGAGACCGATCTTCGCGATCGTCATCGCGATCCTGATCATGCTCGCCGGCGTGCTGTCGATCGCCAGGCTCGCGATCGAGCAGTACCCGTCGATTGCGCCCCCTTCGATCCAGGTTTCGGCGACCTATCCCGGCGCGTCGGCGACCACAGTCGAAGACACCGTCGTGCAGGTGATCGAGCAGCAGATCAGCGGCGTGGATCACCTGATGTATCTGTCCTCCACGAGCGATGACTCCGGCCGGTCCACGATTACGCTTTCCTTCGAGCCCGGCACGGACCCGGACATCGCGCAGGTGCAGGTGCAGAACAAGCTGCAGCTCGCAACACCACTGCTGCCGCCACAGGTGCAGCAATCAGGCATCCGCGTGACCAAGTCGAGTGCTTCGCCACTGCTAGTCGCGGCCTTCGTGTCTTCCGACCCGCACATGACGAGGTACGACATTGCTGACTACGTCGTGTCGCACATCCAGGATCCGGTGAGCCGCGTCGACGGTGTCGGCGACATCAACGTGTTCGGCACCCAGTACGCGATGCGCATCTGGCTGGATCCAAACAAGCTCAATGCCCTCGCGCTCATGCCCGTCGACGTGACGACCGCGCTGGAGAATCAGAACGTGCAGATCTCGGGCGGGCAGCTGGGCGGCGCACCGGCGCCTGCGTCGCAACGCCTGACGGCGTCGATTACCGAGGCGACGCTGCTGCGCACGCCCGAGGAGTTCGGGCGCGTCCTGCTCAAGGTCAATCCTGACGGCTCGCAGGTTCGACTGAGCGACGTCGCTCGCATCGAGCTGGGAGCGGAAGACTTCAACATTGACACCAAGTACAACGGCCAGGGCGCCGCAGGCATCGCCGTGCAACTCGCGGCAGGCGCGAACGCCCTCGCCACTGCGGAGGCGGTGCGTGCGCGCCTCACCGAGTTGGCGAAATACTTCCCGGCGGGTATGCACATCGAATATCCGTACGACACGACGCCGTTCGTGAAGGTGTCGCTCGAGGAAGTCGTCAAGACATTGCTCGAAGGCATCGCGCTGGTGTTCCTGGTCATGTATCTGTTCCTGCAGAACATCCGCTCCACGCTCATTCCGACGATCGCGGTGCCGGTCGTGCTGCTCGGTACGTTCGGCGTGCTCGCTGCGGCCGGGTTCACGATCAACACGCTCTCGATGTTCGGGCTCGTGCTCGCCATCGGTCTGCTCGTTGACGATGCGATCGTGGTCGTGGAGAACGTGGAACGGCTCATTGCCGAGGAGCATCTTGCGCCGCGCGAGGCGACGAGCAAGGCGATGGGTCAGATCACCGGAGCGCTGCTCGGCGTGGCCGTCGTGCTCTCGGCGGTATTCGTGCCGATGGCGTTTTCGACGGGATCGGTCGGCGGGATCTATCGCCAGTTCTCGCTCACGATCGTTGCCGCAATGGCGCTCTCCGTCTTCGTCGCCCTCAGCCTCACGCCGGCGCTGTGCTCCACGCTCCTGCGCGGTGAGCACAAGCGGGCGAGTGGCGGTTTCTTCGCCTGGTTCAACCGCCAGTTCGAGAACGGCCGGGAGCGCTACGCGCAGGGCGCGCGCCACGTGATCGCGCGGGCAGGGCGCTGGATGCTGATCTATGCGGGGATGATCGGCGTCGTGGCAATCATGTTCCTGCAGCTGCCCACTTCGTTTCTGCCCGACGAAGACCAGGGATACGTACTGGTGCAGGTGCAAGGGCCGCCCGGCAGCACGCAAGGACACACAGGCGCTGCGCTCGCCGACGTGAGCGACTACCTGTTGCATCAGGAGTCCCGCGTGGTCGATGCGGTGTTCCAGATCAACGGTTTCAACTACGCCGGCCGCGGCCAGAACCAGGGCATGCTGTTCGTCCACTTCAGGGACTGGTCGCAGCGCACGTCGCCGGACCTGAGCGCGCAGGCGTTCATCAAGCGGGTTACGGCACGGTTTGCCGCGTACGGCGAAGCGATCGTCATTCCGGTGAATCCGCCGCCGATCAGGGAACTCGGTACGGCGTCCGGCTTCGACCTGGAGCTCGAGGATCGCGGCGGTGTGGGACATGACGCGCTGATCCGCGCCCGAGATCAGCTGCTGGCGAACGCGAACAAGGATCCCTCGCTCGCGCTGGTGCGCGCGAACGGCCTGGAGGACAACCCGACCTTCAGCATCGAGGTGGATCGCGAGAAGGCGAGCGCGCTCGGCGTCTCGCCGAGCGACATCGATCAGTCGTTCTCGATCGCCTGGGGCTCGCGCTACGTCGACAACTTTCTCGACACTGACGGCCGCATCAAGAAGGTGTTCGTGCAGGCGGACGAGCCGTTCCGCATGAATCCGGACGACCTGCGCCTGCACTACATCCGCAACTCATCGGGTGCGATGGTGCCGATCTCCGCGTTTGCGACCGGCAAGTGGACGTTCGGGCCGCCGAAACTGGAGCGCTACAACGGCGTGCCGTCCGTGGAGATCCAGGGACAGGCGGCGCCGGGTCATAGCACCGGTCAGGCGATTGCCACGATGGAGCGGCTCGCCGCGCAGCTGCCGTCCGGCATCGGCTACGAGTGGACCGGACTGTCGCTGCAGGAGAAGTTGTCGGGCGCGCAGGCACCGCTGCTCTATGCCATCTCGATCCTGGTCGTGTTCCTGAGTCTCGCGGCTCTGTACGAGAGCTGGTTCATCCCGGTCGCCGTCATTCTCGTCGTGCCGCTCGGCGTGATCGGCGCGCTCGCTGCCGCGTTCGTCTTCGGCATGTCGAACGACGTCTACTTCCAGGTCGGACTGCTCACGACCATCGGACTGTCGGCGAAGAACGCGATCCTGATCGTCGAGTTCGCGCGCAACCTGCACGCGGAAGGCAAGAGCCTCGTCGATGCGGCGCTCGAAGCGGCGCACCTGCGGCTGCGCCCGATCCTGATGACTTCGATGGCGTTCGTGCTCGGCGTGTTGCCGCTGGCGATCGCCACCGGCCCCGGCTCAGCGAGCCGTAACGCGATCGGCACCGGCGTCATCGGCGGCATGCTCAGCGCGACCTTCGTCGCGACGTTCCTGATCCCGATGTTCTTCGTCGTCATCGGCAAGTACATGGGACGGCGGGGCGACACGACCGCGCAGGAGGCAGCCGTGCCAGTGCCCACTATGTAGGAAACAGGCTTTCGCCAAGACGCCAGGTCGCCGGAAGGATTCCGCCATGTTATCCCCCTGACATGCCTGGCGCTCTTGGCGATCCTGCGTCGCTGCTCCGTTAGTTAGCGCCGCGCAAGGCACTTTTCGTAGCGCTCGTCGACGCGCTTCGCGAACCACTCCGTCGTGAGCTTGCGTGTGATCTTCGGGCTTTCGAGCCGGATCTTCGGCACGACAGCGTGGGGCAGGGGTTTCGTTCGGCCTTTGTCGCCGAGCTCGAATACGCGCTGGTACAGACGGGTGTCGGCGAAGTCGTCCTGATCGCCGTGCTCCAGATCGCGGCGGATTGCGGCCTCGCTCATGTCGATCTTCTGCGCGAGCTTGCGAGTTGCGAGCTCCGTCTGGCTCGGGTCGCCGGCGGAGCTGCCGTGCAGGAGCAGATCGCCATCGAGCGCGAGCGGGGTCTTCGTCAGGATGCTGACCGCGTTCTGAAACGCCGCGTTGCGGCTGGCGTGGTGCCCGGCGTTGAAGTCGGCGAAGCGGAACAGCATGTCGTCGTAGTTCGCAGGGTAGTCGAGCAGATGCGCGATGCCGAAGTACATGCCGCCGCGGCGCGTGAAGACTTCGTTGCGCACGCTGCCGGACATCGGATAGGGATAGCGCTTCGCATTCGCGTGCTGTTCGGCGTACGCGATGCTGACCTGCATCGGTCCGCCGGTGCGCACCGGATTGAAGCTGCCGAACATGCGCCCGCCGAGCGGCACGATGTTGATGAAGTCCGCGAAGATGTCGTTCAGCTCCTTTTCCGTTTTCACCTTGTCGAGGCGCTCGCGATACGTCGCGCCGGTTGGCGATTGCAGTGCCAGCGCGGCGTTCACGGCCATCATCGGAATGTGATAGCGCGCGGCGCGGCTCTCGATTTCTTTCTGCGCGATGGCGGCAAGGCCAGGGACGGGTGGGTTCACCTGCAACGTCGATTCCTGTTCGGCCACTGCTACGACTGCGCAGATGTTCTGCGTCGTCGGGCGGATCGCGAGCGCTTCGAAGGCACCGAAGATGTCGATAGCCCAGCCCGTGCGATTGTCGACGTTGGGCGGGAGGCGCTTGGCGATTTCCGCGCGCGCGACGTCCGGGTCGATCGGCGGCTCGCGCACCTCGGGGTTCGTACACGCCGACATCAGTGCGAAGCCGGCGAGCACGAGGCAAACCCTCGCGGCTCGATCAATCGGCATTGTCGGGCTCGATGAAGCTCCATTTCACCTGCGGGAAGCGACGCTTCAGCTCGCTCTCGAAGCTGTTGATCGCCTCCTCGGGTGGAACGCCGCCGCGCTGCAGCTGCACTTTGACTGCAACCATGAGGTCGTTGCCGAGCTGCAGCGTGATCAGGTTGAAGACCCGTGCGATCTCGGGGCGCTCTTCGAAGAATCGCTTCATCTCCGCGGTGACGTCGGGATCGGCGCTCTGGCCGATCAGCATCGCCTTGATCTCGATGGCGACGAACACTGCGACGACGATGAGGAGGAGGCCGATCGCGAGCGTGCCGATAGCGTCCCACGCGGGGTTATCGGTGATCACGGCGAGCACAATGGCGAGTAGCGCGAGCACGAGACCAAAGAGCGCTGCGAGATCTTCGCCGAAGATGACGATCAGCTCCGCCTGGCGGCTCTCGCGAAACCAGCGCGCCAGATTGCGCGATCCGCGCGACTTGTTGACTTCCACCAGGCACGCCCGCATCGAGATGGCCTCTGCACCGATGCTGACGACGAGCACACCGACCGCCCACCACCATTGCCTGAGAGGCTCGGGATGCTGCAGTTTGTGAATACCTTCGTAGATCGAGAACATGCCGCCGACGCTGAACAGCATCACGGCCACGAGGAACGACCAGAAATAGATCGCCTTGCCGTAGCCGAGCGGATACTCCGACGAGGCAGGAGTGCGCGCCTGCCGCAAACCGAGGAGCAGCAGCAGCTGGTTGCCGCAGTCCGCGAGCGAATGCACGGTCTCCGCCAGCATGGCGCCAGAGCCGGTGATGAAGGCGGCTACGCCCTTCGTGGCGAAGATCGTGAAGTTCGCGCCGAGCGCAAACAGGATGGCGCGATTCGAATCGCCCTGGCCTGCCATTCGGGACCCCGGAGTCGGACTGACGCCGAAGTGTAGCCCGACAAAGCTCAGTGGTAGTACGGCGACGGCAGTCCCGGCTCTTTCACTGCGTTGTCGTTGTCCTTGGACCCCGACGTGAGACCCGGGGGCTCGGGCGGCGCGTAGCGACCCTCCAGCTTCGAACTGCGCTGAATCGCCTCGATCATCGGCCTGAGCCTGACGGGATCGAGCTGCTCGACCACATCGTCGATCAGCATTGCCGCGAGGTGAGCGGCTTCGGCGTAGGTCACCGCTTCTTCGCTGTCGGCGTAGAGCAGAACTTCGTAGAGACAATGAAGCACGCTGTGGACCTGAAGCAGTCTGGCGCGTTCGCTTTCGATGGCTTGCTCGAGCTGGCTCTGCGTCTTCGACGTATCATCCGTGTTGGCCATGGTCGTCTCCTGATGCTGATGCATCGTAGCGCGGAAACTGATCTCTGTATATACGTACAGGGTAGTCGAACAGGTGAAAACAATGGAGCCCCAGTCGGGCAAGTCGTCTACACGCCGGCTGGTGATCCGCGTGAGACTACCTTCGAACAGGCCGCCACCGGCCCCTGTTCGGCCGCGCTGGAAAAGCGTTGCGCTGCTGCTGCTTCTCGTAGTTGTCGCTGTAGGGTTGAGCTGGCTAGGCATCTGGATGTTCACGGGCGAGCCGAAGTCTGTACCCGCTCCGCCCGATGTCGCACCCGCGGTCAGTAATGATCCACTTCCGCAGCCCGCTGCTGAGACCGCCGCAACGAGACCCACCGAGGTCGAGCCGAAAGTGCTCGAGCCGCCGGCTGCGGCGCCATCACCGATCAACGAAGTCATCCCAAACGTCTCGCGAAGCGCTCGAGAAACCATCCGCGGGACGATCAGGGTGTCCGTTCGAGTGGTCGTCGGGAAGGACGGTACGGTTCTCGCCGCCACTCTGGACGAGCCAGGTCCGAGCCGCTATTTCGCGCGCCTCGCCGTCGAGGCATCCAGAAAGTGGACCTTTGCGCCGCAGGATTCAGCAGAGCAGCGGACGACGCTGGTGAGGTTCTACTTCAAGCGTGCCGGGACGACAGGACACGCGGACCCGCTGCAAGTGTGTAAGTCCTGCTAGGCCCAGGGCAACGTTGCCGCGAGGAGCATCACGCCCGCGTGAATGACCGCACCGAGAGCTACACCGCGCAGCGCAAGGCCACGGGAGATCTGCGGAAGAATCTGCCGAAATGCGTAGAGGACGAGAGGAAGGTAGAGGAATGCGGCGGTGATTGAGCCGGGTGAATAGGTGCGGGTCACGAGGCTGCCGAGAAGATGCAGAGCCGCATTGATGCCGAGAATGGCCGCGAGTGTAACGACGAGCCATGCCATGGAGGCCCGCGCTCGAATGGCCACGACGCAGACGACCATGAAGAGCCAGAAAGCAGCGTTGAGGAACAGAAACTGAGAACTCGATACGAAAGAGCGAAAGAGCTGCGCAACCCAGTCCGGAAAGTGCAGCCAATACTCCTCGGCGATGTGCAGGCCATACGCGAGCGGGAACAGCCAGACCCACAGCCCGATCGGAGATGACGCGGCACCGGCGAACTCCAGCGGCTTCTTAGGAAGCACCTTGATTACCCCCGGGCGGCCATTCTCGCGCAACTGCGCGCGGCAACAAGACTTCTGCCGGTTTCGGGACTAGAATGCCGCCCCCTGCGCCGGCCCGCCGTTCGGCACGCCTCCCATACCGAGAATCCCTTGCACCCAGACAGCCCTGCTGCGTCCAGCCCGAATTTCCGCAATCTCGCGCTCAGCGAAGCGATCGTCAAAGCCCTCGATGAGGTCGGCTACGAAACGCCGACGCCGATCCAGGCGGCAACCATCCCGCACCTGCTCGCCGGGTCCGACGTCGTCGGCCAGGCGCAGACCGGCACGGGCAAGACCGCGGCTTTCGCTCTGCCGATCCTTTCGCGCATCGAGTTGCAGGAGCAGTCCCCGCAGGCGCTCGTGCTGGTACCCACTCGCGAGCTCGCAATCCAGGTTGCGGAAGCATTTCAGCGGTACGCGGTGCATCTCAAGGGCTTTCATGTCGTGCCGATCTACGGTGGCCAGAGCTACACGCCGCAGTTGCACAGCTTGCGTCGCGGTGTGCACGTCGTGGTCGGCACACCTGGCCGTGTGATGGATCACATCAAGCAAGGCACTCTCAAACTCGACACGCTCAAACACATCGTGCTCGACGAGGCCGACGAGATGCTGCGGATGGGCTTCATCGACGACGTCGAATGGATCCTCGAGCAGGCACCGAAGCAGCGCCAGATCGCCTTGTTCTCCGCGACGATGCCGGCCGCAATTCGGCGTATCGCACAGAACCATCTGCACCAACCCGCCGAAATCACGATCAAGAGCAAGACCAGCACGGCGAGCAAGATCCGTCAGCGCTATTGGATCGTCAGCGGCATGCACAAGCTCGACGCGCTGACTCGAATACTCGAAGCGGAGCCGTTCGAAGCCATGCTGGTGTTCGCGCGTACGAAGATCGCGACAGAAGAGCTGGCGCAGCGCCTGGAAGCGCGCGGCTTCGCGGCCGAAGCCCTGAACGGCGACATCGTCCAGGCGCAGCGCGAACGCACGATCGCACGACTGAAGAATGGCCAGGTCGACATCGTCGTCGCCACGGATGTCGCGGCGCGCGGGCTGGATGTTGAGCGCATCAGTCACGTGGTCAACTACGACGTGCCTCACGATCCGGAGTCTTACGTGCATCGCATCGGTCGCACGGGGCGCGCCGGCCGCAGCGGCGAAGCCATCCTGTTCATCGCACCTCGCGAACGCAACATGCTGCGGGTAATCGAGCGCACGACACGCCACGCGATGGAGGAGATGGCGCTACCGACGATCGAGGACGTGAACGACCGACGCGTCGCTCGCTTCCACGAACGCATCAGCGCTGCGTTGGCAGCTGACGAAGGCGAGCCGTTTCGCGCCCTCATCGAGCGCTATCAGAGCGAGCACAATGTGCCCGCCATCGAGATCGCGGCAGCGTTGGCAGCAATTACGCAAGGCAAGAAGCCGCTGCTGCTGGATGCGGAGCGGACGGAACGCACGTCGCAGGCGCCGGCCGAAGCACGCCGAGAGAAGGCGCCAGTCGAAGCACGCCGAGAGAATCGCTATCGCATCGCGGACGATGCGACCATGGAAACCTATCGCATCGAAGTCGGTCGGGTGCACGGTGTGCAACCCGGCAACATCGTCGGCGCGATCGCGAATGAAGCTGGCATCGACGGCAAGCACATCGGTCGCGTGGTGATTCGCGACGATCACAGTTTCGTCGATCTGCCGGCCGGCATGCCGAAGGAATTGCTCGGCGAGCTGCGCAACGCCCGCGTCGCGGGGCAGAAGCTGGAGATCAGTCGTGCGTTGAAGACCCACGCCGCAAAGCTGCGGCGGGAGCATTCAAGCTACGGCAGGGACAAAGGGCCGCGGCGACACTGAGAAAGTCGAATGCAGATCTGGGTCGATGCCGATGCGTGCCCGGGCGTGATCAAGGAGATTCTGTTCCGCGCGGCTGAACGCGCGCGAGTTCCGGTGACGCTGGTTGCGAATCAGACGATGCGGATTCCGTCGTCGGCGTATGTGCGCTTCATGCATGTTGGGGCAGGGCTCAATGTCGCGGATGATCGGATCGTCGAGCTGCTGCATGCGCAGGATTTGGTGATTACTGCCGATATACCGCTGGCGGCTGCGGCGATTGAGAAAGGTGCGCACGCGTTGAATCCGCGCGGTGAGTTGTACACGAAGGACAACATTCGCGAGCGGCTGTCGATGCGGAATTTTATGGATGAGTTGCGCGGGAGCGGAGTTACGACGGGTGGGCCGGCTGTGATGAGTCAGCGGGATCGGCTGGCGTTCGCCAATAGCCTGGATTCGTTCTTAGCCAGACACGCACG
>DATEML010000141.1:0-8823 GCA_035275585.1 Steroidobacteraceae bacterium | reverse complement strand
CAGCAAGCCGCACGGCATCGACTTTCCGTATCTGCTGTCGATGCTGCACGGGTCTTTCATGTCGCGCGCCAACACGATCGTGTGCCCCGGCGGCAAGATGGACCTCGCGATGCAGTTGATTCTGACGCCGATGATCCTGCGGCTCATCGAGCGCAGGAAGGAAGCGCTGGCGCGCCAGCGCTCTTCGGCCCGGGCAGCGGCGCACGTGCCCGCGTTGCAGCTCGCGACGGCAGAGTAGCGGGCGATGATGCGGCTCATCGACTGCATCGAGGCCGTCGCCTTCGATCTCGACGGCACGCTCATCGATACGGCGCCCGACCTGGCGGCCGCCGCCAACGCGATGCTGCGAATCCTTGGCGGCCGGCCGTTGCCCGAGCATCGCGTCGCCGCATTGATCGGCGACGGCGTAGACCTGTTCGTCGCACGAGTGCTCGAGGCAAGCGGCGGCGCGTCGCACCCCTATGCGGCGCGCCAGTCGTGGGCCAATGTTCTGTTTCGAAATCTCTACGAGCAGGATCTGTTCGCTCGCGGACGTGTTTTTCCCGGCGTCGCGTCGACGTTGCAGATGCTCGAGTACGCGGAGCTTCCCCTGTGCTGCGTCACGAACAAAGAGAGCCGGTTCGCGCTGCCGTTGCTCGAGGCAGCCGGGTTACGCGAACGCTTTGCGGTCACTGTGTGCGCCGACCGTCCGGAGGATCGGAAGCCGAGTCCGAGCATGCTGCGCGCCGCCTGCAGTCAGCTCGGCGTGGAGCCTGCGAATCTGCTGTACGTCGGCGACTCTCCTGCGGACATTGCCGCGGCGCGCGCGGCGAGATGCCGCGTCGTGTCGGTCACGTATGGATATAGCGATCACGACGTGCTCGCGAATGCGCGCCCGGACGGCCTCCTCGGCGATCTGACGGAAATCACTTCGATGGGTCTGCGGCCGACGCCGCACGCGCCTGCATTGAGGGTTGTCTCATGATCTGCCAGGAGGAAGTGCTGCGACCGGCGCACGAGCGCGATACGGTCAACGTTCTGCGCGCGCTCGCCATGGATGCCGTGCAGAAGGCGAACTCCGGCCACCCGGGCATGCCGATGGGCATGGCAGAAATTGCGGAAGTGCTGTGGCGCCGGCATTTGCGTCACAACCCAACCGATCCGCGGTGGTTCGACCGCGATCGCTTCGTGCTCTCGAACGGTCATGGCTCGATGCTGCTGTACGCATTGCTGCACTTGACCGGCTACGGGGTGTCGCTCGGGGACTTGAAGCGCTTCCGCCAGCTGCATTCCAACACTCCGGGCCATCCTGAGCATGGCGTGACCCCGGGCGTAGAGACGACGACCGGTCCACTCGGCCAAGGCATCGCGAACGCAGTCGGCATGGCAATCGCCGAACAACTTCTCGCGGGCGAATTCAATCGTCCCGGCTTCACAGTCATCGATCACTACACCTACGTTTTCGTTGGCGACGGTTGCCTGATGGAAGGCCTCTCGCACGAAGCGTGCTCGCTCGCGGGCACACTGGGTCTCGGCAAGCTCATCGCTCTCTACGACGATAACGGCATCTCGATCGACGGCCACGTTCGCGGCTGGTTCACGGACGACACGCCCAAGCGCTTCGAGGCGTACGGCTGGCACGTCGTTGCCGATGTGGACGGACACGACAGCGATGCGATCGATCGCGCTATCCGCGAGGCCAAGGCGGCGACGACCCGGCCATCGCTCATCTGCTGCAAGACAGTGATCGCGCAAGGCGCGCCGAACAAGGCCGGCACGCACGACGCGCACGGCGCTCCGCTCGGTGAGCAAGAGATCGCGGCCGCGCGCGCCGCAATCGAGTGGGACTACGCGCCCTTCGAGATTCCCGCGCACGTGTACGAGCTGTGGGATGCGCGCAGCAAGGGTGTTGTTGTGCAGCTGTCCTGGGACCGGACGATGGCCGAGTACGCACGGTTGTATCCGCAGCAAGCAGGCGAATTGAGCAGACGCATGCGCGGCGAGCTACCGGCGGATTTCGCCACGTGTCTGCGCGAGCTCACGACCAGGACGCGAGCGAAAGCAGCGAGCATCGCGACGCGCAAGGCGTCACAGGAGGTCATCGAGGGCCTTGCGCCGGTCTTGCCCGAGCTCATCGGCGGTTCCGCGGATCTGACCGGCTCCAATCTCACCGCATGGTCCGGCTCGCGCCCGGTGACAGCGACGCGCGGCGGTAACTACCTGCACTACGGCGTGCGCGAGTTCGGGATGGCCGCCATCATGAACGGGCTCGCGCTGCACGGAGGATTCATTCCCTACGGCGGCACGTTCCTCGCGTTCTCGGACTATTGCCGCAACGCCTTGCGCCTGGCAGCGCTGATGCGCGTGCGCTCGCTGTTCGTCTTCACGCACGATTCCATCGGGCTCGGCGAAGACGGACCGACGCATCAACCGATCGAGCAGCTCAGCTCGCTGCGACTCATTCCGAACATGGACGTCTGGCGCCCGTGCGACACGGTGGAATCGATCGTCGCCTGGACCGCCGCGATCGAGCGCACCGACGGCCCCACGAGCCTGATCTTCAGTCGCCAGAATCTGCCGTTCCAGTCGCGAGCGGCCGGCGCTGAGGAAGAGATTCAACGTGGCGGTTACGTGCTGCTGGAACCGCTGGAGCATCCACGAGCCATCCTCATCGCGACGGGCTCGGAAGTGGCGCTTGCGATCGAAGCGCAGCGAGCGCTGACCGAGCGCAATGTCCCCGTCCGCGTCGTGTCGATGCCATCGACGACGGTGTTCGATCGTCAGCCCGCCAGCTTCCGGCAATCCGTGCTGCCCGCCGCTTTGCCATGCGTCGCCATCGAAGCCGGCGCGTCGGATCTGTGGCGCAAGTATGTGGGTCGCTCGGGCGCGGTGGTCGGTCTCGATCGCTTCGGCGAATCGGCGCCGGCCGGCGATCTGTTCCGTTACTTCGGCTTCACGCGCGAGCGTGTGGTCGATGCCGTGATGCAAGTGCTCTCGCACGACTGAGAGGAGAGACTCATGGCCCTCATATCCTTGCGACAGTTGCTCGATCACGCCGCGGAGCACGACTACGGCATGGCGGCGTTCAATGTGAACAACATGGAGCAGGTGCAGGCAATCATGCAGGCGGCGCACGAGACGGACAGTCCCGCGATCCTGCAAGTCTCCGCGGGCGCGCGTAAATACGCCGGCGAGGCGTTCCTGCGCCACATCGTGCTGGCAGCGGCCGAAGCTTCGCCGCATATCCCGATCGTGCTGCATCAGGATCATGGTGCGAGCGCGGCGGTGTGTCAGGCGTCGATTCGCTCGGGCTTCACCAGCGTCATGATGGATGGCTCGCTGCGCGAAGACATGAAGACGCCGGCTTCCTACGACTACAACGTTCAGGTGACCGCGAAGGTGGTCGAGATGGCGCATGCCGTCGGCGTGTCGGTCGAAGGCGAGCTCGGCTGTCTCGGCTCGCTCGAATCCGGGATGGCCGGCGAAGAGGATGGCGTGGGCGCGGAGGGCCAGTTGTCCCGTGAGCAGATGCTCACCGATCCGGATCAATGCGTCGATTTCGTCGAGCGCACGCGCGTCGATGCGCTCGCGATTGCGATCGGCACCTCGCACGGCGCCTACAAGTTCTCGCGCAGGCCTACCGGCGATATTCTCGCGATCGACCGCATCCGCGACATCCATGAGCGCGTGCCCGACACGCACCTGGTGATGCACGGCTCATCGTCCGTCCCGCAGGAATGGCTCACGATCATTCGCGAGCACGGCGGGCAGTTCGAGGAAACCTACGGCGTGCCCGTCGAGCAGATTCAGCAGGGGATTCGCAATGGCGTGCGCAAGGTCAACATCGACACGGATATACGGCTGGCGATGACGGGCGCGGTGCGCCGCCTGCTCGACCTGGATCGACGCGAGTTCGATCCGCGCAAGTTCCTGAAGGCCGCGACCGCCGCCGCACAGGACATCTGCGAGGCGCGATTCCAGGCATTCGGGTCCGCGGGCCAGGCATCGAGGATTCGAGCACAACTCGGTTGATGTGACAGGGGGATCCATGAAGATCGTCACAGTGGCGTTGAACGTCGCGGTCGCGACGACGGCCGTCATGCTGAGCCAATCGGCTGCGGCAGAGTCCGCGCCGTACCAGGTGAGCGCGGGGACCAAAGTCGACGCAGCGAGCGCGCTGCTCGAGAGCAACAGCGCAGGCCTGTACGCCTACCTCAAGGGGCGCTCCGACGGCACGATTCAGCCGGGCCGGCTGGAGCCGCTCGAGCGCCCGAGCGACTCTCAATGATGTAGGCCGATCCTGGCTCGCGGCGCATCGCCCATCAGCTTCAGAAAATCGCTGCCGGTGACGTGCACGAGCGCGCGGTGATCGCCGCCCTCGAAATACACATCGTCGGCGTCGACGAACGCCTCGTCGAGGACGGTCTCGATGCCATAAATCTGGCCGAGCGGCGGGACCGCACCCGGCTCGCAGTCAGCGAACAGCCTGGCCACCTCGTCCTCCGTGGCCAGCCCGATCTCACGACCCAATCGCCGGTGCAGCGCCCCAAGGTCCACTCTGTGAGTGGCCGGGATGATTGCCATCAGATACTTCTCGCCGTCCTCGATCACGACGCTTTTCGCAAGCCTTTGGCCGGGCACGTGCGCGGCCTCCGCGGTGTGGGTGCTGTTCGACGTGCGGGGGTGCTCGATGATGTCGTAGGGGACACCCGCGTTCGACAGGAAAGTCTGGACCGTTGCTGCGATGCTCATACGGACCTCCGTTGCACCCGGCCGGGTTGGGTCACTAGGCTGCTCCAAAGTCATCCGGTCGGGAATCAGGGCTAGCTGCACATGCCCGCCAACTTGTCCCCGGAATACAAGGCTGCGCAAGCCGCGCTGCGGCAGGCGCGCGATCCCAGCGAGCGTCTGCGCTGGCTGCGCGAGATGCTGCGGGTGATTCCCAAGCACAAGGGAACCGATCATCTCCAGGCCGACCTGAAGCGACGCATCCACGAGCTCGGCGAGGAGCTCGAGCGACCGAAGAAGGGCGGAGCGCGCGGCGGACCTGCGCTGGTCGTGCGGCCGGAAGGCGCAGCGCAGATCGCATTGCTGGGTCCGCCGAACGCCGGCAAGTCGACATTGCACGCGCGACTCACCAGTTCGAACGCGCACGCCGCGGCGTACCCGTTCACGACGCAATTCCCGGAGCCGGGAATGATGCCGTACGAAGACGTGCACTTTCAGCTCGTCGACCTGCCGGCCGTTTCGCCCGAGCATCCGACGCCATGGCTGGCGAGCGCACTGCAGACCGCCGATGCATGTCTGCTAGTCGTGGACCTGGGCGATTCCGACTGTGTCGGAGAGATCGAGATGGTGCACGACATGATGCGCGAGCGCGGCGTGACGCTCGCTGAGCGCTGGGAGACCGTGCACGCGGTAAATGAGCATGCGGCGGATGACGATCCGTTCGCACTGTCGCTTCCCACGCTGCTGCTCGCCAACAAGGCAGATGCCGTTGCGGACGCAGGAGCGGAGCTGCGCACGCTCATGGATCTCGTGGGCCTGCACTATCCGGCGCTGGCAGTCTCGGCAATGAGCGGTCAGGGGCTGGGTGAAATAGGCGCGTGGCTCTTCGAGCATCTGGGCATCGTGCGTGTCTATACCAAAGCGCCGGGGAAACCCGCAGAGCGCTCACGACCGTACGCGCTGCGACGCGGACAAACCGTCGCGGATGTTGCACGCCTCGTGCACAAAGATCTCGCACGATCGCTCAAGCACGCGCGCGTATGGGGAGCATCCGGCTTCGACGGTCAGCAGGTGGGGCCGGGCCATGTCCTTGCCGACCGCGACATTATCGAGCTGCACGGCTGACCTCGTCCGTACTGTCAAATACACCCTTGTTTTTCGCAGCTTGCTGCTCCACAGTCGTCCGCGCTGCAAAGGGCAAACCCACCGAAAGGTGGGGACGCAAAGCCTCCGGTCTACGGACACACGGTCTACGACAGCGGGGTCGCCAGTTATGAGTGCTGATATTCAAAGCGCACTGATCGAAGTCGCACTGTGGCTGTATCACGGCTTTCTGGTGCCGGGCGATCAGCTCCGGTCCAGATTCCCCGCGCTCGATGTCGCCGGTGACGGCCGCTTCGTGTCCGGACTCCTCTCTGCTGCGGTCTGGCTTGGCGCAATCCTGTTGATCGTGTGGTTCTGCAGGCTCGTTCGTCACGTCGACAGGACGCTGACCGCATTTGTCGTGCGCCTCTATGAGGAATCGCAGCGGGCACTGCGCGTCGCCGCAAGGCGGCTGACCATCGCCTTGCGATCCTACGCGCTCGAGCGGCAGGCGCGAGCGACGCGAACTGAAGTCTTCGAGCAGCCTGCGCTGACCGGGTTGCAACTCGAGGTCCTGCAATCTCACGTCGGGCTGCCGCCCGCTCACCTGCTGACGCCGAGCGACATTGCGCGCACCCTCGAGATGCGATCAGCTGACGTCGAGCAGGCATTGACACAGCTCAGGAAGCTGAGCCTCGTTGCGCGGTCGATCGGCGCGGGTGACGGTGAGGACGGCTATCGGTTGTCGCGAGCCGGCGAGGTCTTTCTTGCCGCCTGCAGTCGAGCACAGCGTGTCAACGATGCTTCCTTGCCTCAGCCCACTGCGCGACCGAAGCGACTGGAGCCCACGCTCGGGCGGATGTGAGCTGCCCGTACTCGTCGGTTCCGCCCGGCGGGCGCGCCGGCACGACTTTGCACGCCCATGTGTCGACGCGCACAATCTCCGCCATGTCGCGCTTGCTCACCGACCACGAGATCACTGAGCGCGTGCTCGCGCACATTGCCAACCGGACCACGGACGTCGGCGATGAGTTGTGGCGCGAGCCGGTCGAAAACTATCGCTCGCAGGAGCGCTTCGCTAACGAGATGGAGCTCGTATTGCGGCGAGGGTCCACGGCATTCTGCCCATCGAGCGCGCTACCCGAGCCCGGTTCCTACATCGCGCGCGAAGCCGCCGGCCGACCCGTCGTGGCTGTCCGTGGTCAGGACGGAGTCGTGCGTGCATTTCACAACGTCTGCCGGCACCGAGGCATGCGCATCGTGGCCGAGCAGGGGTGTGCGAAAGCATTCGTCTGCCCTTATCACGGCTGGACCTACGAGTTGAACGGGCGCTTGCGGCATGTTCCCCACGCCGAAGGATTCCCGGGGCTCGATAAAGAGAGTCACGGTCTCGCGCCGCTCGATGCTGTCGAGCGCCACGGTCTCGTGTTCGTCTCGCAGACGCAGGACGCAGCCCAGGCTGATCTCGCCGGCCTGCCTGAGCTTATCGGCCAGTCACAACGCATGTATTCGACGAGCGCGCGCGATACAGAAGCCAACTGGAAGATCGTGCTCGAGGGATTCCTCGAGGGCTACCACATCCGCGCGACGCATCCCGAGACCTTCTATCCGTACGGGTTCGACAACCTCAACGTCATCGAGCGGATCGGTCGGCACAGCCGTGTGACGTTCCCATTCCGGCGCATCGAAAAGCTGGCGGCAGTTCCGTCGGACGAACGGCGCGTGATGGGGTTCGTGACCTTCGTCTATCACATCTTCCCGAATGCGCTCGTCACAGTGCTGTCGAACCATACCAATCTGCTCGTGCTCGAGCCGCTCGATGTCGCTCGCACCCGGGTCTTCTCATATTCGCTGACGAACCGCACCGGCGACGCTGCGGAAGTGCTCGAGGCTGCCACTCGCGACGCGCATTTCACTGCGATCGGCGCCGACGAAGATCGCGCGATCGTCAGTGCGATTCAGCGTGGCGTCGCAAGCGACGCCAACGACAGCTTTGTCTTCGGCCGCTTCGAGAGTGCGATCGTCCATTTCCATCGGACCCTGAACGCGGCGCTGGCGAGTTGAGCCAACTCGGGTCTTGCTGCGACACGAGCGCTCATCAGCCGCCCAGCGCTTGGACCAGTTCAGCAACGGCCGCCTGCGGTGACTTGGCGTCCGCGACCTGCCGCAGTCCCGGTCGCTCGCCCAGCTCGTCCACGATCATTTGCGCTCGCCGGGCCGGCTCGAGTGCGGCCGCCGGATCCTCACCGGCCAGCTCTGCCCGCACGCCCTGTAGCTCCGCCCGGAGCGATTGTTGTCGGTATCGCGCGTCCGACAGGCATACGGTTTCCACTTGGCGCAGCGCCTCTTCCTGCCGTCTGCCGAGCACCCTGAACGCCTCGCTCACGTGCTCGTGAACCGCCGCCGGCACGTTGAGAGTCGCGAGCGCCGAGCGAAGCTTCTGCACGATGCGCGCGGCGCGGTTCGCGTCTGCCGCTGACTCATCAAGCGCGAACAGGGCGCCGCGGATTACGCCCAGACCCAGTTCCGCCGTCACCTGGCTCGGCTTCTGTGGAAGCACGGCAAGGATCGCTTCGGCGTCGGCGAGGTGTTTCGATATTTCAGCAAGTTCCCGGTCTGCCAGCTGCATGTGTCAATCACTGTTCGAGCATCGCGGAACAGATTGCTCGAAGCTCGCGTCACGGGGAGTGACGGACGTATTGATTTCGAACTCAAATCGCGCGCCGTACGGAGTATTGATTACGCGACGCGCGTTATTGTCAGACTCAGCGAGCAGCCTTGTACCATTCGACATTGCTGAACGGCTGTCCAACCTCGACGACTTCGCCAACGCGCGGTGTAACGACCTGCACGTGCTCGGCCGCCGCTGCGCGCAATGTGCGCAGGATCGGCTCATCCCAGGCGTGATACGACAGGTTGAACGTCGCCCAGTGCACGGGTAGCAGGATGCCGCCGCCGAGATCCTGATCCGCACGGACCGCGGACTCGGGATCCATATGAATATCCAGCCAGCTCGGCGGCGTTCCGTACGCG
>DATEML010000140.1:0-61493 GCA_035275585.1 Steroidobacteraceae bacterium | reverse complement strand
CGGCTGGGCGGCGCACGTGATCGAGCAGCGCATCGACGGCAAGATCATCCGTCCCAGCGCCAACTACACGGGGCCGGAGAACCTGAAGTTCGTGCCCCTCGATGAAAGAAAGTGACGAGAGAAAGTAACGCCACATGTCGACCCACGATTACAAATCCGCCGAACGTCCCGCCCCCGACAAAATTCTCACCGATATCGCCGACTACGCGCTGTCGTATCGCATCGACAGCAAGGCGGCCTACGAAACCGCCTACTACTGCCTCATGGACACGCTCGCCTGCGGCTTCCAGGCGCTGCAGTATCCTGCGTGCACCAAGCTGATGGGGCCGGTCGTCCCCGGCGCTACGCTGCCCGGCGGCGCTCGGGTGCCGGGCACTTCGTACGAGCTCGACCCGGTGCAGGCCGCTTTCAACATCGGCACGATGATCCGCTGGCTCGACTTCAACGACACGTGGCTGGCCGCGGAGTGGGGCCATCCGTCGGACAATCTCGGCGCGATCCTCGCTGTCGCCGACTATCTCTCGCGACGCAACGCCACGCGGGGCGCGAAGGGGCTGGTCGTCCGGGACGTGCTGACTGCCATGATCAAGGCGCACGAGATCCAGGGTGTCACTGCGCTCGAAAACAGTTTCAATCGTGTTGGTCTCGACCACGTACTGCTCGTGCGGATTGCGTCGACGGCAGTCACCGGCGCGATGCTCGGCGGCACGCGCGACCAGGTGATCAACGCCGTGTCGAACGCGTGGATCGACGGCGGTGCGCTGCGCACCTATCGTCACGCGCCGAACACCGGCTCGCGCAAGAGCTGGGCGGCCGGCGATGCGACCAGCCGCGCGGTCCGCCACGCGCTGATCGCCCTGACCGGCGAGATGGGGTATCCGTCGGCGCTGAGCGCGAAGACCTGGGGTTTCCAGGACGTACTGTTCAAGGGCAAGCCGCTGACCTACAACCAGGGCCTCGGCAGCTACGTGATGGAAAACGTGCTGTTCAAGATCTCGTATCCGGCGGAGTTTCACGCGCAGACGGCAGTGGAAGCCGCGATGACGCTGCACCCGCAGGTCGCCAGCCGCATCGATCAGATCGAGAAGGTCGTGATCGAGACGCAGGAGCCGGGCGTGCGCATCATCGACAAGACGGGCAAGCTCGCCAATCCCGCCGACCGCGACCACTGCATCCAGTACATGGTGGCGGTCCCGCTGATCTTCGGCCGCCTGACCGCGGCGGACTACGAAGACGGCGTCGCCAACGACCCGCGCGTCGATCGGCTGCGCGACGTGATGCAAGTGCGCGAGAACACGCAGTTCACACAGGAATACTACGCGGCCGACAAGCGCTATATCGGCAACGCGGTGCAGGTTTTCTTCCGCGACGGCAGCTCGACGCCGCGAGTCGCGGTGGACTATCCGATCGGGCATCGCAAGCGGCGCGCGGAAGGCATGCCGGTGCTGGTGAAGAAGTTCGAGGCGTCGGTCGCCGCGCACTTCGCGCCGAAGCAGACTGAATCGATCAAGGCACTGTTCGCGGATCGGGCGCGACTCGAGCAGATGCCGGTGCAGGAGTTCGTTGCGGGGCTCGTGAAGAACTAAGAAGAAGCCCGCCTGGGGGTCGTTGGGGATGTCGGCCACGTTTCGTACGTTGGTGATCGGCGCGAGCGCGTCGAGCGGAAATCTGCTCGCGCGCCTGGTCGACGGCTCCGACATCGTCATCGACGACGTCGTAGCGCCGGAGCACGTGGTGACGAGCGTCGCCCGGCGGGCGCCCGACCTGGTCGTGATCGACGCGGAGCACGACTCGCAGATGCTGACGAGGATCTGCAGTCTGCTGAAGGCGAACCCGGCAACGGTGCTGTTGCCGCTGCTAGCGATCGCCAAGTCTGCGAAGCAGCGTCTCGCGGCGTTCGAGGCGGGAGTCGATGACTTCCTCACGCATGCGGTACGACGCGAAGAGCTGCTGGTACGGATCCACGCGCTACTGCGCGTCAGTGCAGCGCGCCGGCAGCTGGCGGCCGAGCAGCTGTCGCAGGAGGTTCAGCAGAGCGAGCTGATCCGGGCGGCGTTCCGGCGCTACATCTCGCCCAAGCTCGCCGACAAAATCCTGTCCGATCCGCAGCTGCGCGACTTCACGTTCGCGCAGACCCAGGTGCGTACGCGCGCAGCGGTGATGTTCGCGGACATGCGCGGCTTCACCGCGATTTCCGAGAAGCTGAACCCGATCGAAGTGGTTGCGCTGCTCAACGAGTTCTTCGCGTTGCTGACCGAGATCACGTTCGAGTACGACGGCACGGTGTTCAGCATGGCCGGCGACGGTCTCATGGTCGGCTTCGGCGTGCCGATCGAGCAGGAGGACGGCAGCGCCCGCGCGATCGCAGCAGCGCGTTGCATGCTCGACAAGTTCGCTGTTCTCGCGGAGCAGTGGCGCGAGCGCTACGACGTCGAGACCGGGCTTGGCATCGGCATCAACGTCGGCGAGGTCATCGCCGGCAACGTCGGCTCGGCGGCGTACATGAACTACACGATCATCGGCGACACCGTGAACGTCGCGTCGCGGCTCGGCCAGCGCGCCCGGGCAGGGGAGATGCTCTTCTCCGATGCAGTCAAGCATTCGCTCGACGAGCATGGCGTGAGCATCGGCGCACTGGCGCTGCCGGCGCTCGTGCTGCGCGGCCGGTCGACACCCATCGATATATTCTGCGTTCCATCGGTCGCGCGTCTGGACCTGCGGCCTGCTTGACGGGCCAGCTTGCGCGGCCGGCGGCCGCCCGCTACATTCGGGCCATGTCGTCCTTGCGCGCACACATCGTTGCTTTTCGATTTACCGGCCCCGGCCTGTCCCAGGCGTCGGGCGTCGCGATCGTGCGCTTGTAGGTCGGGCTTTAGCCCGACACCCCAAGTCTTCCAGCCTCGCGTAGTCCAGACCGCCTGAACCGGTCCGGGGGTTCGCTTTTCGTCCGCTGTCTTCGGGCAGCGCCCTGAACCGAACTGAGGATGTCGACATGACTACGCAACTTCTCGATCCCGGCGCCTACGGTCGCCTGCTGGCGCTGCGCGACCTCACCGACGCCGCGCTCGCCCCGCACGCGATGCAACTTCTCATCCAGCACGCGCTCGATGCCTTGCGCGCTTCGTGGAATTGTCCCGTTATCGTGCAGCGCGCGCCGCCGCTCGTTCCATGCACCGACAACTACGACGATCTGGGCTATCCGCCGGACGGCGCATCGCGCGACGCGCGTTACACGCGCTACCTCACGCCGGAGTTGCTGTTGCGCACGCAGACCTCGGCGATGATCCCGCGCGCCCTGCGCATGATCGCTCCGGCGTGCTACGAGGACGTGCTGCTCGCGTGCCCCGGACTGACGTATCGGCGCGATTCCATCGACCGCCTGCACGTCGGCGAGCCGCACCAGCTCGATCTGTGGCGGATCGCGCAACGGCCGCTCACGCGCGACGATCTGGTCGCGATGATTGAGAAGGTCGCGGCGGCGATGCTTCCCGGCGCATCGCTGCGGCTCGAGCCCGCCGTGCATCCGTACACACTCGACGGGCTGGAGGTGCACGCCAACGTGCAGGGCCGTTGGGTCGAGATCCTCGAATGCGGCCGTGCGCATCCGGACCTATTGGCCGCGGCCGGCATCGCGGACTGCTCGGGACTGGCGATGGGGATTGGTCTCGACCGCATGCTCCTGCTGCGCAAAGGCATCGAGGACATCCGGGCGCTGCGCTCCGAGGATCCGCGTATTCAGGCGCAGATGCTCGATCTGGAGCCTTATCGCCCGGTGTCGTCGCAGCCGCCGATCTACCGCGATCTCTCGGTCGCGGTCGCGCAAGAGGCGAATGCGGAAGAGCTTGGCGACCAGGTGCGCTCCAGCCTCGCGGCCGCGAGCGCCAGCATCGAGTCGGTCGAAGTGCTCGCCGAGACGTCCTACCTCGATCTGTCGCTCGCCGCGCGGCGCCGGCTGGGCATCACGCCGCGCCAGAAGAACGTGCTGCTGCGCCTGGTCATCCGCGACCTGGAGCGCACGCTGACGTCGGCGGAGGCGAACGAGCTGCGTGACGCCGTCTACGCAGCGCTGCACCGGGGCAGCGTCAAGACCTGGGCCTCGAAGGAGATGCAGCTATGAGGCGTAGGGCCGTATGAGCTTCAGGTCGGCGACGAAGCGCTCGTAGGCTTCGTCGCGGTCATGGTCCGGCACGCGCAGCAGGAACGAGGGATGGACGGTCACCAGCAGGTCGGAATCGAGGGCGCTCTTCGCCTGCGCGCCGGCGATGATGTGGCCGCGATTCTTTTCGATTGCAGTGGCTCGGCCGAAGACGGCGCGCGCGGCGGTTGCACCGAGCGCGACGACGAGGGCAGGGCGGAGCAGCGCGAGCTCGCGTTCGAGCCACTGATGGCAGGCGCTGATCTCCAGCTCGCTCGGCTTCTTGTGGATGCGACGTTTGCCGCGCGGCTCGAACTTGAAGTGCTTGACCGCATTCGTCACGTACGTCGCCTTGCGGTCGATCGCCGCGTCGGTCAACGCGCGGTCCAGGAGCTTGCCGGCTGGCCCTACGAACGGCTTGCCCGTCCGGTCCTCCTGGTCGCCGGGCTGTTCGCCTACCAGCATGATGCGTGCCGATCGGCTTCCTGCGCCGAACACGGTCTGCGTGGCATGTTTCCACAACGGGCAGTCGCGGCAGTGCGCCGCCTGCTCCCGCACTTCGGCAAGCGATCGATCGACGTGGGTTTTGCGCAGGGCTCGCACCTGTTCGCGCAACGGGTGCGCCGGTGCTGCAGTTCCGAGGGTCGCGGCGGGCTATTTATTACGTTTGGGTTTCATCTCGCCGTCGCCGTCGCCGATCTCGTAGTCGTCGAAATCCGACAGCTGCTCGGCGGTCTGGCGCTCTTCGCGGATGCGCTCGAGCCGGCGCCACGCGGGCTCGCCGGCCTTGACGACCGTCTTCTTGCGCTTGTCGAGGTCGGCGATGAGGTGATCGACGTCGAGATCGTCGGAGTCGACGGCGCCGCCATCGTCTTCCTCATCTTCGAACTCTTCGGATTCCGGCTTCTCGCTCATCGCAGCGCTGGTCGCAGGAGTTGGCGACTATATAGAAGGTCGCGCGCCGTACCGCAATAGCGACTTCCGGGCAATCCGCGGCGCTTCAGGCAATGAGTTGATTGAGCTGGAAAATCGGCAGCAGCATCGCGAGCACGATCAGCAGCACGAGCCCACCCATCACCAGAATCATCAGCGGCCCGAGCAAGCCGACCACGGCGCCGAGGATCGAATCCATCTCGCGCTCCTGGTTCGTGGCCGCGCGATCCAGCATCGTCTCGAGGTCGCCGCTGGTTTCGCCCGACGAAATCAGGTGGATCATCATCGGCGGAAACATCTTGGACGCGCCGAGCGAGCGTCCGATCGGCGCGCCTTCGCGCACGCGCGCGGCGGCGTCCTGCACCGCGTCGCGCATCGGCAGGTTCGTCACCACCTCGCCGGCGATGCGCATAGCTTCCAGCACCGGCACGGCGCTCGACGTCAGAGTGGAGAACGTGCGGGCGAAACGCGCGGTGTTGGTGCCGCGCACGACCTTGCCGATGAGCGGCAGTCGCAGCAGGAAGCGGTGGAAGCGGCGCCGCGCCGCGGGGTCGCGCAGCCAGCGGAAGAAACCCACGAACGCAAGAATGACCACGATCAGCGTCAACAGGCCCCAGTTGCGCAGGAAGTCGGAGATCGCAATCAGCCCCTGCGTGAGGAACGGCAGCGCGGCCTTCGAGTTCTCGAACTGCTTGACGATCTTCGGCACCACGAAGGTCAGCAGCAGCGCGACGATGGAGATGCAGACCACGAACAGCAGTACGGGGTAGAGCATCGCAGTGAGCGTCCGGCTGCGCAGCTGCTCACGGCTCTCGGTGTAGTCGGCGAGCCGCTCCAGCACGGTGTCCAGGTGACCCGACTGCTCGCCGGCGGAAACCGTCGCGCGATACAACTCCGGGAACACTGCCGGGAAGTCTGCGAGGCCGTCGGCGAGCGCATGGCCTTCCATGACTTTGGCGCGCACGCCCATCACGATGTTGCGGATCCGCGGGCGCTCGGTCTGCTCGGACACGGCCGCCAGCGCTTCTTCGAGCGGCAGGCCGGAACGCACCAGGGTTGCGATCTGTCGCGTGAGCAGCGAGAGGTCCGCGGCGGAGATGCCGCGGCGCAGGGTGAACTGCTTGCTATCCCGGCGAGTTTCGGACTGCAGGACTTCGTTGACCGCGAGCGGCAGCAGGCTCTGGTCGCGCAGCATCTGCCGGACCGCACGCGCGGTGTCGCCTTCGAGAACGCCTTTGCGCTCACGCCCCGTAGCGTCGACCGCGGTGTATTCGAAAGCGCCCAACTGTTTCTGGTCCTAGTCCTCGCGCGTGACTCGCAGCACTTCCTCGATCGTGGTCGTGCCGTTGAGGATCTTCGCACGACCGTCGTCGCGGATACTGGGCGTCATGATGCGGGCGTGACGGTCGAGCTCCTGCTCGCTCGCACCGTCGTGAATCATCGTACGCATCGCGTCGTCGACCACCACCAGCTCGTAGATGCCGGTGCGACCCTTGAAGCCCTGGTTGCTGTCGGCGCCGGGCCGGTACAGCGTCGGCGACGGGGCGTTGTCCGGCAGGTTCAGCAAGCGCCGTTCGTACTCGCCGGCGACATACGCCTCCTTGGTCTCCGGGTTCAGCACGCGCACCAGGCGCTGTGCGAGAACGCCGACCAGGCTCGACGAGAGCAGGAACGGTTCCACGCCCATGTCGCGCAGACGGGTGAGCGCACCGACTGCGGTGTTGGTATGCAGAGTCGAGAGCACGAGGTGTCCGGTCAACGATGCCTGCACGGCGATGTGCGCGGTCTCCAGGTCGCGGATTTCGCCGACCATCACCACGTCCGGATCCTGGCGCAGAATCGCGCGCAGCCCGCGCGCGAACGTCATCTCGACCTTGGTGTTGACCTGAGTCTGACCGATGCCGTCGATGTAGTACTCGATCGGGTCCTCGACCGTCATGATGTTGCGCGTGTTGTCGTTGATGCGCTCCAGCGACGCGTACAGGGTCGTGGTCTTGCCCGAGCCCGTCGGACCCGTCACCAGCAGGATCCCGTGCGGCTTGTGGATCAGCTCATCCATGAATTTCTGCGTGCGCGGATCCATGCCGAGCGAGTTCAGCTCGAGACGGCCCGCCTGCTTGTCGAGCAGACGCAGCACCACGCGCTCGCCGTGGCCGGCGGGAATCGTCGAGACGCGCACGTCGACCGCCCGGCCGGCGACGCGCAGCGAGATGCGGCCGTCCTGCGGCAGGCGCTTCTCCGCGATGTCGAGCTTCGACATGACCTTGATACGCGACACCACCAGCGGCGCGACTGCGCGACGCGACTGGAGCACTTCGCGGAGCACGCCGTCGATGCGAAAGCGCACGACCAGGCGGTTCTCGAACGGCTCGACGTGAATGTCGGACGCGTTGTCCTTCACCGCCTGGGTGAGGATCGCGTTGATCAGCTTGATGATCGGCGCCTGGTCGTCGCTCTCGAGCAGGTCGGCCTGCTCGGGCAGATCCTGCGCGAGGTGCGCGAGATCGGTTTCGTCTTCCATGCCGCTGACCATCTGCATGGCCACGCTCGTCCCACCTTCGTAAAGTGTTCGCAACAGTTGATCGAAGGCGTCGCTGTCCACGCGCCGCAGCTGCAGCGGCATGCCGAGCACGCGTCGCACCTCGGCGATCGCCGCCGGTTGCGCACCAGCGCGATAGACGGCTTCAGCGCCGTCCTCGCCCGTCTTCTGAATGAGCACGCCGTGACGCTTGCAGAAGGCGAACGACAGCAGCTGGGCCCCGGTCGGGCGCACAGCGGATGCTGGGGCCGAAGCAGATTCTGGTTGCGCGCTCATGACGACCTCCGTCTCGATCTGCAGCCTACTGCTGCTGCGCCCCGGGCGGCTGGGGCGTCACAGTCTGCGGCTGCGACTGTTGCGGCGGCGGGCTCTGCTGTTCCGGCGGCTGCTGTTCCGGCTGCGGTTGCTGCGGCAGCGGTGAAGTTTCCACCGGTTTCTGTTTCGTCGGGTCCGTGCCGGGGGCGGGCTGCTTCGCACCGGCGGTCGGATCGGCGTACTTCGACAACTCTTCGATCGGCGGCAGCAGCGGCTGACGCTCGCCGGGCAGCAGCGTGACCTTGCCGCCGCGGCGCTGCAGCTGCTGATTGCGCAAGACGTTGTACTTCGCGTTGGTCTCGATTGCCGCCTGGGCGCCGTCGCGCAGGATCGTCGGCCGGATGAAGAGCATCAGGTTGCGCTTTTCCTTGTTGCCGCTGCGCGTCTTGAACAACTCGCCGATGATCGGGATCGAGCCGAGGATCGGCACGCGGTTCTCGGTCTCACGCGCGGTGTCGGTGATCAGACCGCCGAGCACTACCACGCCGCCGTCGTCGACCAGCACCGTGGTCGTCACGGTGCGCTTGTTGGTGACCAGGTCGACCGCGCCCTGCGTGCCGGCCGCGACGCTGGAATCTTCCTGCTCGATCTTGAGCATCACGGCGTCGCCTTCGTTGATCTGCGGCGTGATCTTGAGGATCGTGCCGACTTCCTCGCGCTGGATGGTCTGGAACGGATTGACCTGGCCCTGCTGGTTCGCGACGCCGGTGTTCGTGAACGAGCCGGTGAGGAACGGCACCTCCTGCGCGACCTTGATCTCCGCTTCCTCGTTGTCGAGCGTGATGATCGACGGGGTCTGCAGGATGTTGGTGTTGCTGTCGCCGCGTAGAGCGCGCAGCAGCAGCGCGAAGTTCGTACCCGCATCGAGGAACCGGCCGGCGCCGAGCGTCAGGCCGCTCGGCAGAGCGGCCGGGTCGATGTTGGAGGGATCGGAGATCGCCGCGGCGATGCTGCCGATGCTGGAGTTGCCGACGGTCTGATTGAACGTGCCGATCGGCACGGTGCTGTCGGAGTCGGTGTTGCCGACCGCCCAGTTCACGCCGAGCTCGGCGCTCTTGAGCTCCGAGACGTCGACCAGGATCGCCTCGACCAGCACCTGCAGCCGGCGGATGTCGAGCTTGTCTACCACGCCCATGATCGAGCGCATGATCTTCGGCGGCGCCGTGATGACCAGCGCGTTGGTCTGCTTATCGGCCCAAATGGTCGTGCTGCGGTCGGCGGCGGCCTGCGGTCCGGCAGGCTGTCCCGGCGCGCCTGGTGCGGCCTGCGTGATGCCGGTGACCTGTTCCTTCAACTTGCCGGCGATCTGCTCGGCATCGGCGTAGTTCAGGTAGCGCACGCGCGTATCGCCGCCCGTTTCGAGCGGCGTGTCGAGATGCGTGACCAGGGCCTTGAGGCGCAGGCGCTGCGCTTTCTCGCCGGAGATCAGCACGCTGTTGGTCCGGTCGTCGGCGACCAGCCGAGCGCTCGTCGTGGCTGCTTCGGCCTGTTGCCCCGGTCCCTGGTTCAGCGCGTTGACGACGCGGACGATGTCGGAGGCGCTGGCATTCTCCAGTCGCACGATGTCGATCTCTTCGTCGCCGCCCTGATCGATGCGCTGGATGATGCGCATCATGCGGGCGACGTTGCTGGCGCGGTCCGAGATGATCAGCATGTTCGACGCCGGATACGCGACCAGGTGGCCGTACTGCGGGATCAGCGGGCGCAGCACCGGCACCAGCTGTGCGGCGCTCACGTTGCGCACGGCGATGACCTGCGTGATGAACTCGTCGGAGTTGCCGTTGACGCGACTCGGCAGATCCTCCTGCCCCGGCAGCTGGCGCGCGTTCGCGTCCGGAATGATCTTGATCGAATTGCCGGCGGGCACCGCGACGAAGCCGTGCACCTGCAGGATCGACAGGAACGTCTCGTAGAACGCGTCCGGCGACATCGGCGTCGAGGACAGGATGGTCACCTGGGCGCGCACGCGCGGATCGACGATGAAGGTCTTGCCGGTGATCTGGCTGACGGCCTCGATAATCTGGGTCAGGTCGGCGTCGCGGAACGCGGGAGTAATCGTCGTCTGCTGCTGGGCCTGGGCCTGGGCCACTTGCTGCGCCGGCGCCGCACCCCAGGTCAGCGCACACGCGACTGCGAACGCAGTCAGGCGCGCGTGGTGGCCATTGTTCTTGAAGATCGTCATGGACGGTCCTTGCTTGCTCGGGGCTGGGCCAGTGAGTTATTCCGGCTCGGGCGTGAAGGCCGGCGTCGGGATCTGCCGCGGCTGGTCGGCACGGCGCGGCGCAGGCGAATTCGCGTCCGGCAAGGTGATCTGCGCCGTGTTGAGCGTCAGTTCCTGCGACTGACCATTGCGCTCGACGGTGACGCTGACGCGATCGGACGTGCCGATCGTGTTGAAGATCTCCATGCCTCGCTGCGGGTCGTCGAGCGGCGTGCCGTTGATCGACAGCACCAGGTCGCCCGGCTGCAGGCCGAGCTTCGCGAACTGCTGCCGGTTGCGGCCCGGGTACACGCGATAGCCGCGCTGCACGCCGTTGGCGAACACCGGCTGCGGGCGTACGACCTCGGCGAAGGCCGTCGGATTCGTTTCGGCGATGCGTCGCAGGTTGTCCGCGAATTGACCGCCGCCCGGCCGCGGCACCGCCGCCGAGCGCGTCGTAATGATGCCTGCAGTGCTCGGGCGCGGCAGCGACAGCGTTTCGAGTTGCCCGTTGCGTTCGAGAATGACGCGATCCAGGTACACCGAATGCAGCTTCGTGCCCGGACGTACGACGGCGCCGACCGCGTATACCTTCGAGGATTGCGCCGATTCGCCGATCATTGCCAGACCCTTGGTGGGATCGTTCGCCGCGAACACCCCAGCCAGGATCAGGTTCATCTGCGTGGGTTGCGCATCTTCCGGGGCCTGCTGCTCGGCCTGCGCGACGTCGAACAGGTGGGCGTTGGCAATCGCCTGGACGTCGATGCCCTTGCGCACCGCCGTGGCCGGCGGGGGCGCCATCACCATGGCCGTGGATTCGGCGGGCGCGCGGCTATCGAGCAGCAGCCACGTCATTTGCACGAGTTGCCACGCGATACCGATGACGAGAACGACAGTCAGCGCCCGCGGCAGAGTCCGCGTGGCGCGGTCCAGCAACTGCTGTCCGGACAGCGTCTGTAGGTCACGCAGGGTGGCGGAAAACGACATTTACTGATGTACGACGCACTGATGCACTGATGACGGGCCCTAATAAACGCAGTCACTGCCGCTTCGGGTTGCGGGCGCGCCATGATAAAGAGTCGCGTTAGCCTGTCACAAGAGATTGTTCTCATTAGTGAAAGTTACGTCGCAAATTCGCGGCGGCTGACTGCAGCAGGCGACACATCCCGCGCGCGTAACGCTGGGGCCTGCAGTGCGCGCGGCAGCGGGCAAGCCGGCCGCATGACCGGGTAAATTCCGGCACGATCGGGCCGGTGAAAATTGTCCTTCCGGCCGATCCGCACGGTGGCGCAGGCCCTGTAATTCACGCGTAACTCACTGCGGCGGCTGTAGTTGCGCAGAGCTCGACGCAGCGCACGTTACGAGGGATGCTGCCTTGTATTGTCTGGATTTCCACCCTATAAAGAGTCCGAATTGAACATGCGTCGACGTTGATGACTGAAGAGAGCACACGGCGTGAGCACGAGCTCGTTACCGAAGAGGCCGAGCCGAAGCTCAAGCGACCACCGCTTTACCAGGTCGTCCTGCTGAACGACGACTACACGCCCATGGAGTTCGTCGTGGATGTGCTGGAGCGCATCTTCAACATGGATCGGACGACGGCGACGCGCGTTATGTTGGAGGTTCACACCCGGGGCAAGGGCGTGTGCGGCGTGTTCACCTTCGAGATTGCCGAAACCAAGGTTGCACAGGTCACGACGTACGCGCGGCAGCATCAGCACCCGCTCCTGTGCACCATGGAAGAGACGTGAGAGAGCCAGTTAAGTGTTAAGCAGCGAACTCGAAATCTGCCTGAACGAGGCATTCCAGTCGGCGCGCGAGGCGCGCCATGAGTTCATGACGGTCGAGCATCTGCTGCTCGCCATCGTGGACACCCCCAAGGTGCGGGAGATCCTGCGGGCGTGCGGCGCCGACGTGGCGCGGCTGCGCAAGGACCTCAAGGATTTCATCGACCAGACGACGCCGCGCCTCAAGGACGACGACGACCGCGAAGTGCAGCCGACGCTGGGCTTCCAGCGCGTCCTGCAGCGCGCCGTGTTTCACGTCCAGTCGAGCGGCAAGAAGGAAGTGACGGCGGCGAACGTCCTGGTCGCGATCTTCAGCGAGAAGCATTCGCACGCGGCGTACCTGCTGTCCATGCAGGACGTGGCTCGCCTCGACGTCGTCAACTACATCTCCCACGGCCTGTCGAAGATCGCCGAGGACCGTCCCGACAAGGACGAGCCGGCGTCCGGCACCGAGGCCGAGCGCAGTGAGCCGGACGGCGGCACCGCGCTGGAGAAGTTCACGACCAACCTGAACAAGCTGGCGATGGAAGGGCGCATCGATCCGCTGATCGGCCGGCGCCTGGAGATCGAGCGCACGGTCGAGATCCTGTGCCGCCGGCGCAAGAACAACCCGCTGTACGTCGGCGAGGCCGGCGTCGGCAAGACCGCGCTGGTGGAAGGCCTGGCGCGCATGATCGTCGAGGACAAGGTGCCGGAAGTGCTGAGCGACAGCACCGTCTACGCGCTCGACATGGGCGCGCTGATCGCCGGCACGAAGTATCGCGGCGATTTCGAGAAGCGGCTGAAGAGCGTGCTCTCCGAGCTGAAGAAGAATCCCGGCTCGATCCTGTTCATCGACGAGATCCACACGGTGATCGGCGCCGGCGCCGCCTCCGGCGGCGTCATGGACGCCTCGAACCTGATCAAGCCCGCGCTGGCGAACGGCGAGCTGCGCTGCATAGGCTCGACGACGTACAGCGAGTACCGCGGCATCTTCGAGAAGGACCACGCGCTGGCGCGGCGTTTCCAGAAGGTCGACATCACCGAGCCGTCGGTCCAGGAGACGATCGAGATCCTCAAGGGTTTGCGCACGCGGTTCGAGGAGCATCACGGCGTGAAGTACGCCGACGATGCGCTGGTCGCGGCGGCCGAGCTTGCCGCCCGGCACATCAACGACCGGCAACTGCCGGACAAGGCGATCGACGTCATCGACGAGGCGGGCGCGCGCCTGCGGCTGAAGCCGGAAGGCGAACGCGAGGAAATGGTCACGACGCAGATGGTCGAGGACGTGGTGGCGCGCATCGCCCGCATCCCGCCGAAGAATGTCTCGAGCAACGACAAGGACACGCTGCGCAACCTCGAGCGCAACCTCAAGCTGGTCATCTACGGCCAGGACCCGGCGATCGAGTCGCTCGCCGCGGCGATCAAGATGTCGCGCTCCGGGCTCGGCGATCAGCGCCGGCCGGTCGGCTCGTTCCTGTTCGCCGGCCCCACCGGCGTCGGCAAGACCGAAGTCACGCGGCAGCTGGCGATCGCGCTCGGCGTGGAGTTGATCCGCTTCGACATGTCCGAGTACATGGAGCGGCACACGGTGTCGCGCCTCATCGGCGCGCCTCCGGGGTACGTCGGCTTCGACCAGGGCGGCCTGCTGACCGAGGCGATCAACAAGCATCCGCACTCGGTGCTGCTGCTCGATGAGATCGAGAAGGCGCACCCGGACGTCTTCAACCTGCTGCTGCAGGTCATGGACCACGGCACGCTCACCGACAACAACGGCCGCAAGGCCGACTTCCGCCACGTGATCATCGTGATGACGACCAACGCCGGCGCGTTCGAGATGAACCGCCCGTCGATCGGCTTCACGCAGCAGGATCACGCGAGCGACGGCATGGAAGCGATCAAGCGGTTGTTCTCGCCGGAGTTCCGCAATCGTCTCGACGGCATCATCCAGTTCAACGGCCTGGACACGCGCACGATTCAGCGCGTGGTCGACAAGCTGCTGGTCGAAGTGGAGGCGCAGCTCGAGCAGAAGGGCGTGCAGCTGCACGTCGACGACGCGGCGCGCGAATGGCTCGCACGCAAGGGCTACGATCCGAAGATGGGCGCGCGGCCGATGGCGCGCGTCATCCAGGAGTCGATCAAGCGTCCGCTGGCGGAAGAGCTGCTGTTCGGCCGTCTCGCGGGCGGCGGGCACGCGTTCGTTACGCTCGGCGCCGACGACGCCTTGAAAGTGGAAACTCGCGCCGACAGCGAGCAGGCGCTACTCGAAGGAAGCTGAAAAGTGGTGGGTCAGGGCGCTCCAGTGCGTCCTGCACCCGCGCCATTCGCGCATCCCTGCGCAGCAGCTTCAGCCTGACTCTCAGCGACCTCGATAAATGATTCTTCCCTTCGTCAGGTCGTACGGCGTGAGCTCGACCGTCACCTGGTCACCGGTGAGAATGCGGATGTAGTTTTTGCGCATCTTCCCCGAGATGTGCGCAATCACCGTGTGACCGTTCGTCAGCTGGACGCGAAAGGTCGTGTTCGGAAGTGTGTCGACCACACGTCCTTCCATCTGAATTGCGTCCTCTTTCGCCATGCACTCTTAGGGTTTGCCCGGGTCGCAGCCGGAAAGCGCGCGAATTGTGCATAAAGGGATGGGGCAATGCAACGAACGCAGGAAGCCACGCTGCGCTCGCGGCGCAACCCGGCAATCAAGTGACCGGATTGCTGTCAGCGGATGCTGCCGTCGCATCCGCCCAACGGCTGGGAGGGGCTGAGCTGCCCACGTGGGCGGCCAGCAGCTCGATGAAGGAGGGGCGGGGGATGAGCTGCGCACCCAGGCTGAGCAGGTGCGGCGTCGCCATCTGGCAGTCGATCATCCGGAAATCGCGCGCCAGGAGCTCGTCGCACAGCCGTTTGAGGGCGACCTTCGACGCATCGCGCTCGACGCTGAACATGGACTCGCCGAAGAACACCGCGCCGAGCGCCACGCCGTAGAGCCCGCCGACCAGCCGCTCGCCTGCCCAGGTCTCGACCGAGTGAGCGAACCCGAGCCTGTGGAGTTTCAGGTAGGCGGCGCGCATTTCCGGTGACAACCACGTGCCGCCCGGCCGCAGCTCGCTGCTGCCGCACGCGCGAATGACATCCCGGAAGGCCGTGTTCAGGCGCGTGACATAGCCGCGGTTGCGCATCGACTTGGCGAGGCTGCGCGAGACGCGCAACTCACCTGGAAACAGCACGGCGCGCGGGTCCGGGCACCACCACAGGATGGGCTGGCCGCGCGAGTACCACGGGAAAATGCCGCGCCGATAGGCGGCGAGCAGCCGCGGCGGCGTCAGGTCACCGCCCGCCGCGAGCAGGCCATCCGGTTCGCGCAGCGCGCGGTCCACCGGCGGAAACGCGTCGGGCGAGTCGCGTTCGGAGAGCCAGACGATCGAGCCGCGCATGCGCCTGCAGGCCGGGCTTCAGCCCGACTCCTTCTTGAACGGAACGTGCTCTTGCACTTGCCGCATGTATTCGTCCACGGCCGCCCGCTCCTGGTCCAGGTAGCTGTCGATCGCGCGCCGGAAACGCGGATCCGCGATCCAGTGCGCCGACCAGGTCTGCGCCGGCTCGAAGCCGCGCGGCACCTTGTGCTCGCCCTGCGTGCCGGGCTCGAAGCGCTGCAGCCCTTGCTCGATACAGTACTCAATTCCCTGGTAATAGCACGTCTCGAAATGCAGGCTGTGAAACTCCGCGGCCGTGCCCCAGTAGCGCCCGTAAAGTGTGTCCCCGCCGCGGAAGAAAATGGCAGCCGCGATCGGCGTGCCCTGAATCTCGGCCAGCTTCACGACGACGGCGCCCGGCAGCGCCGTCGACACGGAGCGGAAGAAATCGGCGTTGAGGTAGTGCTCGTGGCCGCGCACGGCGAACGTGCCGGCGGAAAACCCGAACACGATGTCCCACAGCCGCCCGTCCATCTCCTCGCCGGCGAGCGTGCGGAATGCGACGCCGTTTTCCTGCACGCGCCGCCGTTCGCGCAGCGCCTTCTTGCGCTTGTCCGAGCGGAACGTGGCCAGGAAGGCATCGAAGCTCGCGTAACCGCGGTTGTGCCAATGGAACTGGCAATCCTTCCGCCACAGGTAGTCGGCCGAGCCGAACGCGGCGCGGTCGTCATCAGTGACATACAGGACGTGAGCGGAGGACACACGCTCGGCGCGCGCATATTGGATCAGCGCAGCTGCCATGCGCTCGCGCGCGCTTTGCGTCTTCGCCAGCAGGCGCGGCCCGGTTGCCGGCGTGAACGGCGCCATGCTGACGAGTTTAGGGTAGTAGTGCAGGCCCGCTTGCGCGTAGGCGCGCGCCCAGCTCCAGTCGAAAACGAATTCGCCCCACGAGTCGCTCTTGCTGTAGAGGGGCAGCGCCGCTTCGAGCTCGCCCCCGGCAGTCTGCAGCAGCAGGTGCCGCGGCGACCAGCCGGTGTCCGCGCCGACGCAGCTGGTGCGCTCGAGGGTCGACAGGAATTCGTGGCGCACGAACGGATTGCCGGCGAGGTCGAGCGCATTCCATTGCTCCGCCGGGACGTTCGCGATCGAATCGACGACGCGTAGCGTCACTTCAGCGCTTGTTCGCGGCGTCGAGCTGGTCCAGATACTTGTCCGCATCGAGCGCTGCCATGCAGCCGGTGCCGGCCGACGTGATTGCCTGCCGGTAGACATGGTCGGCGACGTCGCCGGCCGCGAATACGCCGGGCACGCTCGTCTGCGTGGCGTTGCCGCCATTGCCCGACTTGACGATCAGGTAGCCGCCCTTCATTTCGAGCTGCCCTTCGAAGAGCTGAGTGTTCGGCGCGTGGCCGACCGCGATGAATACGCCCGTGACGTCGAGATCGCGCGTCGGACCGCCGGCGACGGGCGCGATGCGCAGACCAGTCACGCCGTTCTCGTCACCTAACACTTCCGCGACGTTGTGGTTCCAGATGATGCTGACCTTGCCGGCGTGCTGCTTTTCGAACAGATGATCCTGCAGGATCTTTTCCGAGCGCAGCGTGTCTCGTCTGTGGATCAGCGTGACGTGCGACGCAATGTTCGACAGGTACAGCGCCTCCTCGACCGCGGTGTTGCCGCCGCCGACCACGGCGACCTTCTGGTTCTTGAAGAAGAACCCGTCGCAGGTCGCGCAGGCCGACACGCCGCGGCCGCGATAATTCTGCTCGGACTCGAGCCCGAGGTACTTCGCAGTCGCGCCGGTTGCGATAATCAGCGCGTCGCAGGTGTACTTGCCGCTGTCGCCATCGAGTTGGAACGGTCGCCGCGACAGATCGACCTTGTTGATGTGATCGTTGACGACCTCGGTGTTGAAGCGCTCGGCGTGTTTGCGCATGCGCTCCATCAGCCCGGGGCCGGTGAGTCCGTGCGGATCGCCCGGCCAGTTGTCGACTTCGATGGTGGTCATGAGCTGACCGCCTTCCTCGACTCCCGTGAGCAGCACCGGCTTGCGGTTGGCGCGCGCACCGTAGACAGCGGCGGCATAACCGGCGGGACCGGAGCCCAGGATCAGGAGCCGGCAGTGACGGGGAGCGCTCATGTATGGATACTTCCTCGCAAGTTTCCCAAACGGGTTGGACAGTCATGGTATGTAAATGAGCGTGGTGCCGCCAAATAGATCGCGTCGATGCTCGCGATAGTCGAAGTGAGCCCGAGGGCGCGGCTCGTGCGTTGGGACGAGCGGCGCACCGCAGCGATTTTCCTTGCAATGCGCGCCCGATCTCGTTTGAATATCAAAAAGTTAGTGTGTTTATTTGAGGTGAATTGACTTTGGCGACCAGTGCTGAGGCGCGAGGTGGAGTGCGACTGGGTGCGACGGTCGTGCGCTCGCTGCGCGAGGGCGCGCTGTGGGTGTTCGGCGCGCTCGCGCTGATCGTGCTCGCAGCGCTCATTACCTACGATCGCAACGATCCGTCGTTCGCGACGACCGGCGAGCCGGGTCCGATCTCCAACGTGATCGGTCCGCTCGGCGCGCACCTGTCCGGGTTGCTGATCATGCTGTTCGGCGCACCCGCGTTCCTGTTCCCGATCATGATCGGCGTGACCGGCTGGCTGCTGTACCAGGATCGCAGCAAGAGCGATGCGCCCTCGCGCGCGACCGTCGCATTTCGCGCCGTCGGCTTCGTGCTGACACTGATCACGAGCTGCGGGCTCGCGAGTCTGCATTTCACCGTGGCCCGGTATCCGAGCTCCGCGGGCGGCGTGCTCGGCTCGTTCGTCGGACAGGGACTGGATGCCGGGCTCAGCTTTCTCGGCGCAACGCTGCTGATGCTCGCGCTGTGGCTCGCGGGCGTCTCGCTGTTCGCGGGCGTATCGTGGATCGAGATCATGGACCGCACCGGCCGCGTGACCTTGAACGCGCTCGGCTGGCTGTCCGGCCGCATCTCCAGCGCGCGGCAGATCAAAGCGGGCCGCGAAGTGAAAGAGGCGCGCAGCGAAGTCATCCGCGAGGAACAGCGCCGCGTCGCCAGCCGGCCGCCGCCGAAGATCGAGCCGGTCGTGCACAAGGTGGAGAAGAGCGAGCGCCACGAGAAGGAGCGCCAGGTCGCGATGTTCGACCGCCCGGCGGCGAAAGAGCTGCCGGCGCTGAAGCTGCTCGACGATCCGCCGGTGCGGCAGGCCGGCTACTCCGCTGAAGCGCTCGAAGCGATGTCGCGGCTGGTCGAGCTCAAGCTGCGCGATTTCGACGTCGAGGCCGAAGTGGTCGAAGTCCACCCGGGCCCGGTGATCACGCGCTTCGAGCTGCGTCCGGCGCCCGGTGTGAAGGTCAACCAGATCAGCAATCTCGCGAAGGATCTGGCGCGCGCGCTGTCCGCGGTCAGCGTGCGGATCGTCGAAGTGATTCCCGGCAAGTCGACCGTGGGCCTGGAAATCCCGAACGAGAAGCGCGAGCTGGTCACGCTCGGCGAGATCATCAAGTCGAAGACCTATGACGAGATGACCTCGCCGCTGGCGCTGGTGCTCGGCAAGGACATCAGCGGCGCGCCCGTAGTCGCCGATCTCGCGCGCATGCCGCACCTGCTGGTGGGCGGTACGACCGGTTCGGGCAAATCCACGGCCGTCAATGCGATGGTCCTGTCGCTGCTCTACAAGGCGACGGCCGAGCACATTCGCCTGATCATGATCGATCCGAAGATGCTGGAGCTCTCGGTGTACGAGGGCATCCCGCACCTGCTGGCGCCGGTCGTCACCGACATGAAAGAGGCAGCGAACGCGCTGCGCTGGTGCGTGGCGGAGATGGAGCGTCGCTACCAGCTGATGGCGGCGCTCGGCGTGCGCAACCTCGCTGGCTTCAACCGCAAGCTGAAGGAGTCGCAGGAGGCGGGCCAGCCGATCCGCGATCCGCTGCTCATGAAGGCGCTCGGCCCGGACGGCAACCCGGACGAAGTCCCGCTGCTCGACCCGTTGCCGTTCATCGTGGTCATCGTCGACGAGCTCGCCGACATGATGATGATCGTCGGCAAGAAGGTGGAGGAGCTGATCGCACGGCTCGCGCAGAAGGCGCGCGCTTCCGGCATCCACCTGATCCTCGCCACGCAGCGTCCGTCGGTCGATGTCATCACCGGTCTCATCAAGGCCAATATCCCGACGCGCATCGCGTTCCAGGTCTCGGCGAAGGTCGACTCGCGCACGATCCTCGACCAGATGGGCGCGGAGCAGCTGCTCGGGCACGGCGACATGCTGTTCCTTCAGCCCGGCACCTCGGTGCCGATCCGCGTGCACGGTGCGTTCGTTTCCGACCAGGAAGTGCATCGCGTCGTCGGCGGCCTGCGCAGCGCGGAGCCGAACTACGTGCGCGAGATCCTCGAAGGGCCGAGCATGCCGATCCCCGGCATGCCGGGCGAGCCGGGCGATCCCGGCGTCGAAGTCGAGGGCGGCATCGAAGGCGAGCAGGATCCGTTGTATGACCAGGCCGTGCGCATCGTCGTCGAAAGCCGCAAGGCCTCGATTTCCGGTGTGCAGCGCCGCCTGAAGATCGGCTATAACCGCGCCGCGCGCATGATCGAGACGATGGAAGCGGCGGGTCTCGTCGGGCCGCTGCAGTCGAACGGCATGCGCGAAGTCCTGGCGCCGGCGCCTCCGGAAGAGTGATCCCAATGAAGTGTCTGCAATGGGCGCGCCTCGCTGGCGCGCTGATCTCTCTCGCCGCAGCGGCCGGTCCGGCGCTGGGCGCCGCTGAGCAAACCGCGCAAGCGGGCCAGAAGCGGGTCGAATCGTTCCTGCAGGGGCTCGACAGCATGCAGGCGCAGTTCAAGCAAGTGCTCACGGACCGTAACGGGCAGTCGATCGATGAAGCGAGCGGCACACTGGCAATCTCCCGCCCGGACCGTTTTCGCTGGGACTATCGCGAGCCGTATCAGCAAGTGATCGTCGCCGACGGCACGCGCATCTGGATCTACGACAGCGATCTGGAGCAGGTGACGGTGCGAAAGCTCGACGAAACCCTGTCGGCGACGCCGGCGATGCTGTTGAGCGGTCGTAGCAACCTCTCGGATAACTTCAACGTCACGCAGGCGACGCGGGAAGGAGCGCTGGACTGGGTGCGCATGGAACCGCGGCGCGACGACACAGATTTCAAGTGGGTCCGACTGGGCTTCGAGGGCGCGGTCCTGAAATACATGCAACTCGCCGACAAGCTCGGGCAGACGACGAGCCTGGAATTCAGCAAGGTGGAGCGCAATCCGCCGCTGGACCCGTCGCGATTCACCTTCACGGTGCCGCCCGGCGCCGACGTGATCGGCGACGCGTCATCGCAAGCCGCGCCGGCCAAGCAGTAGCAAGATGTTGCTCGCACTGCGCCATCCACGCCTGTGGCTCGTGCTCGGCTGGATATTGATCGGGGGCGCAATCATCGCGAGCCTCATGCCTGCACATGACCTGCCCAAGCTGGGAGGCATCAACGACAAAGCGGAGCACATCGTCGGCTACGCCGTGCTGTCGCTGTGGTTCGCAGGGATCTATCCGCGCACGCGCTATCCGATGATCGGCGTCGGGCTGCTCGTCATGGGCATCGTGATCGAGGGGTTACAAGGCGCGATGCACTGGGGTCGCCAAGCCGACCTCAGAGATGTTTACGCGAACACCGTCGGCATCGTCTGCGGGCTCACGCTCGCGCTGGCGTGGCTCGGCGGCTGGGCGATGCGCGTCGAGGCGTTGACGAGGAAGTCATGAGCCCGCGATCCGCCGCAGCGCCGGAGACGCGTCCGCTCGCGGATCGCATGCGCCCCGCGTCGCTCGACGAATACGTCGGACAAGCGCACCTGCTGGGCGCCGGCAAGCCGCTGCGCCGGATGCTCGAAGGCGGGCACTTGCACTCGATGATCCTCTGGGGTCCGCCCGGCACGGGCAAGACGACGCTTGCGCGCCTCGTCGCGCAGACCTGCGACGCGGAGTTCATCGCATTCTCTGCCGTGATGGCTGGCGTGAAGGACATTCGTGCGGCGGCGGAGCGTGCCGCCGAGGTGCGCAAGGAATCGGCGCGGCGCACGGTGCTGTTCCTCGACGAAGTGCATCGCTTCAACAAGGCACAGCAGGATGCATTTCTGCCGTGGGTCGAAGACGGCACGCTCGTGTTCATCGGCGCCACCACCGAGAATCCGTCGTTCGAGCTGAACAACGCGTTGCTGTCGCGCGCGCGAGTGTACGTACTGCGTTCGCTGACGGAAGCAGATCTTCGCCAGGTATTGGGGCGGGCATTGGAGCAGCAGGCTCGCGGCGGTCATCCGATCGAGGTGGACGAGCCGGCACTCGCGCTCATCGCACGTGCCGCCGATGGCGATGCGCGGCGCGCACTGAACATGCTGGAGCTCTCATGGGATCTTGCGGGCGTCACCGAGCCGCCGCGGATCACAGAGGCGATCGCGGCCGAGGTCGCGACTGGTGGATTGCGGCGCTTCGACAAGCAGGGCGAAGCGTTCTACGACCAGATCTCGGCGCTTCACAAGTCAGTACGCGGCAGCGATCCCGACGCTGCGCTGTATTGGCTGTGCCGGATGCTCGACGGCGGCTGCGATCCGCGCTACATCGCGCGCCGGGTCCTGCGCCTGGCCTCCGAGGACATCGGCAACGCGGACCCGCGCGGCCTGACCATGGCGCTGGAGGCGTGCGAAGTGTACGAGCGTCTCGGCACGCCCGAGGGCGAGCTTGCGATCGCGCAGGCCGTGGTGTTCCTCGCGTGTACGGCGAAGAGCAACGCGGTCTACGTGGCCTTCGGCGAAGCGATGGAGGACGCGAAGACGCTCGGCTCTCTGGATGTGCCGCTGCATCTGCGCAATGCGCCGACGCGGCTGATGAAGGAGCTGGGCTACGGTAAGAACTATCGCTATGCGCACAACGAGCCCGACGCGTTCGCCGCCGGCGAGAACTACTTTCCCGAAGGGATGCCGGCGCGACAGTACTACCGCCCCGTGCCGCGCGGTCTGGAGATCAAGATCGCCGAGGCGCTGGAGAAAAGGCGCAAGAAGTAACTAAACTGCGCGCATGCTCGATTCCAAGTTGCTTCGTTCCGATCCCGCCGCGGTCGCGGCCAACCTCGCGCGCCGCGGCTTCACGCTGGACGTGGCCCAGCTCGGCGCGCTCGAGGAGTCGCGCAAGAAGTGGCAGATCCGCGCGGATGAGCTGCGCAACGAGCGCAATGTGCACGCCAAGAGCGTCGGCAAGGCGAAGGCGCAGGGCCAGGACATCGCACCGCTCCTGAAGCAGAACGAGACGCTGGGAGCCCAGCTCGCGGAGGCGGAAGCAGAGCTCGCCAAGGTGCAGAAGGACCTGGACGATCTGGTCCTCGGCCTGCCGAACCTGCTGAACGCCAGCGTGCCCGAGGGGCGCGATGAAAACGCGAACGTCGAGCTGCGCCGCTGGGGTGAGCCGCAGCGCCTGGAGTTCAAGCCGCGCGATCACGTCGAGATCGGCGAGAAACTGAAGATGGTCGACTTCGCGGCGGCCGGCAAGATTTCCGGCGCGCGATTCACCGTGCTGACGGGCGCGGTGGCGCGCCTGCAGCGTGCGCTGATCCAGTTCATGCTCGACCTGCACACGGGCGAGCACGGCTATCGCGAGACGTACGTGCCGTACCTCGTCAACACGCAGTCGCTGATCGGCACGGGCCAGCTACCGAAGTTCGAAGCGGACCAGTTCGCGGTGCGCGGAGAGTCCGGGCTGTGGCTGATACCGACCGCCGAAGTCCCAGTCACGAACCTGGTGCGCGACTCCATCGTCGAGGCGGACGCATTGCCGCTACGGTTCGTCGCCCACACGCCATGCTTCCGCTCCGAGGCGGGCTCCTACGGCAAGGACACGCGCGGCATGATCCGCCAGCATCAGTTCGAGAAGGTCGAGCTGGTGCACATGACGCGGCCGCAGGATTCGGCCGCGGAGCACGAAGTGCTGACGCGCAACGCCGAGGAAGTGCTGAAGCGCCTGCAGCTGCCCTATCGCGTGGTCGCGCTGTGCGCGGGCGACGTCGGCTTCGGTTCGGCCAAAACCTACGATCTCGAAGTCTGGCTGCCCGGGCAGAACGCCTATCGCGAGATTTCGTCGTGCTCGAACTACGAAGCGTTCCAGGCGCGCCGCATGCAGGCACGCTGGCGCAATCCGGAGACGGGTAAGCCAGAGCCATTGCACACGCTGAACGGCTCAGGCGTTGCGGCGGGGCGCGCTCTGGTCGCAGTGATGGAGAACTATCAGCAGGCGGACGGCAGTGTGGTCGTACCGGAAGTCCTGCGTAGCTACATGGCCGGGCTCGAGGTCATCGAGCCCGGTCTGTAGAACACGTCAGTTGCGCGACGCCCCGAGCAGGCGCAGCAGGCTGAGGAACATGTTGTAGATCATCACGTACAACGTCACGGTCGCGGTGATGTAGTTCGTCTCGCCGCCGTGAATGATCTCGCTCGTCTTGTACAGGATGATGCCGCCCGACAAGAGCAGGAACAGTCCGGAGACGACCAGCGACAGCGTCGACAGGTGGAAGAAGATGGCGACCAAGCCGAGCACGAAAGCGCCGATGATGCCGACGGTCAGGAAGCCGCCCATGAAGCTGAAGTCTTTCTTGCTCGTGACGGCGTAGGCCGACAATCCCAGGAACGCCGCGGCAGTCACGCCGAGCGAGGTCATGACCAGCTGCGAGCCGTTCGGCACCGACTTCAGATAGAACTCCAGGATCGGGCCGAGCGTCAGGCCGAGGAAACCGGTGAGCGCGAACGTCCACACAATGCCCCAGCCGCTGTTGCGGGTCGCATTGACGGCGTACACCAGCCCGAAATAGGGCAGCAGCATCCACAGTCCCATGAAGGGCAGATTGATCGCCATGGCCACGCCAGCCGTCACGGCGCTGAACAACAGCGTGGCGCCCAGCAGCAGGTAGGTGTTGCGCAGAACTTTGTTGGTCGACAGCACCGATGCCTGGCTGGTGCTGATGACAGTGCTCGGATAACGATCCATTCGATTCATCTCCCGGCCGGTAAACGACGGGCCTATTCTACCCAACGGCCTATACAGCGATATGAGTGTATTTGCTGGAATTTCAACTAGCTGCGAGAATGCGCGCCCGCGCGGAGAGGTGGCAGAGCGGTTGAATGCACCGGTCTTGAAAACCGGCAAGGTCGCAAGACCTTCGCGAGTTCGAATCTCGCCCTCTCCGCCAGTAGCAACGGCTTCGCAGTCAACTTCCTGCGAGGCGGCCGCCCGAAGGAAATTTCATCGCGTCCGCCGCCACCGCCGCACCAACCCGAAGCCCAGCAGGCCAAGGCCAGCGATCATCAGGTGAACCGGTCCCGTCCCGGGCACCGACGGCGTGGACGTGGCGGCTGCGCAGCCGATGAACGAGTGGGGGATGCAACTGAAGTCGCCAGGCACAGGGACGGCGTGCGCCGTCGTGGAGGCAGCAACAAGTGCGGCGGCGATGGCCGCGCGGCGAACGAACGATTTTCTCAGGCTCACTAGAGGTTCGCTTCGAGCCTTTTGGGCAGTGCCCCTGCAGACTGCAAAGACCACGCCAGGAATAGCATTGCCAAGGCGATCCTCGGCTTGCGCCATGCCCGGAAACTTTGGGTGTAGAGGCCGTTGTCAGTGCCACCGACACTTCATCATCGCGCCCTTCGTCGGATCGCTTTCATCGCATGAACCCAGGCTGCCGTCGCCGCAGCTGCGGTGTTCGTCGCACAGTCCGGCAGACGCAACCCGCACGCTATAACGTGCGTGCCACACACAGGACATGTGGGAGGCATCCGATGAACACCAGCTCAGCCGCTCGAGTCGCAGCTCTGCTCGCCGTCGCCGCGGGCACGCTCGCTCTCGCGGTCGCGGCGCGCGGACAAGAACCATCGCAAGCGGCGACCCATACGCTGCAAATCGCGCAGCTCACGCCCAAGGGCAAGCTGCAGAAGCCGGCGGACCTCGACAGCTGGATCTTCCTCGGCACGTCGCTCGGCATGGGCTACAACCCCGGCTCGTTCAACGCCGATCATCCCGGGCAATTCCAGGTCGTGCTGATGGAGCCGAATGCCTATCGGCATTTCGTGCAGCACGGCAGCTACGCGCCGGGGTCGATGTTCCTGCTGTCGTTCTACAACAGCGATCAGCAGAAGCGCTCGATCAATCAGAATGGCTTCACGCAGGCGGATCTCACGAACTACGAGATCCACCTGATCGACCCGTCGCGCGGCGCGGACGGTCGCGCCTTCTTCGTGTTCGACGCGAAGGATACGGAGGGCAATCCGCTGCCGTCGGGCAACAACTGCGTGCGCTGCCACGTCAAGCATGGTGCGTTCGAAGGCACCTTTGCGCAGTTCTACCCGACGCTGCGTCCGTTCATCCCGAAGGAAGCACTCGAACGCGCCGCGCGGGACCACGATATCCGCTGAGGCGTACGATTCGCGCTGCATGACAGAGCCCGCGCACCCGCTGAATCGCCCGCTGCCGCCCGATGTGGCTGCGGGCGAGGCTGCGTTCATCCAGTTCTACCAGAAGTACGCGGTCTTCAGCTGGCCGTGGGCGTGGCGGCGCACGGCGATCTTCGGCTCGCTGTGCGTGCTCGGCGGAACATCGTTCGGCGCATCGCACGGGCTGATGGTCAGGGACGGCTGGGAAGCCGTTGAGGTCTCGGTCGTCAGCAGCCTGTCCAACATCATGCTGGTCGGGGTTGGACCGCTGCTTGCCGCCTTCTTCCGGCACAGCGGCTGGCCGCGGCGCGTCGAGCGCGTTGGTGTGGTGGGCGCCGTCATTTGCGGCATGGTGGTCGGGATGTGGGCAGATCGGTTCGCCGGGCAATTCCACGATCGGCTGATGATGGCGCACGGCTTTGGTGGATTGCACGACGCGTTGCCGCTGACCGATATTCATTCGATCGTGCGCTACGCGCTCGATGTGAGCCGCGACCTGGTGATCCTGTTCATTGCCAGCGGCGGGCTCGCGTGGCCGGCGTACTTCTCCGAATCCAGGCGCTGGGCGGAGCATCGGCGGCGCGTCGAGATCGAGAGGATGAGCCTGCAGAAGAGCGAGGCGGACCTGCGGCTCACGGTGCTGCAGGCGCAGGTCGAGCCGCATTTTCTCTTCAACACGCTGGCGTCGGTGCGTTCGCTCGTGGCCACCGATCCGCAGCGAGCCTCGCAGACGATCGATGCGCTCGCTCAGCATCTGCGCGCGACGTTACCGAAGATGCGTGCGGCAACCGGCGTGGCGCAGTCGACGCTCGGCGAGCAGTTCGCGATCTGTGCGAGCTACCTCGAGCTCATGAAAGTGCGCCTCGGCGACCGGCTGCGAGTGGAGATCCGGCTGCCGGCCGAGCTCCATGACGTCCCGTTCCCGCCGTTGCTGCTCATCTCGCTGGTCGAAAACGCCATCAAGCATGGCGTCGAGCCGAAGCCGGGCATGACCCGCGTGATCCTCGCCGCGCGCGTCGTGGAAGACGGCGCTCGCAAGCGGCTCGAAGTGCAGGTGGAAGACGACGGTGCGGGCCTGAAGCTCGGCATGGGAGAGGGCACCGGACTCGCCAACATTCGCACGCAGCTGCTCACGCGGTTCGCCTCAGCCGCGTCGCTGGAGCTTGCCGAGCGCAGCGCCGGCGGCGTTCTCGCGCGACTCGTTCTGCCCTTGGAGCCGGCTGCCGCATGACGGGCCCAACGGCGATCATTGCCGAAGACGAACTGCCGCAGCGACAGGAGCTGCGCGCGCTGTTGGCCGAGCTCTGGCCGGAATTGACTGTCGTTGCGGAGTGCGAAGACGGTCTGACCGCGCTCGAAGCGCTCGAGCGACACCGCCCGCAGGTTGCACTGCTCGACATTCGCATGCCGGGCGTGAGCGGGCTGGAAGTCGCGCGCGCCGCCGGCACGCAATGCCACGTGATCTTCATCAGCGCATACGAGGAGTACGCGCTGCACGCCTTCGACGAGGGCGCAGTCGACTATCTGCTGAAGCCTGTGGCGCGCGAACGGCTGAGCCTTGCAATCGACCGGGCTCGCTCGCGGCTCCTCAGCGGCTCGCATGTGGACATGACCGCGCTCATCGACATGGTTCAGGCGCGCCTGGGCGAGGGCAGCAAGCAAGGCATCAAGTGGATCACGGCGAGCGTCGGCAACGCGGTGAAGATGTTTTCCATCGACGAAGTGCTGTTCTTCCAGGCGCAGGACAAGTACACGCGCGTCGTGACGGTGGACAGCGAAGGCAACATCCGCACGCCGCTCAAGGAGCTGACTGGCGCGCTCGATTCAGAAACATTCTGGCAGGTGCATCGCAGCGTGATCGTGCGGGTCGGCGCGATCCGCGCGGTGGAGAAGGGCGAGGACGGGAAGCTGCAGCTGACGGTTCGTGGGCGCACAGACGTCTTGCCCGTCAGCAGCACGTTTCAGCATCGCTTCCGCGGCATGTAAGGTCTTGGCTAGGCCAGGACTTCGCGGAAATAGCTCTCGGCGAAATCCACCAACGCGCGCGTCGAGAACAGCAGCGCGTTCGCGTTCCCGACCCTGCCGCTGCGAACATGGCCACGATCGACGAAGCGCTGGCCGACGATCGGAAAGTGCGTGCCATTGTCGGTGCCCATGGAGAGCTTCTCTACCCACACGCGCACCCCATTCTCGATGATCGGAAAGCGGCTGATCATCGTGCGGCGGTTCGGGACCAGCGACTCGGCGTAGTGCAGGGAGGTGCAACGATTGAAACCGACGCCGAGCAGCAGCGTCCAGGCATCCAGGTCGTAGAGTTTTTCGAACGGCGTGCCGCGTCCTTCGCAGAACTCCAGGGCGTGCTCTGCGGTGATCTCGTGCGCCCGACTGCCATAGGCGCACACGGAAACCAGCGGATGGCTGCTCCGATGCGTTCCCGGGTAGCTGCGAAATGCCTCGGGGATCGCACCCATCGTCGTCGGTGTGGTCCGCGGATCGAACACGTGCTTGTTGCCCGGCTCAGCAAGTTGCGGCGATTCCGCGGGCATGACGAGCGTGCCGTCCGGCCCGAGCACTTCGAGCAGGGCTTCGATCGCCGTAACCGGACCGCCCTGCGTCCAACCGATTTGGCCGAGCGAGGAGTGCACCATGACGATTGCGCCCGGCCGCAGCCCGAGCTGGATGAAGTCCGCGGCGAGTGAAGCAGTCGTGTTGATGCCGCTCATGCCGCGGCTCAGCGAGTCTTGCGTCCCGCGCGGCGTTTGCCCGCCCGCTCGCGGAACGTCGCCACCTTGACGCGGTTCTGGCAGGTCAGCGAGCAAAACCTGCGGCTCGCATTCTTCGAGACGTCGACATAGACGCGCCCGCAATCGGCGCGCTTGCAAGTGCCGAGGCGCTGCGCCGCGCCGTCGCCGATCATTTCCGCGAGTCCCGCGGCGCATATCGCAGTCCACATCGGCACGAGCGGCGCCTCGTGCGGGTGATGATGCAGGCGCCACGCGCCGCGCTCCTTCGCGAGGTGCGGATGCGCCGGATGTGCGGCGAGGAGTTCGTTCAATGTCGCTGCAGCTGCGTCGATGTCACGGCGCTGCAGGTCGGTGAATACGTCGCGAAGCCGCTGCGCCAGTGCAACGAACGAAGGCACGTGTGTCTGCGTCAGGGCGGCAGCGGACGGTGGATCGACCGCGAGAATGCGAGACAGCGTGGCGACGGCTTCGCGCGTCGGCAGTGTGGCGTCTCGCTCCAGTGCCGGCGCCAGCGCGTTGACGAGCTCGGCCGAGACCAGCAGGCCGGCATCTTTGTAACTGTCTAATTTCACTTGACCGGTCACTCCAGGCCGAGATAGTGTGTCACTGTCTAATTATCTTATACCAGTTACCGGAGGCCGGCCATGGGAACGTTGTCAGGCAAGGTTGCTTTGGTGGCCGGAGCGACGCGCGGGGCCGGGCGCGGAATCGCCGTGCAGCTCGGTGCATGCGGGGCGACCGTCTATTGCACCGGGCGAACGACGCGCAGCCAGCGCTCCGAGATGAATCGACCGGAGACGATCGACGAGACCGCCGCTCTTGTCGACGCCGCCGGCGGTCGTGGTATCGCGGTACAGGTCGATCATCTCGAACCGGAGCAGGTCCGCGCGCTAGTGGATCGCATTGCGCGCGAGCAGGGCCGGCTGGACATCCTCGTGAACGACATCTTCGGCGCCACCAAGATCGAGTGGAACAAGTCGGTCTGGGAATCGGACCTCGAATACGGTCTGCACCTGCTGCGCCTCGCGGTCGACACACACGCCATCACCAGCCACTTCGCGATCCCGCTGCTGCTGAAGACGCCGGGCGGACTGGTCGTCGAAGTGAACGACGGCACGGCGGAGTACAACGGCGCAACGTATCGCAACTCGTTCTTCTACGACCTGGCGAAGGCCGCGGTGATGCGCATGGGCTTCTCGCTCGGGCACGAGCTGCGCCCGCACGGCGCGACCGCCGTGTCGCTCACGCCGGGGTGGCTGCGATCCGAGGCGATGCTGGAGGTATTCGGCGTCACCGAGGCGAACTGGCGCGACGCGACGAAATTTCAGCCACACTTCGCGATCTCGGAGACGCCGGCATTCGTCGGCCGCGCGGTCGCGGCGCTCGCGCAGGATCCGAATGTGTCGCGCTGGAACGGGATGTCGGTGTCGAGCGGACAGCTGGCGAGGATCTACGGCTTCACCGATCTCGACGGCAGCCAGCCCGACGCGTGGCGGTACCTCGTCGAAGTTCAGGACCGAGGCAAGCCGGCCGACGTGGCGGGCTATCGGTGAGACGCTAGTCGCGCACGGCGCGATTCAGTGCGGCGCGCGCGAGCAGGCGCGTCGAGTCCAACGTCGGCAGTGGCGAGTTGCCGTCGTTCATGATCAGCGGAATCTCCGTGCAGCCGAGCACCACGGCATCGCAACCTTCGTCCTTCAGGCGCGCGATCACACGCTGAAAATACGCAACCGCCTGGGGCTTGAATACGCTGCAGACCAGCTCGTCCATGATGATGCGGTTGATCTCGTCGCGCTCGGCCGGCGTCGGCCGCAGGTAGCTCAGGCCGCGCGCCTCGAGCTTCTCGGGATAGACGCTGCTGTCCACGAGCCAGCGGGTGCCGGTCAGCGCCAGCCGCCGGTAACCGCGCTCGACAGCCTGCGCGGCGACGCACTCCGCGATGTGCAGCCATGGCAGCGGCGAGCTGGGCTCCACGTAGCGCAGCGCCTGGTGGATCGTGTTGTCAGGGCAGATGAGGAAGTCGGCCCCGATCTTCGCGAGCTTGTGCGCCGACGCAAGCATGAGCTCGCCGACGGCTTGCCAGTCGCCCCGGTAGATCGGTTGCATGTAGTCGTCGAGCGAGAACGTGTGCATCGAGACTTCGGGATGGGCGTGCCGGCCCAGCAGCTGCTCGCCTTCGACGCAGATCGTGCGATAGCAGAGCGCTGCTCCCTCGGCGGAGCAGGCGACGATACCGATGTGCTTGGACATGGAGCGATTGTAGCGGCTGCCCGGGCCTCGTGAAGGCCCGTGCTACACTTCGACGGATCATGCAGCGCGATCTCGACAAAATGCGGCGCCGGCCGTTTTTCTTCCCATTGGTGCTGCCTGTCCTGCTGTTCATCGCCGTCGTCGCGGCCGCCGCCTGGTTGTTCGATGCGCGCGCCACGACGGTCGTTTTCGTCGTGCGCCATGCGGAAGTCGAGACGCCGGCCGACGCCGATCCGGACCTGAGCGTGGATGGACGCGAGCGCGCCGCACGCCTCGCGAAGATGCTGTCGCAGGCCAGGCCGGTGCGCGGCATCGATGCGATCTTTGCGTCGGAGTACAAGCGCACTCAGCAGACCGCGACACCGCTCTCCGAAACCGTCTCGCTGCCGGTGAACGTGGTTGCCTCGGCAGCGTGGTCGGAACTGCCGCGGCGAATCCTGCGCGATCATCGCGGCGAGTACGTGCTGGTGGTCGGCAGCTCCAACACGGTGCCGGACCTGGTCGAGGCGCTGAGCGGCGAGAAAGTCACGCTGCGCGACGACGAATACGACACGTTGTTCGTCGTGTTCGTGCCGCAGATCGCCAAGACCAAGGTGGTCCGGCTGCGGTACTGATCCGGCTCGGCCCGCCAGGCCGCCTCGCCGGCAATCGCCCGACGCTTGCGGCGGCGAAAGCCGATGCTACAATTCGCGGCCTTCCAACGGTGGGGCCGTAGCTCAGCTGGGAGAGCGTCTCGTTCGCAATGAGAAGGTCAGGAGTTCGATCCTCCTCGGCTCCACCAATTTCCCTCCAGATCGAAGCCTTGACGATTGACTGCCGCCCGAACCTCGCCGCTTACGCGCCGAGGCCGGGAAAGCACATCGCGGCGGTACCGGCGGAAATCACCATCACGGTCGCGGCGAACGCGACGCCGGCGAAGGTCTTTTCCACGAAGGCGCGCAGCGAAAAGGAACCAATGTGCTTCGTCATGTCTATCTCCTCACAAGGGGTTAGCGATCCGATGGGGCACATCATGGCGTCTGCCTGCGGCGAGGACTGTCAACCGGATGACACAAGCGAATGGCGCAGGAGGCGCCGGCCCCGGTGATTGCCGGGCATCTCGGCGCGGGTCTGGTGCTGGCGTTGCTCAGCTTCGCGGCGCCGGCTGCCGACGAGTCCACGACGCGCACGATCGACGCCGAAGGCGCGCACGTCAGCGTCGAGTTCCAGTCCAACGATTTCACGAGCGGCACCGGACCGATCGTCGCGTGGATCGAGCGCTCAATGACTATCGTCGCTCGCTACTACGGCCAGTTTCCTGCGAAAGAGCTGCGGATCCGCGTCATGTCGGGCGCCGGCGGTCGCGTGCGTCACGGCACGACGTTCGGCATGCGCGTGCCGTACATCAGGCTGCAGATCGGTCGCGAGGTCACCGCAGATGAGCTGCGCAACGACTGGGTGCTCGTGCACGAGATGGTCCACCTGGCGTTGCCCGAGGTCGGCGATGACCACCCGTGGTTGACCGAAGGCTTGTCGACCTACGTGGAAGGAATCGCGCGCGTACACGCCGGCGAGCTACGACCCGAGCGCGTCTGGGCCGAGCAGGTACGCTCGATGCCGAACGGCTTGCCGCGGTCCGGCGACGAAGGCCTCGATCACACGCATACGTGGGGTCGCACGTACTGGGGCGGCGCGCTGTTCTGTCTGCTGGCCGACGTAGAAATTCGCAAGAAGACCGGCAACCGCTTCGGACTGCGCGACGCGATGAGCGCGGTGTTGCGCGGCAGCGGCGGCGTTTCGTTCGAATGGCCGATCGAACGTGTGCTGAAAGTCGGCGACGAAGCGACCGGCACTACGGTGTTGCGCGACCTCTATGCGCAGATGAAGGACAAGCCGGTATCGCCCGATCTGGATGCGCTGTGGAAGCAGCTCGGAATCCGCGAACGCGGCGACGGTGTGGAGCTGCTCGACGACGCGCCGCTGGCAGCGACGCGCAAAGCAATCATGACGCGGTGATTACCTCGCCGCAGGCAGGATGTCGTTGACGATCACGGTCAACACGTTCCCCGCGAAGGTCGTCGGATTCACTTCCGCGCTGATTCCCTGCCACTGCGTCGTCGCGACCACGACCAGGTCGAGCGACGGCACCACGTATGCGAACTGGCCGCCGTAGCCCCACGCGAAAATCGCGACTGTCGCGGGCGGCTGCGCCAGCCACCACAGATATCCATAAGTAGTGCCGCGCTGTGCCCCGTACGTGTCGCGCCAGTTGTATTGCGGTGTCGTTCCCGCTTCGATCCACGACTCCGGCACGACCTGCTGACTCCCGGATTTGCCTCTCTGCAGCAGCAGCTGGCCGAAGCGCAACAGGTCCGTCGCAGTCATCTTGATACCCGAGCCCGCATTGACCATGTTCGGCTCGAGCTGTTCCCACTGCACGGTGGTGATGCCGATCGGCTGAAACAGTACTTCCTCCGCAAAGTCGGGCAGCGGTTTGGCCGCCGCATCCTGCAACACGAGGCCGAGCAGATTCACTGCCGCGGAGTTGTACGTGAACGTGCCGGTGGGATCGGTCTGCCGCCGGTCGAGCAGGAACTGCACGTGGTCGTTCGACAGGACCCAGAGGTTGTAGTCGTCGCCATTCGACTCGTTCCACTGGTAGCGGGACGACATCGTCAAAAGCTGTCGCACCGATACTGCGCGATCGTTCGCATCGAGTGTGTAGGGGCTGGCGACGAACGAGCCGACGGTGGCATCGATATTCGCCAGCTGACCGTTCTGGATGGCGATGCCGGTGAGCATGCTGACGACGCTCTTGGTCACCGAGCGCAGGTCGAACACGGTCGAGGCGTTCGCGCCGCCGAAGTAGTTCTCGGCAACGAGCTTGCCGTGGCGTGCAACCAAGAGGCTGCGGAAACGCGGCATGGCTGCGGCGTCGCTCGCGGCGCGCCCCAGCATGACTTCATCCATGTTGACTTCGGCGGGTGTGGCCTGGGCCCAGGGCTGGGCGATATCGATGATCGTGACCGGCGGCGGGCCGGTGGGCGGTGCCGGCGCGGGCTGGCCGGAGCCGTATCCGCCACCGCCGCTGCCGCCGCACGCGCAGAGCAGAGTTGCCAGTAGTGCAATCAGCCAGCGGCGCGTGCTCATGTCCTCAGTATACGGCTGCCTCCTGGCAAGGGCGGAGCGATCCGGAGCCTATTCGGCCGGTCGCTCCGCCCTCATCAGGCGATGTTCGGGAAGCACATCGCCACGGCGCCGGCCGAGACGAATGCGATGATCGCCGCGGCGGCAAAGCCTGCGCACACTTTCTCGACCACGCTGCGCAGCGAGAAAGAATCGGTGGGCTTGTTCATGTGTATCTCCTCGGTATCGGTGGGCCATCAGGTGAGGCACATGATGGCGACCCGCGTCCGGGAGTACTGTCAACGCAGCGACATTGACTGCAGTGTTCTAGTCTTTTCGCGTGAGCGCACGTAGCGCGCGCTCATCCACGAGCACGACGCTGCCGCGGCCGAGCGTGATCCAGCCTTCGCGTTTCCAGGTCTGCAGATACTTGTTGACGATCTGCCGCGACAGCCCGAGGAACTGCGCGAGGTCTTCCTGGGAGAGCTTCAGCTGCGCACCTTCCGGCGTCTTGCGACCGTGCGCGGCCGCGAGACTGAGCAGCCGCTTGGCGAGCCGCGCCGGAACATTGAGCAGCGACGAATCCTCCATCTGCTCCGAAGTCCAGCGCACGCGCTTGCACAGCAGTTCGATCAGATGGACTGCGAGCCGCGGCTCGCGTTTAACCAGGCCGAGGAAGTCCTCGCGCCGGATGATGATCAGCTCGGTCGGCGCCACGGTCGTTGCCGCGGCGGTGCGCGGTTGCCCGTCGAGCAAAGCGATCTCGCCGAACGCGTCGCCGGGCTCCATGATGTTCAGGAATACCTCCTTGCCGCCGGCGCCGCTTGCGCTGATGCGCACGCGTCCGGTGACCACGCCATACAGTGCATCGCCCGGGTCGCCGCGCATGACGACCACCGCATCTGCCTTATATGAGCGGCGGCTGGCGAGCGCGGCGATCTGCGCAATGGTCTGTTCGGGCAGCCCGCGGAACAGGCTGTTGCGCGCGATGATCGTTGTGGCATTCAGGGGCACGGCGGGATTCTCCGACACGGCACGCTGCCTTTGGCCAGTGGCAGCGTGCGGGGCGCGACTATACCATTGCGCCTTTTCCGCCCCCCGAGCGGCCTTCATGTCTCGCGGCTCCGCTTCAATCGCACCCGTGCTGGTCGCCTGCTGCGGCTTCGCGCCGCTGGCGGCGCAGGCTCAGTACGAAGTCGACGAGGACAAGAGCGTCTGGATGCGCGCGCTGATCGACGTGCGTGTGGCCCGCGGACCGGAGTTTCCGAGCTGGACCGACAGCGGCCCGGGGAAACTGCGTTATGGAGGACGGTCCCGCGACGGAGGCTTCGAGCACGTGACGCGGATCGAGCTGTCGCAACTTGCCTTGCAGTTCGGCGCATCGCTCCCTTGGGGCATTCGTGCCCAGGCCCAGGCGAACGTGCAGCCCGACCTTGCGGACAACTACGAGCCGTGGCTGGTCGAAGCTTTTCTGCGCCGCGAGTGGGGCGGGCAAGGGAGCGGCTGGGGACTGCAGGCCGGATTGGCAGGCAACCCGTTTTCGCTCGAGCACGGCGGCCCCGCGTGGACGCCGGAATACACACTCTCGGCATCGGCGCTGAATAACTGGCTGTGGGAGGAAATCAGCGTTGCCGGCATCGAAGGCGAGTGGTGGCACCAGGGCGAACGCGGACCGCGGCTGGGCATCGTGCTCGGCGGCGGATACGGCCCCGATCAATTGGGGCGCCTGCTCGCGCTGCGCGGCTGGGTGATCGGCGACGGCTTGAGCGGCCTCAACAGCGATCTGCCTTTGCCGAACGGAACGCGTACCGACATCTTCGACGAGCGCGACGATCGGCCGGCGGCCTACGCGCTCGTGACGATCAGTGATCCAGCCGAGCGCGGCGCGCTGAAGGCCGGCTACTTCGACAATCGCGGCGACCAGAACGCAGACGGCTCCTGGAACACGCACTTCACGACAGTCGGCGTCGTGCTGCATCCACTGCAGAATCTCGACTTCGTCGCTCAGTATCTGGATGGGACTGCTCTGGTGCGCGACACGACGAACGACAGCGACATACGTGCGTACTACGCGCTGCTCTCCTATCGTTATCGAGCGCATCGCGCCACGGTTCGCTACGACGACTTTCGCGTCACCGACCTCGATGGCGGCAACTCGACTTCGGAGGAGGGTGACGGCATCACCGCCGGCTATGCCTTCGAATGGGGTCTGCGGCAGCGGGTAGCCGTCGAGTACACTTGGCTCGACAGTAGACGTCCGAGCAGCGCGCAGAGCGAGCGCTCACATGATGGCTGGCAGCTGAGCTATCGGTTCCGCTACTGATGCAAGCACCCAAATCTCTTCTACGGTTTCTCGGGACGGCAGCGCTCGTCGCGGCGCTCGCTCACGGCGCAGCGGCGCGCACCGTGTCCGGCCAGGTGCTCGGCCAGGACGGCAAGCCGGTCGCGAACGCGGTCGTATTCGTGCAGGAGCCCGCCGCGTTGCAACCGGCCGCGTCGTCGTCGCCGGCAATCATGGATCAGTTCAACAAGACGTTCGTTCCGGAGATGCTGCCGATCGCCGTCGGCACGCAGGTGCGCTTCCCGAATCGCGACCAGATCCGTCATCACGTGTACTCGTTCTCGCGCCCGAAGCGCTTCGAGCTGCCGCTGTACAAGGGCGAAGACGCGCCGCCGGTGCTGTTCGACAAGCCGGGCGTCGTCAAGATCGGCTGCAACATCCATGACTGGATGTCGGCGGTCATCCTGGTGCTGCCGAACGACCGGTTCGCCGTGACGAAGGAGGACGGGACGTTCAGTCTGCCAGCGCTCGACGCCGGCACGTACACGATCACGGCGTGGCATGCGCAGAGCCGCGACAAGACGGAAGACGTCGCGCAGCGCGTCGAGATCTCGGGCAGCGACCCGCAACTCACCTTCAAGCTTTCGCTTGCGCCGGTGCGCGCGCGCCCCGCGACGCGCGGCGCACGGTGGGACCAATGAACTTCTGGGTGCGCGCCCGCCTGCGCACCAAGATCTTCATCGCTTTCTCGTCGCTGATCATCGCCGTGCTGCTGGCGACCCTCGGCTTCACGCAGGTCGTCGTGTCACGCGATGCCGAGCGCACGCTGGACCGCGAGCTGCTGACGACCGGCGAAGTGTTCGAGGTGTTGCTGAAGGAGCGCGGCGCGCGCCTCGAAACGAACTCCATCCTGCTGGCCAGCGATTTCGCGTTGAAGAGCGCCGTCGCAACACACTTCGATCCGTCCACGTACGAGCACGCAACGCTGGCCTCGGCTGCGCAGAGCTGGCAGGAGCGCATCGGCGTCGACCTGTTCTGGATCACCGACGAGCTCGGCACGATACTCGTGGCGTCGTCAGCGAAGCACCGCGCTGGCGAAGGGATCGAAGAGCTGTCGCCGCTGCGCGAGGCGATCGAATCCGAGGAGCCTGCCGCCGGCATTGCCGAGGTGGACGGTCAATTGTTCCAGCTGGTGGCCGTGCCTGTATTCGCACCGGACGTGATCGGATTCCTGCTGCTCGGCGAGGCGGTCGACGACCGTTTCGCGGGACGTCTGAAGCGCTCGACGGGAACGGATGTGTCGTTCCTGACGCAGGATCGCGTCTTCGCATCATCCTGGCTGGCGGACAAGCGCGGTGGCGTGATCCCATCGCCCGCCGCCCGGTCCGAGCTGCTCAGCACGCGCACGCGCACGACGTCGCCGTTCTCAGTGGAGGATGAGACGTTCCTGTCGCTGATCGTGCCCGTGCAGTCGCATCTGCCGCAGCCGTTGTTCGTGCTGATGCAGCGCTCCTACGACGAGGCGCTCAAGCCGCTGCGCCGGTTGCAACTGCGGATCGTGATCATCGGCATCGTCGGTCTGCTCGGCGCGTTGCTGATCGGAGTGGCGCTCGCCGGGGGGATCATCGCGCCGCTGCAGGGATTGGTCGCCGGCATGCACGAGGTTCTGCGCGGCAACCTGCAATACCGCTCGCCCATCGAGCGGCACGACGAGCTCGGCGTCATCGCGAAATCCTTCAACGAAATGGTCGACGGTCTGGAAGAGCGCGAGCTCATCCGCGACACCTTCGGCCGCTTCGTCTCGCATGACGTGGCAGAGGCCGTGCTCACCGGTCGCGTCCCCCTGCAAGGCGAGCGGCGCGACGTCAGCATCCTGTTCCAGGACATCCGCGGCTTCACCAGTCTGAGCGAGCGGCTCGATCCGGCCGTCCTCCTGCGGCTGCTCAACCAGTTCTTCACGGAAGTCGTCGCGGCGGTCGAAGCGGAAGGCGGCGTGGTCAAGCAATTCCTCGGCGACGGAGTGATGGCGCTGTTCGGCGCGCCGCAACCGCATCCGGACCATCCGGAGCGCGCGGTGCGCGCGGCGCTCGGCATCGTGAACAGGCTGCAGGGTTTGAACGAAACATTGAGCGGGCAGGGCATCGGACCGCTGGAGATCGGCGTCGGGATCCACAGCGGGGCCGTCGTCGCCGGGCTGATCGGCCCGGACAACCGCATCGAATATGGCGTCGTGGGCGACGCCGTGAACCTCGCCAGCCGCGTCGAATCGCTGACGCGCGAGATGCAGGCGACGATCCTCGTATCGCGGGAGATTGCCGCGCAATTGGGGCCGGCCTTCACGCTCGGCCGCACCGCCACGATGGTGGTCAAGGGCAAGTCCCAGCCCGTCGAAGTCGTCGAGGTCCTGTCCTTGTGTCAACCGGTTGACAGTTCCGCCGCGCCGTAATCGCCATCCTTTGAGCCGACCGAAGTGTTGGCCTCAAGGAGATGGACATGAGCAAGCCTGATCGCCCGATTGCCGATCGCGCCACGCCCGAGCTGCAAGAGTGGCTCGAGACGGTCGATCGTAACGCGACCCAGAAGACCGTCCTGGCACAGGCGCGCGCGGCGCACGAAGCCGCGTGGCAGGCGCCGCGAACCCAGCCGCTTTTTTCTTCCGTCGCGGGTCACGGTGCAGCGCGACCGGAGGACTTTTCCTTTTTCTTTTGTTCTGCGCCGGCCAGTGGAGCGACTGCGGTGGAGGACGATGCGAAGGCGCGGCGCTTGCGGCGGTTGCAGATGTTGAAGCTCATGCTGGAGCAGGCGAAGGCGGCGGCGAAATCGAACGGGCGCGCCTGACGGACGCGCCTCGCCACGTTCATCTCGGCCGGGTCGCGAAGCTCTGGTAGTCTCCCCGGGGATGCTCCGCATCCTCCGCAACACCGACTACCCTTCGCGACCCTGGAAGAACGGCGGCGGCACGACGCGCGATATCCTCGTTTCGCCGCGGGGTGCTTCGCTGGAAGACTTCGCCTGGCGCCTGAGCCTCGCGCAGGTCGATCGCGACGGACCGTTTTCGCGCTTCGATGATGTCGACCGCACGCTGGTCCTGCTGAGCGGCGCGATGACGTTGCACGAGCCGGATCGCCGCATCGAGCTGGTCCGCGGCGAGCCTGTGCAATTTCCGGGCGAGCGTGCAATTCAGGCCACGGTGCCGGGCGGCGCGACGCTCGACTTCAATGTCATGACACGCCGCGGCCGCGCCCTGCATAGCGTGACGCACTCCCCGTTCAGCCACGACGTGAAAATGAACGCCGCCTTTCGAACTGCAATCGTCGTGTTCGCCCTCGAACCCGGACTGGCTGTCGACAACGAGCCGCTCGATGTTCACGACACGGCACTCATCATCGAGCAGGGCGTCGTGATCAGCGCATCGACCGGTCGTGCTGCCGCGCTCATCGTTCGGATCGTCGATTTTCGTCCGAACGTGCTCTGAATACGTAGAGCTGCGAGCCAAAGCGTGCCTCGCGGCCCGCGCGACTCGTGTCATCATCGCGCCGTTTTGCATCCTGATGGGCAAAGGGGATAAGAGATGCACGCAGCTGTTCACGGCGTAGAAGTAACAGCGACCAAGAGATCGCTCGGCGCCGCGGTCTTCGCGATCGGACTCGCCGCCATCGCCGCACAGAATTTCATCGTCAACGACTTCGTCACGGAGCTGCAGCCCGTGCCGGCAGGCATCGCCGGCCGCACAGTGCTCGCCTATGTCAACGGCGCGTTGCTGCTCGCGGCAACGGTAAGCGTCGTGCTCAACTTTCGCGTGCGGCTCGCGGCGTTGTTTGCGACTGCGCTGCTCGCACTCTGGACCGTGCTTTTGCACTTACCGCGGGTGATTGCACATCCGGACGCAGGCAACGCCTGGACGCCGGCGCTGGAAATCTTTGCGATGGCCGGCGCAGCGCTGATGCTCGCTGCGCTATCGCCGCACGATGGCGCGCTGTCGCGTGAGTGGAATCAGCGGCTGGACGGTGTCGGAACGACGGGCCTGTTGTGTCTGGCGCTGACGCTGCCCGGGTTCGGCGTGCTGCACTTCATCTATTGGGAATACGTCGCGAGCGTGATCCCGGCGTGGATCCCGGGCCACACGTTCTGGGCGTACTTCACGGGCGTCGCGCATGTCGCTGCCGGCATCGCGATCATCATGAGCCTTGCACCCGCGTTCCGGCGTCTCGCACATCTGGCCGCGAGCCTGTGGGCGCTGATGACCGGCTTGTGGGTCGTGCTCCTGCATGTGCCGCGCGCGCTGGCCCACATGGACACGCGCCCCGAATGGACGAGCCTGTTCGTGGCAATCACCCTGTGCGGCGGTGGCTTGCTCATGCGGCAGACACTGGCCCGCGCCGGCAAGCGCTAGTCCGGCGCCGTGACGGGCGACACCATTCAACGCAGCGGCTGGGAGCGGTGGCATGACTGGAATGCAGTCGTGTTCGCACCGATGGCCCGCTGGTTCTGCGATGCCGTCGGCGCAGCGCCGGGGCAGACCATTCTCGATGCAGCATGCGGTACCGGATTGCCATCGCTGGCACTGGCCGAACGCGTGCACCCCAACGGCAAGATCGTCGCGATCGATGCATCGACGTCAATGGTCGCGGCGGCCATGCGCATCGCGCGTTCCGCCGGCTTGACCAACATCGAGCATCGGCCGATGGATCTCGCGGCGATGGAGTTCGGCGACGCGTCGTTCGATGCCGTCACGTGCAAGGAAGGCCTGATGTTCTGCGCCGATCCCGTCAAAGGCGCGACCGAGCTGCGTCGCGTCCTCAAACCGAACGGGCGTTTCGCGATGTCCGCGTGGGACGAGCCGGAGAAGAACGCGTTCTTCATGACGATCAACGAAGCGCTCTCGCGCTTCATGCCGCGGCCGGCGCCGCGTGCCGGCGCGCCGGGACCGTTCCGGCTCGCGCCGCTGTCGGAGTTCGAGAGCGTGCTGCGGCAGGCGGGCTTCACGGAGCTCGCGACGCAAGCGGTCGAAGTCGTGTTCGAAGTCGATTCACCGGAGTTGCACTGGAAGATCGTCAGCGACATGTCGTTGCCGATCGAGCAGGCGAGGGCGACCCTGTCGCAGCCGGACGTGCAGAGTCTCAAACAGGCGCTGGCGGAGGCGATCGAACCGTATCGTGACGGCCGCCGCATCCGCTTGCCGAATACGGCATTGTGCATTTCGGGGCGACACTAAGGCACCCCACGAAATCGCGTCGAGACCCGTGAGCCGTTCGCGCTCAGTGGAGCGATTTCGCGGGGACCCCGCTAATATGCTCATCCCGTATGCGTATCACAGTCGCTCACCACAATCCCGCTTCCTGTCAGCGTTGGCGCGACGCGCTGGCACGCGAACTGCCCGAAGCTGAGGTCGATATCTGGGGTCAGGGACCCTCGGGCAGCGCGGACTACGCGATCGCGTGGGCCGCGCCGGGCAAGGAATTCTTCGATCAGCACAATCGCCTGAAGGCATTCTTCTGCACCGGCGCCGGCGTCGAGAAGCTGCTCTCGAGTCCTTCCATGCCGAGCTCCATCCCGGTGATTCGCCTCGAGGATGCGGGAATGGGTGCGCAGATGGCGGACTACTGCGCCCATGCCGTCCTGCATTGGCTACGACACCGTAGTGAATACGAGGAGCAGCAGCGCGCACATGTCTGGAAGCCGTTGCCGACGAACGACCTCGCGGACTGGCCGGTCGGCGTGTTCGGGTTGGGCGTTCTCGGTCTGCAGGTCGCGACGACGTTCCAGGCGCTCGGCTTCAACGTGAACGGCTTCGCGCGCTCGGCGCACGATCATCCTGGGATCCGGGCCTTCGCGGAGCAGGGCGGGGCAGGCGACTTCGTGGCGTTCATGCGTGCATCGCGCGTGCTGGTCATCATCGCGCCGCTGACGCCGGCGACTCAGGATCGGTTCAACCTCGAAACGCTTGCGTTGTTGCCGCCATCCTCGTACGTCATCAACGTCGCGCGCGGCGGATTGCTCGTCGAAGAAGCGCTGATCGAGTTGCTCGATCGAGGACATCTCGCCGGGGCAGCGCTCGACGTCTTTCGACAAGAGCCGTTGCCGCCGGATCATCCGCTCTGGTCGCATCCCAAAGTGCGCGTCACGCCGCACGTCTCGGCGATCACGGTGATCGGCCCGTCGGCACGGCAGGTGGCAGGGAAAATTCGCAGCCTCGAGCGCCGCGAGTCGGTCAGCGGCGTCGTGGATCGCAGCCGCGGCTACTGAGCGCGCGCCGCAGGTGACTTGATCGCGAGATTGCAGATCTCGGCGCGGACGGCGCCGTTCTCGACGAACAGCTTCGCAACAGCCACAGGCAAGTTGAATCTGCGCGGCCCGGCGCTGCCCGGATTCACGTACACGACACCATTCTTCTCAGAGACGCCCGGTTTGTGAGAGTGCCCCGCGATGACTGCGGCGAAGCCGTCCGCTGCCGGATCGATGTCGAGCTTCGCGATGTCGTGCAGCACGTAGAGTCGTTGACCGCAGATGTCGACGATCGCGCTCGCGGGCAGCTTGTCAGCCCATGGATCCTTGTCGTTGTTACCGCGCACGACCGTGAGCGGCGCGATGCGTTGCAGACGCTCGATGACTTCTGGCGCGCCGACATCGCCCGCGTGGATGATGTGATCGACCTTGGCAAGCGCGGCTTCGGCTTCCCAGCGAAGCAGTCCGTGCGTGTCGGAGATGACGCCGATGGTCTTCATAGCGGGCGCGGAGTTTACCTGCGCAGCGCGCCGCGCTTGATACGCATCAGACGTAGGTCTTTAGTCCCAATCGCAGCGCGGCAACCGCTCTACTCGAGTGCAAGTTGCGAGTAACCGAGCCCATCCGGCTCGTCTCCCGTCGTCAGCCAATCGACGACTTGCCAGGCCTCGAGATCGATCACGGCCACCTGATCGAGGTTCGGCGTCGCGACGAACGCTCGTGAGGGCGTGACCAGGATGCCGATCGGTGCGCCCCATTGCGACGCCTTGGGCTCCTGCATGTTGATGCGCCGAAGCTCGCGACGTGTCGCAGCGTCCCACACGGCCACCGCGCCGGACTGCGCGTTCGAGACAAGTACGTGCTTGCCGTCGTCGGTGAACTTCACCCGAATCGGGAAGGATTTCGACGGGAGAGTCGCGACGACCTTCAGCGTGGCAACGTCGATGATCGAGATCGTGTTGTCGGCGCGGTTGCCGGCCCACACTTCGCGCTGATCCGGAGAGAGGGCGATGCCTTCGGTGCCGGCACCGGTAGGAATGTTGGCAATGCGCCGCTTCTCTTTGAGGTCGATCACTGAGACCGAGCCCGAGCCGATGTTGGCGACGAATGCCCGGTTGTGAGCCGGCGCGAGCGCGACCATGTGCGAGCCGTCCTGATCGGTCTCGATCGCCGCGGTGACCTTGCCGGCTTCGACGTCGACGATGAGCAGGCTCTTTGTGCCTTCCGTCGTCACTGCCACTTCGTTGCCGCGCAACCATGCCGCGCCGTGCGGACGGCGATACTTCTGCAGATCGATCGTTCGCAGCGACTTGCGCGCGGCGATGTCGATAACCGTGAGCGTGCTGCCGGGCGCCTCCTGCGATCCGTAGTTGCAGACGACTGCGATCTTGCCGTCCGGCGACACCGCGACTTCATGCGGACCGTTGCCGGTGGGAATCGTCGCGACGGCTTTCTTCGTGGCGAGGTCGAGCAACGAGACCGTGTTGTCGGCCTTGTTGAGCACGACCAGCGTGCCGGGATTCGCAGCGAGGGCGGAGACAGCGAACGTCGACAGGAGGAAGGCGAGGAGAGTGCGCATCGGACTTCCCGGAGTTGGAGGGCGGTCGGACGTGAATGGTAATATGCCGCCCGCGCGCAGGTTCCAACAACGCCCCCGTAGCTCAGTGGATAGAGCGACCGCCTCCTAAGCGGTAGGTCGTCGGTTCAACTCCGGCCGGGGGCGCCATCTGCACATCCACCGACATCCATATTTGTAATCAGGGGGTCGGGGGGTTCGAGTCCCTCAGCCGGCACACTAGTTTACATGGGTCCATTCCGGTCACATACGATAGGCGGTCTCAATGGATCAACGAAAACACCTCGGCGAGTCTTAGCCCAAGAGGTGATCGCCATGAGACGCGCACGTCGACGGATCGCGCGCCTGCAACGCACTCGCTCCGTGCGGGTGCTCACTCTTCGCGAGCGCGAAGAGATCTCACACGGCATTGCTGCGGGTCAGACCTTTCGTGCAATCGCCAGAACCTCAATCGAGCTGCTTCCACAGTAAGCCGGGAAGTGCGCCGGCACGGCAGCGGCGGACGCTATCAGGCCGCTGAAGCCGACCAAGCAGCTTGGGAGACAGCACGACGCCCAAAATCTTGTCTACCAGATAGCAACCCTCCGCTGCAGCGAATGGTTGCGCTTAGACTGAAGCAAGACTGGTCTCCAGCACATCGCGGGTCGGTTGAAAGATCAATATCCCGGCAATCTGGAGATGTGGGTGTCGCAAGAGACGACCTACCGCAGTCGTTTCGTTCAAGCTCGCGGCGCACTGAAAAAGCAGCTGATTGATCATCTTCGCTCAAAGCTGTCATGCATGAAGCTGACCGGCCGGACGCGAGAAATCGACTCAACGAGCGTCGCGCGTGCCAGCCAACCTGCTTCGCGTATCAGATGATGAGCAAGTGAAACGCGCGGTCGGCGTCAATTCTCTGTGACTGCAGTTTCGGCCCTTTGATGTTCTCCCAAACACCGACTGGCCTGACATCCAGCATGCAAACGCATCGATGACTACTCGCCCCGCGACCGACCGGCATGAGCAGACGGCGCACCATCCGGCGGGAAGGCCAAAATCACGCCAACTTGGATTTGTGCTGCAACATCTTGTCAGCCAAACGCGTCAGCCGCTTGTAAACGGGATCTCATAATAGATACACTCATTTTCACACGTTATTGATCGCGTATGTTCGCGCGTCTCCGTGTCTAGATGAAAGAACGCTGTTCGAGTCAAAGAAGTTGCCGCAGGTGCGCGATCTAAACAATTCGACCGGGCACGTGCGCATGACCACAGTAGCCGAAGTGCATGCGCCACGGTGCGAGGTGGTCGGGTCGTGAAAACCCCGGAATGGCGTTCGTGCAGACGCACGAAGTATCTGCTCTTGATGCTGACGATCTATTACTTTCTCGGCATCCTCGACCGTGGGATCTTCTCGATACTGTCGCAATCGATCAAAGTGGATCTGCGGCTTACCGATCTGCAGCTGGGACTACTTGGCGGTATCGCGTTCGCACTCTTCTACGGCACTTTTTCTGTGCCAGCGGCGCGGCTCGCGGAGCGCGGCAACCGCTTGACCATCATCTCCGTTGCGCTCACCTTCTGGTCTCTTGCGACGGCTGTGTCCGGAGCCGCGACGAGTTTCATCCAGATGGCACTTGCCCGTGCGGGCGTCGGTGCGGGCGAGGCGGCCTGTCATCCTTGCGCGCATTCCCTTATAGCGGATAGCTACCCGCCTCATCGCCGCGCTTCGGCGGCGTCGCTGTTCAGCCTGGCGATACCCGCCGGCACCTTATTCGGCCTGCTGGGAGGCGCTTATCTTGCGCAGGAGATCGGCTGGCGCTGGGCATTTGTCGCGGTTGGCGCACCCGGCGTGATCGTCGCCGCGATTGCCAAGCTCACTCTGGTGGAGCCAAGGCGCGGGCAATTCGATCCGCCGGCAACCGACATTACCCCACCCTATTCCGCTGTGCTGCGTCACCTGTTCGCTCGTCCGACTTTCGTTCACCTCGCCGCCGGGTGGACGTTGACGACCATCGGCTGGAGCGGCGGTACCGCTTTCATGGCGCCTTTTCTGCTGCGCGGACCTTTCGATCTCGCGATCGGCGATGTCGGCTGGATACTGGGCGGGCTTGCCGGTGTGGGCAGCGTGATCGGAACGCTGGCCGGCGGCTTCATCACCGACCGATTTGCGAGCGTCGACGTGAGAGTCTACATGTGGGTGCCCGCCGCCTCCATGTTCGTCATGGGACTCGCGTTCGCCACGGCTGTGATGCAATCCAGCTTGATTCCGTTCATCGCCTGCTCAGCTGTCGGCAACATCTGCATGCTGATCTACACTGGACCGAGCTGGGGGACGCTGCACAATCTGGTGGAGGCGCGCATGCGCGCCTCCACCGTTGCAACCCTGTCAGTCATAGTGGCAGTGATAGGGGCTGGACTGGGACCCGTGATCACTGGTCTTGTGAGCGACATCGCGGCGTCCTATGCGGATGCGGGTGACTTCACTGCGCGCTGTATCGGAAGCGCAATGACCAGCGACGCGACGTGCCGAACATCGTCATTCCTAGGGTTGCGGTACGCACTCGTGCTCACGATGCTGATCCACATCTGGGCCGGTGTGCACTATCTGTGCGCCTCGCGTTCGATCTCTCGCGATCTCGTGTCGCGCCCGTCTTCGGAGCAGAAGCGGGCCTGAATGGAGTGCGATCGGATCAAGACCGCTAGCGATGCTGCTCTGTATCGGGCGGGCCACCGCCGTAACTATGACCATAATCACCTTAATCGTTCCGGTGTCTCCTCATACCTGCCTCGACGCATTGTTCATTGTTCGCTATGCTTCCGCGCCTAGAAAAGCCTTCCGGCCACGCCAGACAAAGCCACGGGTTACGCTCTGACAACATCGCTCGAGCCTCCATGTGATCCGCGACAGCCGAGGTCTTTTCGCTGCTCTTGTTGGCTGTTGCACCATCAGGAGTGCTGCGGCTGCGAAAGATGCGGCGTCTACTAGTACGCCGCCGGTAACGCTGTAGTAACCAATCTCTACTATCAGGATCTGCCCGCCGCCCGGGAATGGTACGTCGACAAGCTCGGTCTTCGGCCGCTGTATGACGCGGGCTGGGTCGTGATCGTCGAGTTCGGGCCCGGCATGCAGATTGCGTTGGTGGACAGTACCAAGGGCGAGATGCATGCCTTAGCATCGAAACGGACGCTTTGAGTGAATGGTTCGACCGTGTGAGCAGGATCGAGGGGATTCATTGGTATGAATCGAAGAAGGCCGCCGACAATTCGCGGCCGGCAGACCGAATCCGGGAGCACGAGGACATCGTGGAGTTTCGAGTCCTCGATCCCGGCGGTTATCTCATTGAGTTCTACCAGTGGAAACCGAGCTTCCGACCCAAATCAGACTGAATTTTCAGGAGCGCACGGCTCGATCGTGTAATGGCGTCCGGGACGACCTCAACCGCTTTGAAGGCTCTCCACTGACACAGACTTCGACGATAGGGGCACACGGAATATGACGATGCCGCGAGGAATGAATCCGACCAGCGCGGACTTCGATCTCTTCAATTCACTCTTCTATCGCATTGCGCACGCAGATTTTCACTATCATGAGGATCTCGACAAGGTCATGGCCAAGGTCGGTGTCGACCGAACAACCTATCGGCTTCTCGCCGTTACGGCGCAGATGGGACCGGCCAACATCAAGATTCTGTGCGAGCACGCACTAGTGAAACGCTCCACCGGCGGTCGAGCGATCGAGCGAATGCGCAACAAGGGCTGGATCAAGACATCGCCGAGCACGACCGATCAGCGCGAAATTGATGTGGAGCTGACAGCGTCCGGCAAGCAGCTGGCGCGTCAGTTGCGGGAAGTCACGGGTCGACAATTGCAGCGCGCCATCAACGGTTTCAGCGCCACAGAGCTGAAGCAGCTCTCCAGCATGCTCGAGCGCATTGGCTCGAACCTGAGCAGGCTACCTATCGAATAGACAATGTCCGCGTCAGTGATGGTGCAGCCTCGCGCTTACCTGCCGCGCACTGATTCCGGACCTGTATCCACCGCGATGCTCGCCGCGGCCTCGCGTGCACGGTGACTCGACGTGAGCAGCGTGCCGAAGGGGCAATAGCGCCAACGTGCGTCGGTGCACAACCGCGGGCTGGCTGCAGTAATCACCGTGCGTCGCGTCGTGCCTTGTTCTCCATCCGAAGAACGGAAGACAGGCCCTATGCTATTTGGCACCTATACGGACTCGACTTCGACCCGCATCGACCCTGATCGCACTGGCGTTGAAGATCGCCGACGGCTCCGGCGGGCCGGTGCGCGTGGTCGCTTTGCTGGAAGAGCCTAGCGAAACGGGGGCGCCGGCGCCCCCGTCAGTGCCTTGTCCAACCGCTTCGACCAGCTCGACGCCACCACAGCCTTGCCGGCTTTCGTCAGCTTCAGGTGGATTCGTCAGACGGACACGCCAGCGCCTGCTGCTGGATCGGCAGCAAGGCGTGCCTCGCAGTGTCTTCGCGCAGGGACCGGTCGATCAGCGCCGTCCCGGCGCTCGAGAAGTAGCTATGTCGGCTGTATCTGGCGAATGTCGTCTCTGAACGCCTTGACCAATCCAGCGCTGACTACGTTTCGCCTCGAAACATAAACAAAGAAGAATCGGCATCAACCGACCGCAGGGCGCGTTTGCCTGAGCATGGCGCGCATCGGAAAGACCAACTTGCACGGCGCTTCCAATGCTGCTACGTTCGAGAAATATACCTAAATTCACACAATTTCAGGCAGGAAAACTGTTATATCTCATTAAAAAGGGGAGGGGGGAGCGTGAATATGCTTGCTGCAAAATGCTGTTTCCCGGGGATTGCCGCGCTTGTGACAGCGGCCTTGGCTTCATCGGCTCATGCGCAATCCGCGGAGAGCGGCGCCGGTAACGGCGACGCATCCAATGTCGCGCTCGAGGTCGTCACGGTCACCGGATCGCACATCCAGCGGCCCAACCTGGAAAGCGTAAGCCCGATTCTCCAGTTACAGGCGGATGACTTTGCTGCCCGAGGCGCCGTCAGGCCAGAGGAGCTGATCAACCGGCTTCCTCAGGTGACACCTGCTAGGGGCAGCAACACGGTGGAAGGCACCACCGCCGAGATCAATCTGCGGGGTCTCGGGGCAGAGCGGACGCTCGTTCTCGTCAACGGACATCGCCTTCCTTACGGCTCGCCGCTGCACATCGCATCGGACATCAACCAGGTTCCGTTGATCCTTCTCGAAAACGTCGAGGTATTGACCGGTGGCGCTTCGGCCACTTATGGATCCGACGCCCTGGCCGGCGTGATCAACTTCAAGTTGCGGGACGACTTCGAAGGCGTTCGCATGCAATCGACGTTCAGTGGCTACCAGCACAACAACGACAACCGTGGCATCCAGTCGATGGTCCGAGAGTGGGAGGCTGCGAATCCCGGCGAATACACGCTCCCCGACAGCAACGTATGGGACGGCTTTTCGCAGAAGTACTCGGTTGCCCTCGGAATGAACCTCGGTGGAGGGCGCGGCAATATCGCAGGGTATGCAACCTATACGAAGACCCACAGAGCCAGCATGAGCAATCGCGACTACACTGTCTGCGAACTCGGCAACACGGCTGGCGGCAACACCTATGCCTGCAGGCCGTCACCGGTCGATGATCCGGCAAGCTTTGTCAACACCGGCGCTGCGGGGCTACCACCGGAGTTCCGTGCGATCGGCGGGCGATTCGAGGTCCGCCAGCCATACACGGGTGCCCCGGTGACCGACAGGTTCAACCAGAATCCCTACGAGCCTCTGCTCCGCCCGATGGAGCAATACAATTTCGGTGCCGTTGGCCACTATGAGGTCAACGAGCATTTCATCCCGTTCATCGAGATGAATCTGTATTCCATCACTTCGCCGAGCGACTACTCGCCGAGCGGGGTCATCAACAACGGAATCCTCGCGAACAAGGCCGGAGGCATCAACTGCGACAACCCGTTCCTGAGTGCCGCGCAGGCGGATTTCCTGTGCACCAGCCGCGGGCTCAGTACGGCGGGAAACTATGATCCGGTGACGGGCGTCTATCTGGGTGGGGACATTGCAAGCGGCATCGCGGTCAACTACCGGACGACCGAGCATGGTACGCGGCACTTCGAAGCCGACCAGTCCAGCTTCAGTCTGACGACGGGCGCCCGCGGCAAGCTCGCCGGGCCTTTCAGTTACTCCGCTTCGTTGACGTATTCCAGCGTCGAATTGCGCGCCGTCTTCGAGGGTAACTCGGACGTCCGGGACTCACAGGCGCTCTACGCAGTGATCGATCGTCGTGTGCGGCCGGATGGCACGCCGCTCAACGCGGCGACTTATCTGCAACCCGCATGCGCCATCAATGTCGATGAAGATCCAACCAACGATATCAACAACTGCGCTCCGTTGGACTTCTTCTCGGATACCGGTCCCGGCACCGGTTACTCCCCTGCCGCCCTGGCATTCACGGAGAGCGCTGCTCTTCGCTTCGGAGACACCACGATGACGAACGTGGTCGCTTCGATCACCGGAGATCTGGGCGAATACGGACTGCGATCGCCGTTGTCGTCGGAAGGCATCGGCGTCGCCTTGGGTGTCGAGCATCGCGAGAATACGCTCACCATGAACTCCAGCACGATCCCCGTTCTGATCGTGCAGAACGAGGCGTGGGCCGGCGACGGCGGCGGCCCGCCGGTCGGCGGAGAGACCTCGGTACGCGAGCTGTTCGGCGAGCTGTACGTACCCGTGGTCGAAGATCGAACGGCGTTCAAGGAGCTCGCGCTGGACCTGGGATACCGCTACTCCGATTACAAGGGGCTGTTCACGACCGACACCTATAAGCTCGGCATCAACTGGCTCGTGCACGATGGCGTTCGGTTGCGTGGCAGCTTCCAGCACGCCGTGCGGGCGCCGAATGTCATTGAGCTCTTCTCCGGTCAGACGCGCGGCGTCGTGTTGCGACTGGCGCAGAATCCGGATGGAAGCTTTGATCCGTGCTCCGGCACTGACCCGTTCGCATCGCTCGAGGAGTGTGCGAGAACCGGTGTTCTGCCCGAGGACTACGGATCGATCGTCGACAACTCGTTCGTGGGGCAGCTTCAGGGCGGAAACCCCGAGCTGGGACCCGAGGAGGGCGATACCCTGGTGCTCGGTACCGTGCTCGAACCGCCATTCGTGCCCGGGCTCACGCTGTCGTTCGACTACTTCGACATCGAGATCGAAGGTCTGGTCGGAGTCATCGATCCCAACATCACGCTGCGCGAGTGCATGGCGAACGGCGATCCGATCTTCTGCGACCTGATCCACCGCGGTGTGGGAGGAACGCTGTTTGCGACCTCCGACTCCTATATATCGACACTCAACGTGAACACAGGATCGCTGAGAACCACCGGCGTTGACGTATCCGCCAGTTATCCCGTGGACCTGTCACGAATCTTCAACAGGAGCGTGGGCGACCTGTATCTCTCACTGACCGGGACCTATCTGGACAAGTACACGGTCAAGCCGCTCCCGACATCCCCCGCGGACAAGACTTTCGATTGCGCCGGATATCACGGCTTTTCATGCGGCCACCCGAAACCGGAATGGCGCCACACCCTCAATGCCATGTGGCATACACCGTGGTTCGACAACATGGAGCTGGGCCTGACATGGAGGTACATCGGCGAGGCCGAAATCTCGCGCAGGAGCAGCAACCCGGTGCTGCGCGGCACGGCGCTCAAAACACAGGACCTCGCATCCCGCAGCTACTTTGACCTGACGGCTTTATGGCATGCGACGGACACCCTGACCCTGCAAGCCGGAATCAACAACGTGCTGGACAAGGAGCCGGCGCTTACGACGGAATTCATCGGCCGTGAGGGCGGCCGAGGAAATACGTACGGCGGGTTCTATGACTACATGGGGCGGCTCCTGTTCCTGACCGCGACGCTCGATTTCTGAGTCAGCGCGGTCCATCCGCTCAAACAATAATCCGGAGAACACGATGGCCATTCGAAGATTGGAAATGCCGATCCTCAGCTGCCTGCTCCTGCTCGCGGGGGTCGCCTCATTCTTTCATCCACCTGCAGCGAAAGGTGCTGAGCAGCAGGCGAGCATTCCGAAGAGCTGGGGTCCGCAGGAGCCGCCGTTCCGGCCTTCGCATCCGATCGCGATCGTCGGCGGCACGCTGATCGATGCCACCGGGGCACCGCCGAAGATCGAGCAAACCGTCGTCATAGAAGGCAACCGGATCACGGCCATCGGGCGCAACGAGGACGTGCCCATCCCACAAGGAGCTCAGATCATCGATGCGAAGGGCATGACGATCATGCCGGGAATCATCAATTCCAATCAGCATCTGCAGCTCAACCCGCTGTACTCGGCGCCGGCCGCGGACATGCCGCTCGCAGTCCTGAAGGCCCGCTGGGAAGACGTCTATGCGCGCATGCCCGACCGGGCCTACGTGTACCTGATGCAGGGCATCACCAGCATGCGGCATACGAGCGGCCCCTGGCATCGAATATTGCCGGTGAAGAAGCGGATCGACTCCGGAGAAGCTGCGGGGCCGCGAATCTTCCTCGGTGGCGCGCTGCTCATGAGCGATGAGTACTTCGAGTATTACCTGAAGGCCCACCATACGCCGAAAGATGCGAGGGAGTGGCTGGCAAAGGAGTTCGCCTACCATGTCGTCAAGGACGTCGATGCCGACACCAACCGGTTCCTCGGCTCGGAGTTCAACTTCTGGAAGCTCCTGATGTCCGATGAGGCGTATGACGGCAAGAACGACTTTTCGGACGAGGAGCTACGTTTCATCATCAATAAGGCGCACACGAACGGCAAGCATGTCGATGTGCACGCAACCGGAACGAACGCTGGCCTCAGACGCATGCTCGCCTTCGACGTCGATACGCTCGAGCACCCCTTCTACGGCACCGAGCTCATCGAGGAAGACATCATCAAGGGCTACGTGAAAAAAGGTGTCATCGTCGATTCATTGTTGGTACAGATGATCTCACCCGCCCTACGCAGGTTGGATCCGCACCGCTTCAACGAGACGCTCTACATCTCCTCGATGCGACCCGACGAGTACCGCGTCCTGCTGCGGTATCGTGACAAGATGCTGTACAACCAGAGGCATCCAGACTCGCCGGAGGTACCGATCTACCAGAGTCCCGGAGCGGACGCGCCGCCGCCGAGCGACGGGCGAACCTACAACGAAGTGCAGGCAAGACGTGCCACCTCGGTGGCGAATATGCGGCGCTTCATACGCGAAGGTGCGAAGCTCTCGCTGGGAACCGACACACCGGCGTTCCTCAACTTCCAGCAGGAGGATCCCAACGCCCAAGAGTTCAGGTTCATGATCGAGCAAGGGATGTCTCCGATGGACGCTATCATCGCCGCGACCCGTAATGGAGCGGAGGCGCTGGGGATGCTGGACCAGCTCGGCACGATCGAGAAAGGCAAGCTTGCCGACGTGATCGTCGTGGCGGGAAATCCGCTGGTCGATCCCAATGCTCTGAAGCGCGTGTACGCAGTGATCAAGGATGGAGTGCGGTACAAATAATTAATGAGGCAAAGGCGGGTGACTGAATACCGGGCACTCATTTCAGCCTGCGCAGCTGCGGCTGTCTTGCAACGCAGCCGGCGCAGGCTGCTGAGCCGAAAAGCAAGGCGGTAGGCAGCCGCGCTGGCTGCATCGACTGCTGTTAGAGTGCCATAAATATATGCAAATGCGTGCGAATTCGGCCTCATTTTCAATATATGCGGACAGCAAGAGCACTTCCCTGCAAGTGCAATGATGTTCTCGCTGTCCCCTGTGCGCAGGTGTGCGCCGGTGGCGGCGCACCCGACGGGAAGGACCAGGCCTCGATCCCCGGCGAGACCGTCCATCGATGAGGACTTCGCCCGGAGCAGATCGCGAATATTTCATGACACAACGCGCAGACGTCGAAGCCGAGCTGCCCGCGGGCGGGAGATCCCTTTGGAGCGCCACGGCTCGAGGCTTTACGTCGGGTTCCACGGCGCACGGTCACCTGATCACCGATGTCGCCGTGATCGGCGGCGGCGTCGCAGGACTGTCGACTGCGCTGCATTTACGGCAGAGCGGCATAGAGACGATAGTGCTGGAGGCGTCGCAGCCCGGCAGCGGCGCCAGCGGCGTCAGCGCCGGAATACTAGCCCCGGAATTCTCGCGCGGCGGAATCGCCAAGGCGTGCGCCCTGTACGGCCGCGAGGCCGGCGAACGGCTTGCGCGACTGGTGGGAAAATCGACGGCCTTCGTCTTCGACCTGATTCGCGAGCACGAGATTGCCTGCGACCTGCAGACCAGGGGATTCGTATCGCCCGGCCGTTCGCCCCAGGAGGTCGAAGCCTTGCGTTCCGACGGCGCTGAGTGGCGGGCGCTCGGCTGCCCGGTGGAGTTTCTGGACGCAAAACGGACCGCGGACGCCATCGGCACCGAGTTCTACGAAGCAGCGCTGTACTTCGAGCACGGCGGCGCGTTGAATCCGCGCGCGTACGCGAACGAGCTCGCCCGCGTCGCCGTCGAGCTCGGAGCTCGTGTCTTCATCGACAGCGCTGTGCGGACCGTGGAAAGGCGTGACGGCAAATGGCGGCTAGCGACGAGCACAGCCCAGGTGACTGCCGATCGGGTGGTGCTGGCCGCCAACGGCGGTAACGCGCGGCTGCATCCGTCGCTCTGCAGGACCACGCTGCCGCTCAGCGTCTACGAATACGCCACGGTGCCAATGTCCGCCGACGACCGTAACAGGTGCTTCGGCGCGGCGCTTCCCTATACGGACCGGCAGGCCTACGTTTTCTCCGTGCGCCTCGACAGGGACGGCAGGGTCATTTCGGCCGTGCCCGAGCTGTTTCCAAAGCTGCGCTTCGAGACCCTGATCCGCGAGGCCGAACGCAGATTTCGCGACATCCATTCAATGCCGTTGCCCGCGGTCGAATATGCCTGGCCCGGCACGGCGTATCTGAATCGCACGCTGCTGCCGGCGGTCTATGTGATCGAGGACGACCTGAGCCTGCTTGCGATACAAGCCTGCAACGGGCGCGGGCTTGCAATCAACACGATCCTCGGCCGGGAAATCGCCGAGCTACTCGAAAGCGGCGACCGGCGCGCAATCGCCACGCCGCTGTTGCAGCCGCGGCCGGTGCCGATGCACGCCATCGCGTCGGCTGCGCCGAGACTGGCGATGGCATTGGCCAGGGCGAAGGACAAGCGATTGTAGCGAAGGCGGGACCCGTGAAGTAGCTATCTGGCACGCACATCATGCGTGCAGCGCTACTTTAGAACGTAACCAAGAGGAGCATGATGATGAGGGGAAAGAGACTGGGCCTTATCGGGCTCTTATTGGTGTGCGCTGTCGCGGGATGCGGAGGGGATGCTGCGCAGAATGCGCAGATTACCGGTGAAGGGTCGGGCCCGCAGGCCGCTGCGCCGACCTCGATCGATCGGCTGTATTCGCTTCCCAGCATTATCGGGACGACGCCGCAAGGCGCCGTCTGGTCGCCGGACGGCACGACACTCGCGTTCCTCTGGAACGACGAGGGCTATCCCTTCAGAGACGTGTGGCTGTACTCAGTGACCGACGCTCGCTCGACCCGGCTCACGCGCCACGGCGCGACCCAAGCTCCCGACTCGGAGCACAAAGGCATCAGCGAGGTGGTCTGGCTCGGCGACGGCGGCCGGCTCGCCTACGTGCTCGATGGAGCGGCCTACGAACTCGGCACCGACGGCACGACGAAGCCGCTCGCGGACGCCACCGCAGACGTCAAACTCCTGCAGGCCTCGCCGACTGGCAACCAGCTGGCGTGGCTCGCGAACGGCAATCTGTGGGTCAAGGAACTCAAGGCGGATTCGCTTGCGCACGCCGTGGTCAAGCCCGGGAAGGAGCGGATGTTCGTCGAGCGCTATGAGTGGTCTGCGAACGGACAGCAGCTCGCATTCATGCTCACGGACGATCGCGGCGTGCGGCAGATCGATGTCCACTACTCGAGCGGCGGCGAGCAGAAGACGTATCGGACGACCCGGCCGTTCCCCGGCGATGCCACGTCGAAACGACGGGTTGGCGTGGTCGCCGCCGGTGGCGGGAGCATCACCTGGTTCGATCGACCGGACCCGGAGGATCCAGTGTGGAGCTTCGGACTGTCTGCCGACGGAACGCGGCTGTTCGTCGACAGCAGCGACGACCTCATCAAGGAACGCACAATCTACGTGTACGACGTGGCCAGCGCCAAATCCGTCGTCTTTTTCAAGTCGAAGGATCCGAAGCAGGTCTGGCCCGCGTGGTCGGCCGAGTGGGCACCCGGCGATAAGGGGCTGATCATCGTTTCGGATCACGAAGGCTGGTTCCACCTGTATCACCAGCAGGAACCGGGAGCGCCGGCGCGAGCGTTGACGAGCGGCGATTGGGAGGTGGCGTCGTTCGAGGTGGACTCGTCCCACGGCTTCGTCTACTTCCTCGCGAACGCCGCGCACCCCGCGGAGTTGCAGCTCTATCGCGTTCCCGTGGCCGGCGGCAAACCCGAGCGATTGACGCAGCAGCCGGGTACCCACGCCGCCGCATTCTCACGGGATTTCAGCTCGTTTGCTGATCTGTTCTCCAGCGATACCTCACCGCCGGATCTGTTCGTGCAGACCGTCACGGCCGATGCTGCAAGCCGGCGGGTGACGCACTCGCCTCGCCCGGAATTCGCGCAGCTGCCGCTCGCCGAAGTGTCCTACGTCGAGTTCAAGAGCCACGTCGACGGCACTGCGTTGCTCGGACGATTGAGCGTTCCGCGCAATTTCGACCCGAAGCGAAAATACCCGCTGCTGATGGGTTCGATCTATCCGAACAGCGTGCGCAATCGCTGGGGCGCGGGCAATGCCATTCCGACCTGGGGGCTGGATCAGCATCTCGTGGAGCGCGGCTATCTCCTCATGAAGGTGGACGTACGCGGAAGCTGGGGTCATGGCAAGAAGATGCGCCAGGGATTGTTCGGGGACTACGGCGGCCTCGACAAGGACGATGTCCAGAGCGGAGCGTTGCATCTCATCAAGGCCGGTCACGCCGATCCCGACCGCGTCGGCATGTGGGGATGGAGCTACGGCGGCCTGATGACGCTGATGTCACTGTTCAAGAATCCTGACTTCTACGCCGTCGGCATCGCCGACGCGCCGGCGACGAACGTCGCGCACGCCTTCCCGTCGCAGATGTGGGTCATGGGACGGCCGGAAGGCGCGGATTTTCCGGAGCGATACCGGCGGATGTCGGCTCTCAATTTCACGCAGGGCCTGAAGAGTCCGCTCATGATCACACATGCAACCCGGGACTGGACGGTGCTGTATGCCGACACCATCGACCTCACCGAGCGGCTGATAGCAAACGACAAGTCGTTCGAGCTCGTAAGCCTGCCGGGCAGCAGCCACGTCTGGGCGAACGATAGCCGCGACCAGCAACGCTTCGGCTACAAGAAGATGGTGGAGTTCTTCGATCGATATCTGAAGCCGTAATGCCGCCGGCCCGGGCGGCTCCGGCCGCCCGGCTCATTTCGTCATGGTCACGGATCTCGTGACGGGCGGAACTCCGGTTTCCACCGGTAGAGCAGCGCCCTTTGTCCTCGACCGGTTTCAGCGGGCCCCTGGTCGCCGTCCGCCGCGGCGATTTCCATTCCGGACGCCACCCTCGGTTGAGTAAACACGGTGCGGCAATTATACCCAAATTAGTGTACATTTGCTCACAACAAGTAATACAATCGGAATTTGCGAAGAAGGGCGGTCGAGCCGCGTAAGCACGAGCGGCCGATTTTTCGCAGGACACGTTGTCCCGCCATGGTGAAGAAGGGCCATGAAACGTCGCGGCATCCTGAAGTCGATCGGCATGGTATGCCCGGCTCTTGTGCTGGGCGGCCGCGACACACGCGCGGCGCCACCCGCTGCGCAGCAGCGGGTCTACGGCGTGCCTTCCGCAGGGATCGATCGCGGGTTCTCCCAATACACCTTGGCCCACTCCGGCTGGATGAGGTCGACGATCGGGGGCTCCATATGAACCGGTCGCGCGGCATCGCCGTTTCCGAACGTGTACACGGATCTGTCCTTCTACTCGAAGTTTCCGGGGGTGCTCGAAGAAACGCTTCGGGCCTTCCTCGCGCTGGCGCCGAGCCAGAAGGTGATGCACGGCAGCGATTCCAGCAACGTCCCGGAAGAGATCGGGTACTGCGCCTGGAATGTGCGGCACGCTCTCGGGATTTCTGCAACCTGCAGACGACAGATCTCGGCGTCGCCGGTGGATACAGAGTCTTGGCCGGCTGCGGGAGTGAACGAGCTTGCTGAGAAGATCCTGCACTGCGCGCATGTCGCGGTCGAATCGGGATCGTTTTATGGAAGACGAGGGTCCGGGCCATTTGCGAATCTGTTTTCGGGTCCGAGCCCTATGAGCGCCTGGCGGAAGGCATGGATACTGCGGCGTTGCCTGTCATGACTGCGGCAGCCGGGTGCGTTGGTTTTGAGGACGTGGACTTCCGGAGGTACGGTGTATGAATGTAAAAGCAAATTCTGCTGCGGCCGAACGTGAACGCCTGATCGAGAAGTACGTGAGGGATTCGCATTATTCCGGCTTCGCAAGCCGAGCGGCGGGACTGAATCATCTCGCGTTCATCGCAACGGATCTGGACGCGACGATCGACTTCTACACACAGGTCGTGGGATTGAAGCTTCTGCGCGTGCGGCCGCTGGACGGCGATCCGAATTCGACGATGGTGTTCTTCGACATTGGCAGGGGTGAGTTCCTTGCCTTCCTGAAGTTGCATGACGTGTCAAACTCCGTGGTTCGCGGAGTCGGCGGCGTGCATCACTTCGCTCTCACTGTCGAACGAGATCAGTATCGCGAGTTCGAAACGCGTGCGAAGGCGCGCGGCATAAAGTGCAACACCATTTCGCACGAGATCCTCGACAGCATTTCCGCCCTGGATCCGAATGGTGTGGAAGTGGAGCTTTCGGTCTGGAACATCGATCCGAAGGAGATGCAACAGAAATAGTGTGTCGAAGCGCGATCGAAGGGCAGGCCGCTGCGTCGTCGCCCCTTGCTGAAGCACTACCGCGTCTATGTATGAGAGCCCCAATGCAACCTCGTCGGGCAATGTGGCTTGATTGTCGCTCGCCCCAGAGAAGCCTGCGCCGCGAACTCCCGCCGCCTGGTCGAATGATCGACATAGGCGGCCGGCGCGTCCAGCTCGCTGAATATGACGCGGTCGGAGGGCCTGAAGGTTCAGGCAGTCTGGCAGGACCTTCACGACCAGGAGGCACGCTGGTCGGGCAACAACCGTCAACGGCTCGTGCCCGATTGTCAGCGGTAATCCAATAATCCCCAGCCGCGGTAATTGAAATTTCGCCACCCATCACTGCGAAAAAGACAGCGATGGACGTGGAAGATGGACTGAAGATCGAGGCCGAGAAGAGCGGTTCGCCGCTGGCGAGCGCTACCGTAGGCGGGGACAGTCCCGGGGCGGCGGCGAACGTGATCGCGGAACAGCATTGGCGCGCTATTCACGAGCGGCGCGCGGCGGGCATGAACGTGTCGGGGATCGCTCGGGAGTTGGATCTGGATCGCAAGACGGTGCGCAGTGCGCTGAAGAGGCGGGCGTGGTAACCGTATCGACGCAAGGCGGGGGGTGCGACGTTGAAGTCTCCTCGTTTCTTCGAGTCATTCAGTAGTAGAGGATGGGGTTGAGTTTGCCATGGCGTACCTGGCGGGAGGAACATCGCCCAGCGCGCTATGTGGACGTTGGTGGTTGTAGCGATGGCGCCAGTCCTCGAGCATCTGACGCACTTCGCTCATGCTGTTAAAGATGTAGCGGTCGAGTACCTCGGTCCGCATCGTTCGATTGAAGCGTTCGATCAGCGCGTTCTGGGTTGGTTTTGCCGGGCTGGATGAAGCACAACTCGATCAGATGGTCCCGAGCCCACTGCGCGAACGCGTGACTGATGAGCTCCGGCCCGTTATCCAGACGCAGCCGCCTTGGTTTGCCGCGTACCTCGATCAACTCGTTGAGCGCACGGATCACCCGCGCGGAGGGTAAGCTGGTGTCGATCTCTATCCGCAGCGCCTCACGGTTGAAGTCATCATGACGTTGAACGTGCGGAAGCGCCGCCCGCTCCATAGCGCATCCGCCATGAAGTCTGCCGACCAGGTTTCGTTCGGACGCTGTGGGATATCGAGCGGCTGCGCGATACGCGCGGGCAACCGACGCTTTCCCCGACGAGGCAGGTTGAGCCGCAGTTGCTTGTAGATGCGCCACAGCCAGCTCTTGCCCCACGGCTCCGATCGGCTCGAAAGCTGTCATACAGCAGCCCGAAGCCATGGCCTGGGTTGTCGGTAACGTGCTTCGAGACCGCATCGATCACCGGTGCATCATCGCGCCCTCGCCGTTCATAGTAGGGCGCCGAGGTGGACAGCCCGAGCAGCCGACAGGCGCGACGCATGCTCAACCCGTGTTCTTGCTTCATTGCCAGACCCAGCTCCACACGCTGGGCCTGGCTTAGAGCTTTTTTGCGACCACGTCCTTCAGGGCGTGGTGCTCAAGCGCCAGATCGGCGTACATCTTCTTCAAGCCGCGAGCATTCGTGCTCCAGCTCTTTCAGCCGTCGCAGCTGCGACACCTCCATGCCCGCGTACTTCTGCTTCCAGTTGTAATAGGTCGGCTCGGAGATCCTGTACTTGCGGCAGGTCTCCGCGACCTTCACGCCGGCTTCGACCTCTTTGAGGATCCGCACGATCTGTTCTTCGGAAAACTTCGACTTCTTCACGTAGAGCTCCTTCAGGTGGAAACCCTACCTCCGACTGGCTCGAATCGGCGAGGAGACTTCAAGGCGATTCGAAATTCCACATGGTTCTTGAGTTCGCTTGTTCTGAGCGTTCGACGACGCCGAATACCCGCCCGCATCGGCCTTATCGAATCCAAGGCCGACCCCGTCGTCGGCATCGAGGTCCCGCTGTATTTCGAGTAGGTTCGAGTGTCTATCTTGCGTCCCGGCCGCGCGGGCAGTTGTGGACGGGCTGAACGCGAGGATAGTACTGCGGACACTCAATAGCGCGGCATTCGGCATCGCCACGCTCTGCCTTGAAGCTGCGGATGCAGCGATCGGGTGGGAACAGATAGATTCGATCGAAGTTGCGCGCCGTGCTCTTCGCATCCTTGATCGCTCCATCGAAGTCGGCACCAGAGAAGACGTCGTCGCTCAGCGGATTCAGAGGCTGCCGTGGATGACTGTGGGCGGTTGCATAGAACGTATAAGAGTTGATACTGCGATCGCAACCTTGAAAGGCCAGATTCCGGCTGCGCTTGAAATCTTCAGCATCGACTGCTCCACCCACGTGGAATCGGGCGCGCCATAGTGATCCCAGGACGGGCGGCGTCAAATAGAAGCTGCCGGTCTCTTTGTGCCGGATGATGAGAATCCCGAGTTCTCTGCCGTCGCGATCGGTCGCTGCTCGGAGAATCGGTTCGGCGGCAATTGCCGCGTGATCCGCCGAGGAGTACGGGCCAAACAGGCCGGTTACCTCGCTGAGGTAAGGATTGGGCGGTGCCT
>DATEML010000139.1:0-3149 GCA_035275585.1 Steroidobacteraceae bacterium | reverse complement strand
GCAGGACGCAGGATGCGAGATAAATCTGCAATGCCCGGCCGAGATCGCCGGTGTCCGGACAGCGGCCTTCGCCCAAGGTCGGCCGCCTCGACGGCGAGCGCCGCCGCGGGTAACCAGGGTTCAACCCACATGCCGGCCGTGAATCGCGATCAACGGCACGCCGCGATCGCGTACCGACAACCATTGCGCCTCGATTCCGTACACCTCGCGCAGTGTCGACGGCGTGAGCGCCGCTTCGGGTGTGCCATCCGCGACGATCCGCCCGCGATGAAGCACGACGACCCGATCGGCGATGCGGGCCGCGAGTGCGAGATCGTGGATCGTCAGCACGACGCCGTGGCCTTGCGACGCCAGCGAGCGCAACAGTTCCGCGGCTTCGAACTGGTGTGCCGGGTCGAGACCGGCGAACGGTTCGTCAGCGAGGATCCAATCGGATTCACCGGCCAGCACCCGCGCGAGCAGAACGCGGGCGCGCTCGCCGCCCGAAAGGGTCGTGACCAACCGTTGCGACCACTGCGCCGTGTGCGTTGCCTGCAGCGCGCGGCGCACCGCGGCCTCGTTGTCCGCATCGCTGGCGCGGCGACGATACGGAATTCGCCCCAGGCCAACCAGCGTGGCCACGTCGACGGGCCACGAGATCTCGGGAATTTGCGGCAGGAACGCGATTCGTCGAGCGCGTTCGTCCGCGGCCAGCACGCTCAGCGACGTGCCGTCGAGGTCGACGGTTCCGAGCGATGGTTGCAGCAGTCCGGCCATGCAGCCGAGCAGCGTGGACTTGCCCGCACCATTGGGGCCAAGCACTGCGGTGACGTCGCCGGACGCGAACTGCAGGCTGATGGAATCGAGAATGCTGCGACGGCTGCGCTCGACGGTCAGCTCCGCGACACTCAAGCGGGAGTCGATCTTCATGTGACCTGCCTGCGCATCGAATACAGCAGCGCAAAGAAGAACGGTGCGCCGATCAGCGACATCACGACCCCGAGCTGGACTTCCGAGCCGCCGGGCAACAGGCGCACCGCGACATCGCCGGCGAGCACCAGGGCGGCGCCGCCGATCGCGCTGGGCACGAGCAATGCCGCGGGCCGCGCGCCGACCAGCGGTCGCAGCAGGTGTGGCACGACGAGTCCGACGAAACCGATGATGCCCGAGACCGCGACGCTGGCGCCGACGATGAGGCCGACGCCGCCGGCCAACTGCCACTGCGCGCGGCCGAGATCGATGCCGAGCGAGCGCGCGCCGATCTCACCGAGCGTCAGCGCATCGAGCGCACGCCGGCTGCCGAGAATCAGCGCTGCGCCGATTGCGATCAGCGGCGTCGAGATGGCCAGATCGTCGAGGCTGCGATCCGCAAGCGCGCCGAGCAGCCAGCGCACGATCTCGCCCGCCGCCCACGGGCTCGGCGACAGCGACAGCACCAGCGCGATGCCGGCAACGGCGATTGCGCTGAGGATGACGCCTGACAGCACCAGCGTGAGCGCGCTCGCGGTGAGACCGGCGAGCAGGAACAACGCGAGCATGCCGAGCATCGCGCCCGCGACGCCGCTCAACGGCAGGACCCACGGATGGAGATCGGCGACGCCGAAGAAGATGCTCAGCACCGCGCCGAAGGCCGCCATCGAGGAGACGCCGAGCGTGCCGGGATCGGCGAGAGGATTGCGCAGATAGCCTTGCAGCGCCGCGCCGGCGAGACCGAGCGCTGCGCCGATGACGATGCCGAGCAGCGCGCGCGGGAGCCGCAGCTCGAGCAGGATCGTGCGGCCGATCGCGTCCTGGTCGAGCCACACGTTCCAGCCCAGCACGATGCGCCCGACCGCGACCGACGCAATCGCGAGCACCAGCACGAGGACCAGCAGCGCTGGCGTGATCCAGTGTTGCGTCCTCATCGCGAGGCCCGCGCTTGCGAAATCGCGTATACGGAGTCGCGCGCGGCGGCGAGGGCAGCGACCTCTTCGATAATCGTCGGTCCGGAGCAGTACATGAAGCGCGCCGGAAACACGCGCCGCGCCGAAGGCAACTTGCGCAGCGCTCGGTGCTGGACGATGCGGGCAGCTTGCGTGCCGGCGGCGGCAGGGATGTCGCCGACCAGCAGCAAGTCCGGCGGCGCGGCGACGATCAGCTCCAGCGGCATGGGCAAATGCGTCTCGATGCCGTAGCGGGCGGCGAGGTTGTCGAAGCCGACGATTCGCATCAGGTCGTCGGTTACGGTGCGGGAGCCTGCCGTCAGGCCGCCGGTTTCATACACCGCGGCGGTCAGTCGCGTCGCGCCCGGCGGCAGGCGGGCGGACTCGATTGCGCGCTCGATCTTTGCGACCAGCGCCTCGCCGGCGGTGGCGCTGCCGACCAGCGCTGCGATCCGCCGGATCTGCGCGATGCTGTCCTCCACCGAGAACGGAACTTCGAACAGTTCGTAGTGAATGCCCACGCGGCTGAGCGCGCTGCGCGTCGGGATCGCCGAATGCCGGCTGGCCAGCACCAGGTCGGGCCGCAGCGCGACGATCTCTTCGGCAGTCTCGTAAGTGATCGGCAGGCGCGCCGCGACCTGCGCGATGGGTGAGACGAGCGGGTCGCGCGCGTAATGGCTCACCGCGGCGATGCGTTGTGGGGGCACGAGCTCGACGAGGATCGCATCGAGACATTGATTCAGCGAGACGATGCGCGACGGCGGCTGGCGCGGCGTGTCATCCGCTCGCGCGCACGCACTCGCTGCGAGCAGTGCGACGCAGAGCCACGGCAGATGTCGGGCGCGCCGCGTCAGAACTCCACTCCCCGTTGTGCCTTGAACCCGGGCTCCTGCTGCAGGACCTTCATGGCCTGCGCGTGCTGCAGGTCGCGCTCCGACTCGCTGCCTTCACTCATGGCTTCGCACCGAGCGCGGCCGCGAGTCTGCGCCATTGGTCGCGCCCGCAACCTCGAAGCCGCTCAGGGACAGCAGCCGATCGAGGCGCTGCGCCGATTTCTGCAGAGTCGCTCGCTCGCGATCCGCCCAGCGTCGATCCGCATACGCTGCGGACACGGGCCATTCGCCGACGAGCCCGCGAATCGCCGTGGCGATCGGCCGCGCGGCGACGATGAATCCGAGGCGTAAGCCAGCGAGGCCGAAGAACTTGCCGAACGAGCGCAGCACGATGAGGCGCGGTGCCTCGTCGCTA
>DATEML010000138.1:0-8685 GCA_035275585.1 Steroidobacteraceae bacterium | reverse complement strand
CAATCAAGCGCCGCGTCGCAAGGCGAAAGGGAAGAAGAGATGAGCAGCCGTGAGAATTACCAGCCGGGCCCAGCCGCCGGTGCCGAGGTTCGCAAGGACGGCGAGAACTGGACGCTCGTTCTCGTCCGAGAGCTGCGCCATCCGCCGACGAAAGTCTGGCAAGCGTTGACCGACCCGGCGCAGCTGCGTGAATGGGCGCCGTTCGATGCGGATCGCAGCCTCGCCAGCGCCGGAACGGTCAAGCTGACGACGGTGAGTGCACCGACGCCGCAAGTCTCCGAGACCATCGTGAAACGGGCCGAGGCGCCGAAGCTGCTCCAATACAGCTGGGGCGACATGGATCTCAAGTGGCAGCTCGAGCCGCTCGGCAAAGGCACGCGCCTCACGCTCTGGCACAACATCGATCGCCGCTACATCTCGTGGGGCGCCGCGGGCTGGCACATCTGCTTCGACGTCCTCGATCGGTTCCTCGCCGGCGAGCCGATCGGTCGCATGGTTGGCATGGAGACCATGAAGTTCGAGGGCTGGCAGCGATTGCAGCGCGAGTACGCAAAACAATTCGACGCTTCCTGAAGGAGATCTTTCGTGAACCTGAGCAGCTGGATCCGGCAGATTCATCGCTGGGTGGCCATCGTCTTCACGGTGACCGTGATCGCCAACTTCATCGCCCTCTCGCAGGGGACGCCGCCGCCGTGGATAACCTACTCGCCCCTGGCGCCTCTCGCGTTCCTCCTGTTCACCGGCCTGTACATGTTCGCGCTACCTTATGCCGCCAAGTGGCGCGGCGGGAGGAGAGCATGAACAAGAATCCGACGCAGGGCGCAACGCCCTCGAAGAAGATCGACGCGAGGATCAAGGAGCTCGACGACTGGCGCGGCAAGACGCTCGCGCGGCTGCGCGCGCTCATCAAGCAGGCGGACCCCAAAGTGGTCGAGGAATGGAAGTGGAACGTGCCGGTGTGGTCTCACGACGGCATCATCTGCACCGGCGAGACCTACAAGACGCACGTGAAGCTGACGTTCGCCAAGGGCGCCGCGGTGAAGGATCCCTCGAAGCTCTTCAACTCCAGCCTCGAAGGCAACACCCGGCGCGCCATTGATTTCCGCGCGGGCGATGCAGTCGATGCGGATGCCTTCAAGAAACTCATCCGTGCCGCGGTCGCCGTGAACACGTCAACGGAGTAGTCGTTCGCTGTTCGCAGCGGCTAACATGCGGCCTTCGCAGCCGCCTGGCGAACAGCGATGCAGCTATTTCAGTGGATCCTGGTCCTGCTGGTGGGCGCAGTCGGTTTGACCGCTCTCGCCCGCCGATTCAACGTGCCGTACCCGTCGTTGCTGGCGCTCGGCGGGGTTGCCCTTGCCCTGCTGCCCACTGCGCCGAGGTTCGAGCTCGATCCTGCGCTGACGCTCGCGCTGTTCGTTGCTCCCGTGCTGCTCGACGCCGCCTTCGATACGTCCGTGCGCGATCTGCGCGCGAACTGGATTCCGATCACGTGTCTCGTCCTCGCCGCGGTCGGCATCACGACGGCCGCCGTTGCCTGGACGGCGCACACGCTGGTGCCGGATATGCCCTGGGCAGCCGCTATCGCACTCGGCGCGATCGTCGCCCCGCCGGATGCCGCAGCGGCAAGCGCAGTTCTGAAACAGCTGCGACTGCCGCACCGGCTGCTCGTGATTCTCGAAGGCGAGAGCCTGCTGAACGATGCGAGCGCATTGATGATCTACCGCATCGCCGTGCTCGCCGTCGCATCGGGTGGACTCGAGCTCGGAACCGTCGTGCCGATATCGCTGCTCGCGCTGGTGGGCAGCGTCATTGCGGGATACGTGCTCGCGCGCGTGTACATGAGGCTCGTTGTCGGTGTCAGCGACGTGCCGAGCTCGATCGTGCTGCAATTTGCCGGCACGTTCGGCGTGTGGATTCTCGCCGAGCATCTGCATCTGTCCGCGATCGTGACCGTAGTCGTATTTGGGATTACGGCGGCGCGTGAGGCACCCCGTCTCGTTCCGGCGCGCAGCCGCATCCAGTCGTATGCCGTGTGGGATCTGGTCGTATTCGTCCTGAACGTGCTGGCGTTCGTGCTGATCGGGTTACAGCTCCGGCCGATCCTGGGTCCGCTCACTCCCGAGCAACGAGCCGCCTATTTCGAGGTCGCGGCCATCGTGCTCGGCATCGTCGTCGCTGCGCGGTTCGTGTGGGTGTTCAGCTATTCGGCAGTTGCTCGGCTGAAATTGCGCTGGTTCGGCGCGGGCGGATGGCCAGGCACCGCGAAGCCCGCTGCGCGCAGCTCGCTCGTCGTGAGCTGGTGCGGCATGCGCGGCATCGTCACCCTCGCTGCCGCCTACGCATTGCCGAGTGGTTTTCCCAATCGCGATCTCATTCTGCTGACGGCCTTCAGCGTTGTCGTTGGAACACTGGTCGTGCAAGGCCTGACGCTACGCCCGCTGATACGCCTGCTGCAATTGCGGGACGATGATCCGGTCGATCGCGAGGTGCGCCTGGCATGCGAGCGCATCGTGCACGTCGGCCTGCAGGTGCTCGACGCGGATCAATCGCAGGAGGCGCAAGTCATTCGCGGCGAATTGCAAGCACAGCTGGAGCAGACCGAGGCGCAGAAGGATCCCAACGAGCTCGGACAATACGATTCGCTGCGCGCCCGCATCGTTGCCGCGCAACGCGACGCGTTGCTGAAGATGCGCTCGAGCGACGAGATCGGCGATGACGCCTTCCACCAGATCGAAGCGCAACTCGACGTTGCGGAAGTGAACGCGCTCGGCGTGCAGTATCCGTGAGCGTCCGGCTATTTCTTCTGAGGGCCCGCTGAGCAGCGAAACGTAGTGACCTGCTTGCCGGTGCCCGGCGGAGCTTCGGGATCCTTGTTCACGGTCGAGATGACCTCGGCGCTCTGCTGACCGGCGCGGCGGCAGGCCCGATCGGCCAGATCCCTTCCGGCCTCGACTCCACCTTTGTGCTCGATGGTCGACGTGTCGTCGCTATTGATTCTGACCATCGTGCAGCCGCCGGCGAGGAGAGCGCAAACGACGAGCAACGAGTCTAGGCGCATCATGGCGGGTCCCGGATTCCTTGTGCCGCCGTGTATCGTACTCCTCCGCGTCACGGCACTGCGCAAAGCACAGCAACCTGATACCGACTACAAATTACAAAGTGAGCTCACTGCGCCAGCGTCCGCAGCCAATCGATGATGCTGTTCTGAAGCGCGATTCTGCTGTCGGACCAGCTGTGGTCAGTGGTGAAGTGCTGCGTCTGAATCCGCGTGCCGCCCTGCGCGCGAACGGCGGCGACTAACGCGTCGGCGCTGGGCGCGAGCCCATCATCCGCAGTCAGCACGAGCAACGGAATCTTCGCGAGTCCGGGCGCGCTTGCCGCCAACGAGAACGCGTTCGAGCTCGCGATCAGTTCGTCAGCCATCTTCTGCGGAGTCGTGACGAGCGTTTCAGCATTCTCCGCAGCCGCCTGCACGACTTCGGCGCGCGGCCGTTTGCCGAGCCCTCCCATGTCGGCCGGCGCGATGAGGATCGCGCCCAGCAGCGCCGAATCCGCAGCGGCCGTTCGCGCTGTCACCCAGCCGCCCATGCTGTGGCCGGCGATGACGATGCGACGTGTATCGACAGCGAGCTTCGTTGCGACTTCCGGTCGGCGCAACCACGCCAGCACTGCTGCAGCATCTTCCGGGTTCTGCGAGAAATGAAACTCGCCCGGACTCCCCCAGCTGCCGCGGTAGTTGAACGTGATCGCGTTCCAGCCGGCGCGGCGGACGGCTTGCGCCAGGTCGAGATTCTTCTCGTTGCCCGGCCAGCCATGACAGATCACCAGTGTCGGATGCGTGCCGCGACCGCTCGCAACATAGGCGACGCCGTTGATCGTCACTCCGGCCGAAGGAATGTGCAGCACCTCGAATCGCGCCGGGTACGCAGCGTCGCGCGGTGGGTCGGTCTGCGGGGCATGGGCTTGTGCCCGGCAGACGCACAGCACGATCAGAGCCATCATCAGACAGAGACGTCGCAGCATTTTTGGTGTTCTTCTGCTTCTGTGTTACGAGCGGCCCAGCGGTTGCGGAGTGCCAGGTTCAGTATTGGACGCGGCTTGCGCCGGCGGCATCACTTTCTTCACCACCTGCAGTCGATCCCAAACCGTTTCCATGATGACCATCGACGCGTCCTCGGGATGGCAGAGCTTGCCGCCGCAGGCCGACCGCAGCAGCTGATCGTTATTGCCGGCTGCGAGACACAACGAATCGCGGATCCCCGTTCCCCAGACGTACTGGAATTGATCCAGGTCCTCGCGCTTCGTCTTGAGCAACGTCTTGCGCCATTCGGGATGAATCTGCCTGACGATCCGATCCGCCGCCTGTGACACGGATCGAGGCAGCGGTTTGAGCGCCGCAGGGCAGTAACCAGGTTTGGGTGGGGTGGTGAGTTGAGCGATGGCTACCGGAGGGGCGGACAACGCGGTGAGCAGTACCAGGATGCAGATCTTTTGTCCCATGATGACACCTCTCGCATTCGGACCGCGCCTCCAAGACGGTCCCACACGGATACAGTGCCATTGCCGTGCTTTCCTGCCAATCCTGAGAGTGGGTAAGCCTCCTCAATGACCTGCCATTGCGGCGCCGCCGTACTGCTCTGCGCGGCGCGCGTCGGGATGGTCCGGGCCGAGCGTCTCGATGAGATGCGGAAGCGCCTCTCGCGCTGCCACGCGCGCGGCCTCGTGGTCGCCTGCACTCTCCTGAATGCGCGCGATGGACAGCAGTGAGAGACCGGTGAGGCTCGACCACGGCTTGTCGCCCTGCAGTCGGCGCGAGATTTCGAGCGCGCGTCGCGCGTCCGCGAGCGCGGCGTCCGCGTCGCCTTTACCGAGATGCGCATCAGCCCGGAAGTTCAGAGCGCGAGCGAGCGGTGCGACGGCCATGTGCCGGCCGTCGAAGAACTCGACGATCTTCGTCAGCCTCGCGATGGCTTCAGGAAAGCGGCCGCGCGCTGCGTCGACCCGCGCCTGAACCTGCAGGATCGTCATCGCGGGCACGCTGTCCGGCGGAACGGACTTGCCGATCTCCGGTGCGATGTCGGCCACTTCCCGCTCGGCGCCGTCGATATCGCCCATGAGCAGGTACGTGCCGGCACGGTATGCGAGTGCGCCGATGCGCACGCCCGTGTGACCGGCACGCGTCGCCGATTCAATCGCCGCGCGGTACGCCTCGAGTGCCTCTGGGTATCGCGCGAGGCTCGACAGCGCGGATGCCCGATTGAGGAGCAGATACGGCGGAGGCTCGCCGCCGATCGAGCGCTGCACGGCGATGCGCAGCGCTTCGTCGTATTGTTCGAGCGCACGGCGGGTGTCGCCGGCCGAATTGCTCGCAGCGCCCCAGTTGTTGCGAAGGAAGAAAACGCTGGGGCTCTCGCCGCGGCCGATCTCGGTCATCTTGGCGAGGGCTTGCGCGTAGAAACGTTCGGCGTCGCCGTTGCGGCCCGCCAGATAGTGTGCGGCCGCGATGTCGGCGAGGATCATCGCTTCGACATCCGGTTTCGGGATCGGGGATTCGCGCACGCGAGCCTGCGCTCGCAAAGCGTAGTCGAGCGCCGCTTGCGCATCGTTCGTGTTCTGGGCGATGTAACCGCGATTGCGCAGGCACTGGACCTCGGAGTCCGTATCTGCGCTCGTCTCGAGGCCCTTCTCGATCAATACCCGTGCGTCGTCGGGCCGGCCGAGCAGCGAGGCGGCGTATGCACTCTCGCACAGTAGCAGCGCACGTAGATCGTCATCCGTTGTCGCCTCCGTCAACTCGCGCGCGCGCGTGAGCATGTCCTGCGCCTGCGCCGGCTTGCCCGAGCTGAGGTAGTAGGCGGAGAGCATGCTGAGAATCGCCGCCCGGTGCTCCGGGATGCTGTCCTCCCTGATCAGGATCGACCTGCTGCGCTCGATCAGATCGGCGACGCGCACGGGCTGTTCCGCCGGCGCGACTTCCGTGAGCATGCCGTTGACGAAATCGATCACGGCTTCATTGCGCGCTGCGAGCGAGAGCGCGCGATCGCGCTGCCGCGTCGCTTCGATCGCCTGCCAGATAGAGACCGCTGCGGCCGCCACGATGGTCAATAGGACGATCGTCGCGGCGCTCACCACCAGCCTGTTGCGAACCACGAATTTTCCCGCGCGATACAGCAGCGAGTCGGGACGTGCGCTCACCGGTTCGTGGTTCAGATGGCGCCGCAAATCCTCGGCGAAGGCTTCGACGTTGGGATAGCGCTCCGCCGGCGCCTTCTTCAGCGCTTTGAGCACGATGTTGTCGAGGTCGCCGCGCAGCGCGCGCGATTGCTCGCTCGGGCGGACGGGCTCCGTATCGACGATAGCGCGCATGCGCTCGAGCGGCGTGCGCTCCGCGCCGACGGTGGGGTGCCGACCGGTCAGCAGGACGTAGAGCAATGCGCCGAGCGAATAGACATCCGTGGCGGTCGTCACCTCGGCGCCCTGCACCTGTTCTGGGGCCGCGTACTCGGGCGTGAATGCGTAAGCGCCGAGGCGCGTGAGGTCCGACATCGGTGTCGCGTCCGTGCGGTCGTCGAGGAGCTTCGCGATGCCGAAGTCGACGAGCTTCACCTGACCGTCCGCCGTCACCATGATGTTCGACGGCTTGAGGTCGCGATGCAGGATGAACTTCGCGTGCGCATGCGCGACGGCAGCGAGGACATCGATAAACAGGCGCAGGCGCGCCGTCACATCGAGGTGCCGCTTGTCGCACCACTGGGTGATCGTGTCGCCTTCGACGTACTCGATCACGAGATAAGGTTGGCCCGTCTGTGTGACGCCGGCATCGATCAGTCGCGCGATGTTGGGATGTGTCAGGCGACCAAGCGCGTGGCCCTCGCGACGAAAGCGTTCGATTCCGCCCGGCCCAAGCAAGGCGGGGTTGAGGAGCTTCACTGCGACCCGCGCGTCGTAACGACCGTCGCTGCGATGTGCGAGCCACACGGTGCCCATGCCGCCCTGTCCCAGCAGGCTGTCGAGCGTGTAGCTGCCGACGACCTGACCCTGGAGACCGGGCTCCTGCACGGGCCGCACTAAGGGATCTTCGAGAAATCCTTCCCGTTCCATCTCGGCGTATTGCGCGAGCAGGTCGGTGAGGTCATCGGCTTGAGGGAAACCCGTGCGACGCAGCTCGGCGATACGTTCGGCGCGCGCCGGCGCGTCGAGCGCCAGCAGCTCATCGAGTAGAGGGCTGAGCGCCTCCCAGCGCGCCTTGTCGAAGCGACTCTTCACGGTTCACGCAACACATCGTGCAGGTAGAGGCGCGCCTTGTTCCAGTCGCGCATCACCGTGCGTTCCGAGAGATCCAGCAGCGCCGCGATCTCGGCGAACGAGAAGCCGCAGAAGAAATGCAGGTCGACCAGTTCCGCGAGCGTGACATTCACCGTGGCGAGCTCATCGAGCGCTTCGCTGATGCGCTGCAGATCGAGCGACTCGCCGGCGAGCTCTGCGGCCTCGGTCGGCACCGATGTGATCTCGAACCCCGCACCTCTCTTCAGGGCCCGCCGCTCACGGACGAAGTCGATGACGAGCCTGCGCATTGCACGTGACGCGTAGGCCATGAAGCGCGCGCGATCGGGAAAGCGCACGCCGTCGCATTCGGAGATCTTGAGGTACGCCTCGTGCAGCAGCGTGGTCGGGCTGACCGTGAGCTGCGGCCCGCTGCGGCGGAGCGCGCTCTGCGCGATCTGGCGGAGTTGCGCGTAGAGGTCAGTGAAGAGATCGCTGCTCACGTGAGCCACCCGCCGACTGCTCAACAGCGTCGGAGCGAAGTTTGCTCCCACCGGGTGCAAGAAGGAAGACATGGTGATCCCCGCGAGTCTCTGTTCATTCGAACGGAAAGGAATGCCTGAAGGTGACAGGTTCGACGCTTGATTTCGCAACGAGGTTGCACGCCCGAACCTGTCAGGGATGCGGCCGGGGCTCCGTTCTAGATGGGTGCGGCTTCCCCCTTCGAGGACCTGAGCCATGACCGACGGTTTGATTCGCAGTTTCATGATCACCAGACAACCTTCATACACACCCCCGGGAGAATTCATCATGAGTCGAGGTTTAATTGGTACTGCCGTGATCGCGGCCATCGTCGCGACACTTGCCGTTGCTGCCGGCGCCGCCCGCGGTGCGGACCGCGACGTTTCCGCTGCCGCAGCGACCGGCGCGTGCGCCGGCCTTCCCGGCCACGACGCCCTGCGCAGCGCGCTCGTGAACGCGCGCGGCCAGGACAATGGCGGATTCGATCTCGACATGTGGGGCGCAGTCGTCAATCGCGACGGCATCGTCTGCGCGGTTGCCTTCACGGGCACCGACCGCGGTCGGCAGTGGCCCGGCAGCCGCGTGATCGCCGCCCAGAAGGCGAACACCGCGAACGCCTTCAGCCTGCCGAACCTGTCGCTCTCGACTGCGAATCTCTGGGCCGCGGTGCAGCCCGGCGGCTCACTGTACGGCTTGCAGCACAGCAATCCGGTCAACACGGATGCGGCGTACGAGGGACCGGCGAGTGCGTTCGGCCAGGACGAAGATCCGATGGTCGGTCAGCGCATCGGCGGCGTGAATGTATTTGGCGGCGGCCTCGCGCTGTACAACTCGCGCAAGCAGCTGATCGGAGCGATCGGCGTGAGCGGTGATACCTCGTGTGCCGATCACAACATT
>DATEML010000137.1:0-7226 GCA_035275585.1 Steroidobacteraceae bacterium | reverse complement strand
CCCCGGAATTCGCAGGAATCTCGCAGACACGCCCAGCATGGAAAACTCTAGAAAAATAGGCATTTCGGGCACGGAATCAGTTGTTTCGCTGGATCGGCGGGTCAGTGTCGCCCCAATGATGGATTACACGGACCGGCATTGCCGCTATTTCCTGCGGCTGCTGAGTCCGAGCGCCTTGCTGTACACAGAGATGATCACCGCGGCGGCGATCGTGCGCGGCGCTGCTGCGCGCCTGCTCGAATTTCATCCGGCGGAGCATCCCGTCGCCCTGCAGCTCGGCGGCAGCAATCCCGACGAGCTCGCGCAGGCCGCGCGCACCGGAGCGCAGTTCGGCTACGACGAGATCAATCTCAACTGCGGCTGCCCGAGCGATCGCGTGCAGAGCGGTCGGTTCGGCGCGTGCCTGATGGCGGAGCCGTCGCTGGTTGCCGAGTGCGTCGGCGCTATGCGCGCGGCCGTGCAACTCCCGGTCACCGTCAAATGTCGCATCGGGATCGATCCGATGCCGCACACTGCCACCGACTCGTATGAGTTTCTGGTCCGCTTCGTCGCTGCCGTCGCGGGGACCGGCTGCACGGTGTTCGTCGTGCACGCGCGCCAGGCAGTGCTGAACGGGCTGAGCCCGAAAGAGAATCGCGAGATCCCGCCGCTGCAATACGACGTCGTGCGACAGTTGCGCGCGGATTTCCCGGCGCTCACGTTCGTCGTCAACGGGGGCGTGCGCACGCTCGAGGATGCGCTGGAACACTTGCAGTTGTTCGACGGTGTGATGATCGGCCGCGAGGCGTATCAGAATCCGTATCTGCTCGCGCTGCTGCACCGGGCGGTGGTCGATCCGCAGTGGCCGCTGCCGTCGCGCGAGGAGATCGTCGAGCGCTACGTGCCGTATGTGCAGGATCGGCTCGCGGAAGGCCATCGCCTGCGCGGGATGGTGCGGCATGTGCAGGGCTTGTACGCCGGCCTGCCGCGCGTGCGCTCATGGCGCAGATTCCTGTCGGAACGCGCGGCGGCCCCCGATGCCGGCGCCGACCTGCTCATGGACGCGCTACGCATCGTGCGCGCTGCCGCGTAATTTTCGAGCCGCCGCGGCAAAACCAGGTATCGGGATCAGCATAGTAGAGTAGACGAGCGGCCTGACCGCGCCGTCGAACTGCCGGGTTGATCGCCTGGAGGATGCTATCTGCGTAGCGGAGACGGGAGCGAGGAGCATGCAAGCGACCAGCAGCGCGAAAGCGCGCAGCGGGTCCGTGTCCATGTCTCGAACCTCACGCGCGCGCAGTTTCAGGACCTGACTCGCCGCCTCGTGCTGTACGCCGCCCGGCTGCTGCGTCCGGGCAGTCTCGATCATCACGCCTATGAAATCGTGACCGGCGCCGTCGATCTCGCGCTGGATGGCACCCGCATCTGGGATCCCGGCGCCTGCTCGTTCGACAAATTCATCTTCGGCGTGGTGCGGTCGCGCGCCAGCACCTTGTGCCACTCGATGGCTTCCCGGCTGGTGAGAATCGCGGCTCAGCTGCCGCAGGCGGACGACGATCCTGCCGACATCCTGGAGCGATTCGCCGATGAAAGCCTGCAGGCGCACACAGCATTGAGCGTCGAGCAGGAGCAAGAGCTCGAGCGCTTGATCGCGAGCGTGGCCAGGATCGACGCCACGCTGGCGAGGATCCTGGTGCTGGCGATTCACGAAGGCATGTCCAACGTGGAGATCGCCGGCGAGTTGAACCTGCCGGTGCGTGTCGTCGAGAACGGCAAGAAGCGATTGCACCGCGCCGTGCGGAAACTGTACCCGGGCGAGCACGCGCTTGCGTCCGCCGAGGGCGGCAGGCGGCGTCATTGATCGAGAGAACAGCCATGTCCGCAGAATCGCCTCGCTGGAATTCGGATGCCGCGTCAGGAACGGTGCTCATGGAGTACCTCGGGCGCGCGTCGCCGCAATTCGTCGCTGCAGAGCTCGACAAGCTCGGGCTGCTGAATGCGGCGGACGAGGCGGCAGCCGCGCTCCTCGACCGGGTCGCAGCGCTGCGCGCGGCCGATGTCCCGCTGTCTCTTCCCAGGCACACGCGAACCAGCCTCTGGATGGTTGCCTTGGCCATGTGCGCAATGATCGTAGTCCTCGCCGAAACGCTGCACGTCGGCGCAATGAACGTGCTGCCGGAGGATGACGGAACGTTCATGCAGCTGGCCGGACCGACGCCCGAGTGGTGATGCGCCGATGAATTGGCGCATCAAGCCGCTCGCAGATCTGTTCGTCGCAGCCGAAAACAAACCGTTGAAACGCTCGCTGGGCGCCTTTCAGCTGCTCATGCTGGGGGTCGGCACGGTCATCGGCACCGGTATCTTCGTCCTGTCTGCGGAGGCTGCGCAGAAGGCGGGCCCCGGCATGATGGTCTCGTTCGTCCTGGCCGCGTTCGCCTGCGCGTTCACTGCGCTGTGCTACGCCGAGCTCGCCTCGATGGTGCCGCTATCCGGTTCGGCCTACACGTATTCCTATGTGGTGCTCGGCGAGCTGATCGCCTGGATGGTGGGCTGGGCCCTGATTCTGGAGTACGCCGTCGCGGCGAGCGCCGTCTCGGTCGGATGGTCGAATTATTTCGTCGGCCTGGTGGAGCGATCGTTCAGCATCGACATTCCCGACGCACTCACACGCGGTCCGGCCGTCGGCGGCCTGATCAATCTGCCGGCTACAGTGATCGGCCTGCTGATGACCGGTCTGCTGGTCATCGGCACGCGCGAGAGCGCAACCGTCAATGCAGTCCTGGCGACGATCAAGGTTGCGGCCCTGCTGCTGTTCGTCGCGCTGACCTTGCCCGTCATGCAGGCGGACAATTTCGCGCCGTTCTCGCCGAACGGCTTCTTCGGCGAGATCTCCGGCATGGGCATCGCCGGCGCCGCGGCTTCGATCTTCTTTGCCTATATCGGCTTCGATGCCGTCTCGACCGCGGCGGAAGAGACCCGCAATCCACAACGCAACATGCCGATCGCGGTGATCGGCAGCCTGCTCGTCTGCACCCTGTTCTACCTGCTGGTATCCGCGGGCGCGGTCGGCGCCATCGGTGCTCAGCCGATCGTCGATCCCGTCGCCGGGGCGGCATTCGAGCCGGGCAGTCCCGGGCTGGCAGCTGCTTGTGAAGCGCCGGCCAACGCCCAGGCATTTGCCTGCAGCCCTGAGCCTCTGGCGCACGTCATCAGCCGATTGGGTTGGCGAACGGCATCGCAGTTCATCGGCCTGGCGGCGTTTCTGGCGATGCCCGCGGTCGTGCTGATGATGCTGTTCGGTCAGACGCGCATTTTCTTCGCGATGGCGCGCGATCGCCTGTTGCCCTTCAACGAGTCGTTGACCCGGATTCATCCCCGGTTCAATACGCCCTACGTGGTGACGCTGATCACCGGCGTTGGCGTGACGATCTTTGCGAGCCTGTTTCCGGTGGGCGTTCTGGCGGACATCAGCAACAGCGGCACGCTGTTCGCCTTCATGACCGTTGCATTGGGCGTGCTCATCCTGCGCCGTCGCGATCCGCACCGGCCGCGCCCGTTTCGCACCCCGGCGATCTGGTTCCTCGGGCCGCTCGCGCTGGGCAGCTGCGCTTTCCTGTTCTGGTCGCTGTCGTTGCGCACGAAGACGATGTTCGCCTGCTGGACGCTCGCAGGACTGTTCGTCTACGCGCTCTATGGCTATCGCAAGAGCCCGTTGCGTTAGCGCTGCTCCTTCTCTTCCGCCGCCAACCGACCGAAATCCCCGTTCTTGCTCGCCGCCATGTACGCGGCCACTGCGTACGCCGCCACGACCTGGTTCAGCGTCTTGGCGTCGATCTGCGTCAGCGTGTCATCCAGCGTGTGGTGAACGTCGAAATAGTTCGTCGCGTCCTGCGACAGTTCGAGGATCGGCACGCCGAGCGCGCGCAGCGGACCGATATCCGAGCCGCCGTGCGCTTCGTTGCCGCCGCTTTCCAGCGCGAGCGGTTTCAATACTTCGCGAATCGCATCGATCGCCGGCACGGCGCCCGGCGCCACCAGCGATTGCACTCGCCACACTGCGCCGGCGCCGAGGTCGGCTTCGGCAGCGAGCACGTGGCGTGCGGCCTCGTCCCCGACGAGGCGCGCGTATTCGTTCGCGCCCGACAAGCCGAATTCCTCGTTCGCGAACAGCACGACGCGCACCGTGCGCGCCGGCTTGCGTTCCAGCTTGCCGATGAGTCGCGCCGCCTCGACGACAATCGCCACGCCGGCGCCGTCATCGATCGCACCCTGGCCCAGGTCCCACGAATCGAGGTGCGCGCCGAGCAGCACGATCTCGTTGCCGCGCTCGGCGCCGGGGATTTCGCCGATGACGTTCGCGGACCAGGTGGCCGGCAGCTCGCGAGCGGTGGACTTCACGCGCACGCGCACCGGCTTGCCCGGCTTGAGCCAGCGCGCGAGCTGATCTGCGTCCGGATTCGATAGCGCGAGCGCAGGAATGCGCGGCGCATCGACGCGGTAGCGCGTCGTGCCGGTATGGGCATGACGCTCGTTGGAAGTGCCGACCGAGCGGATGAGCACCGCGACCGCGCCGAGTTGACCGGCGGCGCTCGGGCCGTCGCTGCGAATCTTCACCGTGGCGCCGTAGCCCGCGCCGTCGCGCGTGCGCTCCATGCGCTGATTGATGAACACGATCTTGCCGCCGACAGTGGCCGCGGGCAGAGCGTTGAGCGCGTCGAGCGAAGCGACCTCGAGCACCGGAGCTTCGATGCCCTCGTCGGAGGTTCCGACGCTGCCTCCCAGCGCGACCGCGACCAGCGGCTGCGGGACGGGCCCGGCGAGTGTCACCTCGGCGTGACCGCGCACCCAGTGCGGCACCAGCACGTCCTGCGTGCGAACGTTCGAGAAGCCGAGGCTGCCGAGCTTGTTGAGCGCCCAGCGCACGGCGGCCGCATCGCCGCTCGAGCCCGCGGAGCGAGGCCCGACTTCCGTCACCAGCGACGTGACGTGCTCGTAGGCTGAAGTGCCGGCCATTGCCCGGTCGCGCAGCGCTGCGGCCGTGGCCAGCTGCTGCTCGCTCCAATCCGCGCCGGCGGCGAGCGCCGGCGCCAGCACTGCACACAAGGCCAATGTCGGCACCTTCGCGCAGCGAACCACAATCGACATCGGAAACTCCTTAATCCGCGGGCTGCCCCCGGGTAGCCCAAGGTTATGTTGCGTTGTATGTATAATGCCAAATGCCCCCGGCAGTGCGCCGCCTGCGGCGGTGAGAGACTGAAGAGGTCATGGGAAAAGACATAGAACTCGCCATCCTGTTCGCCGATGTCGTCGGCAGCACCCGCATCTACGAGGTCATGGGCGACCTGCGCGCCCGCGATATGGTACTGACCTGCGTCGAGATCATGCGGGCGGCGACCGAGCAGAACCACGGAACGGTGATCAAGACGATCGGCGACGAGATCATGGCGACGTTCCCGACGGCGAACGACGCGCTCAATGCGGGCAGCCGCATGCAGCACGACATCCGCATCCACTCCGAGCTGAAGGTCGAGGGGCAGCCGATCGCGATCCGCATCGGCGGGCACTTCGGGCCGGTCGTGCTCGAGAACCGCGACATCTTCGGCGCCGCCGTGCACACCGCGAACCGCATGACCAGCCAGGCGAAGGCCGGTCAGATCATGATCACCAGCGCGATGGTCGAGCGCCTCGCACCGGAATGGCAGTCGGCCGTGCGCCAGATCGACGTCGCCACGCTCAAAGGCAAGACGAGCGAGGACGAGCTGTTCGAGGTGCTGTGGCAGAAGGAAGACGCGACCAGCATGCTGCCGGCAATCGCGCTCGGCAACGCCGCCTCGCGCGAGAAGCAGCGCGTGCGCAGGCTGCGCGTGCGCTTTCAGGGCGAGGAGATCGTCGTCGACGACAGTCGCACGAACATCGCGATTGGCCGCGCCGAGGAGAACGACATCGTCGTCAAGGGCAACCTCATCTCGCGGCTGCATGCGCGCATCGAGTTCAGCCGCAACAAGTTCCTGCTGATCGACCAGAGCACGAACGGCACGTTCGTCACGACGCGCGAGGGCGAGGAGGCATTCGTCCGCCGCGACAGCATGCAGCTCAAGGGCGAGGGTCTGATCGGCTTCGGGCGCGTGCCCGAGTCGGGCTCCGCGCTCACCGTTAAATATGTGTGCGAGGAGTAGGGCTCAGGCCAGCCGCCGCGCCACGTCCTTCAGCTCTTCGCGCAATTTCGCCGGCACCCGTTCGCGGAATTCGTCCAGGTACTTGCCGATCGATTCGACCTCGTGGCGCCACGCGACCGGGTCGACCGACAACAGCGTATCGAGCGTCGCGCTGTCGATGTTCAGTCCCGCGACATCCAGATCCTGCCGGCGCGGCACGAAGCCGATCGGCGTGTCCAGCGCCTCGACCTTCCCTTCGCAGCGGTCCGTAATCCAGCGCAGCACACGCAGGTTCTCGCCGTAACCGGGCCACATGAAGCGGCCGTTCTTGTCCTGCCTGAACCAGTTGACGTGGAAGATGCGCGGGAGCTTCGCAGCACGCCCCTCGAACGACAGCCAGTGCTTCCAGTAGTCGCCGAAGTTGTAGCCGCAGAACGGCTTCATCGCCATCGAGTCGCGGCGGACCACGCCCATCTGGCCGACGGCCGCGGCGGTCGTCTCCGACGCCATGCCCGCGCCGACCAGCACGCCGTGCGACCAGCTGCGCGCCTCGTACACCAGCGGTGCGACCTCGCGGCGGCGGCCGCCGAACAGGATCGCGGAAATCGGCACGCCTTCCGGCGCGTCGGCAAGCTTCGAGTAGATCGGGTTCTGACTGGCCGAAACGGTGAAGCGGGCATTCGGATGCGCGGCATGACCGCTGCCCGGCGTGTACGGCTTGCCCTGCCAGTCCTTCACCGGCGTGCCGCTGTCCAGGCCTTCCCACCACGGCTGGTCGTCGGCGGTGACCGCGACGTTGGTGAAGATCGTGTCGTGCTGGATCATGTCGAACGCGTTGAGATTGGTCTTGCGGTTCGTGCCGGGCACGACGCCGAAGTAGCCCGCCTCGGGATTGATCGCGCGCAGCTGCCCATCGGCGCCGAGCTGCATCCAGCAGATGTCGTCGCCGACGGTCCAGATCTTCCAACCCGGCATCGTGGCCGGCGGCACCAGCATCGCGAGGTTGGTCTTGCCGCAAGCGGACGGGAACGCGCCGGCGATGTAGTGCGTGCTCCCTTGCGGGCTCTGCACGCCCATGATCAGCATGTGCTC
>DATEML010000136.1:0-20001 GCA_035275585.1 Steroidobacteraceae bacterium | reverse complement strand
CACAAGCTGCGCCTGACGGCCTGCGCGGAGGGCGTCGAATCGCAGGAGGTCCTGGACTTCCTCGACTCCGTGGAATGCGACCGCGCGCAGGGCTATTTCATCGGCCGGCCGATGCCCGGCGACGTGCTGGAACGCGCCGTCCGCGAGTGGAACGGCAAGCAGGCCTGATTCCAGGAATTTCTCTCGCCAAGATCGCCAAGAAGAGCGTGCCTTCACGGAACCGTTCTGACCTTGGCGGCCTTGGCGATCCTGGCGAGAGTCTTTCCGGCCTTCCGCCTCCCCTTACCCCCAAATTCGTGACAAAAGGCCCCTTTTTGCCTTAAACCTGCTTCTGCCGCAGGGCATCCAAAAGACATACGCGATAGGAGAGAGGCGACTTTGACGACTGGGGCCGGAACGCATAGTTCGGCACTGACTGCTGATCGCTCGCCGCTTTCGGACAGCGCGTTGGTGGCTGCAGCCCGCAAGGGCGACATGAAGGCTTTCGAGCGCCTGTATCGCCTTCATAGCGGCAAGGTCATGGGCTTATGCCTGCGCATGACCCGCAGGCGCGACGTGGCGGAGGATTGCGTGCAACAGACTTTCATACGTGCCTGGCGGAGTCTCGCGGCCTTCGAGGGCCGCAGCGCCTTCGGCACGTGGCTGCACCGGATCGCCGTCAACGAGGTGCTCACGCATGAGCGCAATCACGGCACGCGTGCGGAGTCCGACGATGAAGCGGTTGCTGATGCGCACGCCGCGCCGGTCGAGTCGCCGCGCGACTACGACGCCGGCGAAGTGATGGACGTGGAACGCGCGCTCGCGACGCTGCCGCCGGGCTCGCGGCACGTTGTCGTGCTGCAGACCGTATACGGCTACAGCCACGAAGAAGTCGCCGAGATGCTCGGCATCGCGGTGGGCACGTGCAAAGCGCAATTGCATCGCGGCCGCCGCTTGTTGCGCGAGCGGATGGGCATGCCGGAGACCAGCGATGAATGAGTTCACCAAGACCGGGCGCGACCCGCTGGACGAGGCGCTGGCCTCGCTGCCGGAGGACGTGCGACCGGAGCGCGACCTGTGGCCGCAGATCCACGCGGAGATCGCCAAGACGCCGATCGTGGCGGCGGCGCCGGCGAGCACTGTGCAGTCGACGTGGTTTCGGCTCGCAGCGGCAGTCCTGCTCGTGCTTGCCACGTCGTTCGTCACTTACTACGTCACGCGTCAGTCGCTGCAAACGCCGATCGCCCAGAACGTGCGCGAGTCCCTGCCGGCCCCGCAAGTGAGCTCGCAGCCCGCGAGCTTCAGCTTCGGAGCGGAGCGGCTCGGCGCCGGCTACGTGAACGCGCGCGCCGAGCTCGACAAGCGCTTTCAGGAGCGCATCGCCACGCTGCCGGCGGCCGATCGCGTGAAGATCGAGCGCAACCTCGCGGACCTGCGCCGCGCCGCGGACGAGATCTCCGCGACGCTGGCGAAGAATCCTTCCGATCCGCTGCTGCAGGATCTGTTGATGTCGACCTACCAGAGCGAGCTGCAGATGCTCGCGAACGTGAGCGAGCTGCCGACCGCAGGCTCGATGAGGACCGATCTATGAGAGTGGCTGTTACGGTTGCCGCTGCGCTGCTGCTGGCGCAGTCGGCGAGCGCAGAAGAAATCCAGAAGAGTGCGCAAGCCGATCCCCGCGGCGAAGTCGTCATCAGCAACGTCGCGGGCGAGGTGCGGGTGACAGGCTGGGACCGCAACGAAGTGCACGTCAGCGCCGACTTGTCGGACGACAATCAGCGGCTGGAGTTCAGGACCAGCGGCGCGCGTACGACCATCGAAGTCATGCTGCCGAAGGGCCGCAGCTACCATGGCTCGACCGACCTGGTCGTGCAGGTGCCGCGCAACAGCTCGTTGACGATGACTACCGTGAGCGCCGATCAGACCATCAAAGACGTGCGCGGCATGCAGCGCCTGCAGGCCGTGAGCGGCATGATCCAGACGGAGCTGTGGAACGAGGATCTCGAGCTCAAGAACGTCAGCGGCGAAGTCTCGGTCCGCGGCCACAGCGGCAAGGGCGCGATGCGCGTTACGACCGTGAGTGGCGGCGTCCGGCTGGACGACGTCGGTCCCGAAATGGAGTTGAACACCGTCACCGGCGACATGAACGTGCGCGTGTCGGAGCTGTCGAAGGCGCGCATCAGGACCACGAACGGCAACCTGGAGCTGCGTGCGGCGAAGCTGACGGATGACGTGCGCATCGACGCGGAAGGGATCAATGGCGACTTGCGCTTCCGCTTGCCGCGCACGCTGGACGCCGAAATCGACATCTCGACGTTCAACGGCGAGATCGACAACTGCTTCGGCCCGGAACCGCACAAGACCAGCGAATACGGCCCGGGCAACGCGCTGCGCTTCAAGGAAGGCAACGGCGACGGCCGCATCCGCATCAAGGCGCTGAACGGCACCGTCGAGATCTGCAACCGCTGAACGGCGCGATTGGCCCATATTGGCGATCCGCGGCGGCGCGGGTACGATCCATGGCCAATGACCGAGCCCGTAGTTTCACCGAGCGCAACGACGCAGGAAGCCTGGCGTATCCTGCTCGTCGACGATGAGCCTACACAGCGGCTGATCATGGCGCGGCTGCTCAAGCGCGCCGGCTACAGCGTCGAGGTTGCGGGCAACGGCAAGGAAGCGCTCGGCAAGATCGATGCCGGCGATTTCCAGCTGATGATCACCGACTGGGAAATGCCGGAAATGGACGGCATCGCGCTGTGCCGCGAGCTGCGCGCGACACCGGGCAAAGCTTACATCTACACGATTCTGCTGACCGCGCGGGACGCGATCGAGCACGTCGTGACGGGCCTGCAGTCGGGCGCGGACGACTACCTCACCAAGCCCGTCATCGAGCCGGAGCTGATGGCCCGGCTCAGCACCGGCAAGCGCATCGTGACGCTCGAGCGCTCGCTGCGCACGGCGAACGAAGAGAACCGGCGTCTGTCGATCACCGATCCGTTGACCGGGGCGTACAACCGCCGCTATCTGACCGAGCAGCTGCCGCGCGAGATCGAGCGCGCCGCGCGCTACGGGCGCCAGCTCGCGACCGTGATGTGCGACGTCGATCACTTCAAGCGCATCAACGACTCGCAGGGTCACCTGGTCGGCGACGAAGTCCTGAAGTGGTTCTTCGGGCAGCTGCAGCACGGCGTGCGCGCCAGCGACTGGGTCGCGCGCTACGGCGGCGAGGAATTTCTGATCGTGCTGCCCGAGACCAACGTCGCGAACGCAGCCGTGGCAGCGGAGCACTTGCGCTCGTCGCTGGCGGCGACGCCGTTCCCCGGCGTGAAGGGCGGACTGCCGGTGACGGCGAGCTTCGGTGTCGCGGGCTGGCAGAGCAACGTGCCGCAGGGCTCGACGTTCGATGCGCTCGTCGCACGCTGCGACGAAGGCGTGTACGCGAGCAAGGCCGCCGGCCGCAACTGCGTCACCGCCCGGCCGATGGACTGAAGGCAATGCGAGGGCTTCGGATCGCCGCCTATGTCGCCGCCGGGTTGATCGGCCTGATCGTCATCGCCCTCGTGCTCGTCGTCGTGTTCGTCGATCCGAACGACTACCGTGACGACATCGAGAAGATGGTCGAGCAGAAGACCGGCCGCGAGCTGACGCTGAGCGGCGATCTGAAGCTCTCGGTCTTTCCGTGGATCGCGCTCGAAACCGGTCCGGCCTCGCTCGGCGACGCACAGGGCTTCGGCCCCGAGCCGTTCGTCTCCATCAAGGAAGCACACGTCGGCGTGCGATTGCTGCCGCTGCTGCGAGGCAAGGTCGAAGTCGGCAGCGTGCGGCTCGACGGCGCGCGCATCCGGCTGATCACCGACGAGAGCGGTCGCGACAACTGGGCCGATCTCGGCAAGAGCGAAACGCCGCAGGCGCCGCAGCCGGCCAGCGGCGCGACGGAGATTCCGACGATCGCCGGGCTCGAGATCTCGGACGCCGCCGTCGTCATGGAGAACCGCAAGGAAAAGAGCCGGCGCGAAGTGCGCGACTTCCATCTGAAGACCGGCCGGCTCGCCTCGGGCGAGACGTTCCCGCTCGCGCTCGATTTCGTGCTCGACCAGGACCGCGCGCTGATCGTCAAAGTGCGGCTCGCTGCCGACGTCACTGCCGACCTGGAGCGCAACACGCACCGTCTCGCTGAGCCCAAGATCGACCTCACGGTTTCCGGCCAGGGCTATCCGGCCGACGGCGTACCGGTGGAGGTGCGCGCCAAATCGCTGGATGCCGATATCGGCAAGGAGCTGTACCGGCTCGACGGTCTGGCGATCAAGACGACCTGGAAGAGCGACGGCCTGCCGGCCGCCGGCGTGCCGGTGGCGTTGAGCGCGAAGGATTGCAACGTGAACCTCGCGTCGCAGACGCTCGAGCTTGCAGGGCTCGACGCCGATGCCGCCGGCGCGCACGTCACCGGCAGCCTCACCGGCGTGGAGATTCTCGATGCGCCGGCGTTGCAAGGCTCTCTCAAGCTCGACCCGATCTCGCTGCGCGAGTGGCTGCCGAAGCTCGGCATCGCCGCGCCGAAGACCGCCGATGCCAACGTGCTGAAGCAGCTGAGCTTCACCGGCAACGTGAAGCTCACGAAGTCGACGGCTGAGGTTGGCGACATCGTGCTGAAGCTCGACGACACGACTTTGCGCGGCATGCTCGGCGTCGCGGATTTCGCAGCGAAGGCGCTGCGCTTCGACCTGAACGTCGATCGCATCAACGCCGATCGCTACCTGCCGCCGAGCGAGAAAGCTGCGGCCAAGGACGCGAAGGCGCCGCCGACCGAAATCCCGGTCGACCTGCTGCGCAAGCTGAATGCGCGCGGCCAGTTGTCGATCGGCGAGGCGATCTTCGCCGGCATGACCTTCACGAAGCTGCGGCTGGGAGTGAATGCGCGCGAGGGCAAGGTGCGCTTTTTCCCGTCGGAAGCCTCGATGTACGGCGGCCAGTACCACGGCGACGTCGGCATCGACGCCACCGGCAAAGTCGCCCGCGTGACGCTGAACGAGCACGTCAGCGGCGTGAACTTCGCGCCGCTGTTCAAGGATCTGTTCGAGACGCAGCGTGTCTCGGGCAAGGGCAGCGCCAACATCAAGCTGGCCGGCGAGGGTCGCACCAGCGACGATCTCATGAAGACGCTCGACGGCACCGTCGACTTCAACGTCGCCGACGGCGCGCTGGAAGGCGCGGACCTGTGGTATGAGATCCGGCGTGCCCGCGCAGTGCTGAAACAGCAGGCGGTTCCTGCGCGCGACAGCGGTCCGCCGCGCACGCCGTTCAGTGCGCTGACCGGCACCGGGACGATGAACGACGGTGTGCTGAAGAACAACGACCTGAACGTGGCCATGCAGTATCTGAAAGTGACCGGGCAGGGCACGGTCGACCTGCCCCGCAACTCGCTGGATTACCGGTTGGTCACGAGCGTGCTGAAAATCCCGCGCGAGGGCGCCGACACGGAGCAGATGCAGGACATGGTCGACGCGCAGATCCCGGTCAAGGTCAGCGGCTCGCTGAGCGATCCGAAGGTGCGCCCGGACGTCGAGAATTACCTGAAGGGCGAAGTGAAGAAGAAGGTCGAGGAAAAGCTCAAGGACAAGCTGAAGGACATCTTCAAGCGTTGATGCAGCCTGCACGGAACTGCGATGAACGCTGGGCGTCTGGTTAGGGACGTACAGTCAGGATCGTCACTGCGCGTCCACGCTGCATTCATGAGCCGTTCAGTTCCCGCCGCCGCCGTGCTTGCCGCCGCCTCGTTGTGGGCCGCCACGGCGTGCGCCTTCGAGATCGAGAAGAGCGAGACGCATTATGCAGACCGGCGCTATCAGTGCGATCTGAGCGTCAGGCTCGATGCGCCGCTCGACAAGGTCCAGGCGATTCTGCGCGACTACGAGCGTTACCCGACGCTCGACACCCGCATCCTGCAGGCCCGCGTGCTGGAGCGCCCCGAGCCGAACGTGGTGATGCTGGAAACGACGGTGCGCGTGTGCTTCGGCTGGTTCTGCCGCAACGTCACCCGCGTCGAGCGCGTGCAGGAGTCGGAGCACGCGCTGGCCGCGACGGCCGATCCGAGCCGCAGCGACGTGAAATTCGGCGAGACGCGCACGCAGCTTTCGCCGGGCGAGCACGGCGGCACGCTGGTCCACTATCGGACCAGCATCACGCCGGGGTTCTGGATTCCTTCGGTGATCGGCCGTCGCTGGATGCTACGCACCCTGGAGGATGCGACCGGCGACCTGTTCATGAACGTCGAGATGCAGGCGAAGAAGGACGAGCAAGAAAAAGCGGCCAGCAACTAGAGCTGCTGGCCGCTGCGTTTTGCTGAGGAGTCGGGCTGAAGCCCGACCTACAGCCTCACTTTCCGGCGTTGGATGAAACTTGCGTCGCTGCGTCGACGGGCGTCAGCTCGCGGAACTGCACGACGCCATACAGCATCTCGTCGAACGATTGCTCGCCCCACGGCACCATCCGGTTCGGGTCCGGATTCGCCGGGTTCTGCACCGAATTGTCGTAGACCGTCGTGTGCACGATCTTCGTGCCCGCCGGCACCTGCTTCGGCGTCTTGAACGTGTACGTCGTCTGCCAGTTGAAGTCGTACTTCGGCACCGACAGCAGCAGCTCCTCGCGGCCATCCGGATAGATGGCGGTGAACTGCGAGGCATGGCCGCGGAAGTGGGCGTGCGGCGTCAGCCGATAGATGATCATGTCGCGCGGGAACTGCTGCGTGATCGTCTCGGCGTGCTCCTTGGTGTTCGGCGGAATCTTGATGTTCGGATTCGCCAGCGCGACGGTCTTGAACTCGTAGGTCGGCGCCGAGTCGCGGAAGTACAGGCCGAGCCGCGTCACGTCGTGCGCCGGCTTGCCCGAGGTCGTGTAGTGCATCTGGAACGCGAAGGCCTGGTCCTTGCGCACCAGCACGCCCGTGTCCTGCGGATACAGCGTCGGTCCGTTGCCCGGCACATAGGCACCGAGCGACGGGCTGGACGCCTTGATCATGCGCATCCGCTCGTCGGCAATTTTCGGGTCATACACGCCGACGATGACGTGGTGCACGACCGTGCGTTCGCCGGGAATGATGTCGGTCGCGCGCACCCACACGTCGCGGCCCAGCGTGTTCGGCACCACGTAGCGCTTGTAATCGACGATACCGCTCGCCGGAATGTCGAACGCCGGCACCTCGATCACCATGTCGGGCTTGCCGAACGCCCACTCGCTCCAGGTCTTGTGCAGCTCGGCGAGCGGATCCGGACCGTTGCCGCGCGGCGCGCCGGCTTCGATCCAGTGCACCAGCGTCTGCTTTTCCTCGGTCGTCAGCGAGCGGTCGCCGTCCCACACACCGACGTGCGGATCCGCATGCCACGGCGGCATGCGCTTGGTGCGTACCACTTCGCGGATCATCGGGGCGAAGCCCTTGATCGTGTCGTAGTTCGCCATCTGCCACGGGCCGATGCCGCCCGTGCGGTGGCAGGTGACGCAGTTGTCGATCAGCATCGGCGCGATCTGCTCGGAGTACGAGACCTTCGCGCCGACGTTCGTGTGCTTCGCGACCTTCACGGCGCAGCCGCGCGCGGCGACCTGTGCCTTCTTCACCGGTTGACCGGCCAGCACGGAGTCGAGTGCGCCCGTCAGCAGCGCGTTACCTGCTTTGGCTTTGTCCAGCGGGCCGCGATACGCGATCTTCCAGCCCTTCGGGTCGATCACGAGCACTTCGCCGGCGTGCGTCAGCTGCAGCGATTCGCTGACCAGGTGAGTGTCGTCGAGCAGCACGGGAATGCTCGTGCTGCGCACCTTGGCGGCGACTGCATCGCGGTCGTCCTGCGTGTTGATCATCAGGAATTCGACGCCTCTGCCGGCGTAGCTCGCCTTGGCCTGCTCCAGCGCAGGCAGCGCATCGCTCACCGCGGCGCACTCGTCGTCGTGCGTCATCAGCACGACGGCCTTGGCGTCCGAAAGGTAGTAGAGGTCGTGATACTTGCCCGCCTGGTCGAGCAGGGCGAAGTTGTCGACGTGATCGATCGGGGCCGTGGCGCCCGCAGAGGCCGCCCACAGCGTTGCCGCGACCGCGGCTGCCATGCATTGAACCGAACGCATACTCAACTCCCCGATGTGGAAAGCCCGTAAACTACCGCCTGCACTACGACGCCGATGGTAGCCCGAGGGTTGCACTGGCGGAGAATCAGCTAAGGTTCGCCTAAGTAATGACCTAGGGGATTGCCTGAGCCAGCGCCGGTGAGCACTCCCGCGATGCGGGCGCGGCGTGGTGCGAAGCGCGACAATTGTGCGCAATCCGCCGTCGCCGTTGCTTGTATGAAACTGGCGCAGATACAAATCTATGCATGCGATCGCCTGGTGATTTCCGCCGGGCCGGGCCGCGAGAATTCCAGCCATCGGCATTTCGGTGCGATCGTCACGATCGCGCCCGAGGCGCCGGTGACGCTTATGTCGCGCGATGCAGCGCCGGTCGTGTGCCAGGCCGCGATCGTCGCGCCGAATGCGTGGCACCGCATCGATGCGCGCAACGCACGCACCGTGACCGTACTGATCGGCCCGGACCATCCCTGGTTTCGTTACCTCAAGCCGCTGCTGAGCGGCGAGCCGATCGTGAAGCTCGATTTCGCCGCGCTCGCGGGCCGCTCGATCCCGTGGGACGCGCTGTTCGAGGGAACCTGCGATTGCCGCGAAGCGCAACGCGCGGCGCAGACGATTCTGCAGGCGTTCGGCGGCCTCGACGCACCGCCTCATCAGCTCGATGCGCGCATCGAGGAAGTGCTGCAGATCTTGCGCGATGCGGTGACCGACGCGCCGACGCCGGACGAGCTCGGCCGACGTGTCGGACTTTCAGGCTACACGCTGATGCGACGCTTCAAAGCCCAGCTCGGCGTGCGCATTCGCGAATACGTTCTGTGGCGGCGGCTGATGGTCGCGCTCGAGCTCGTCGACGGACGCACCACCATTGCCGATATCGCGCAGCGCACCGGCTTCTACGACCAGGCGCACCTCACACGCACCGCGCGCCGCATGGTCGAGCTCGCTCCTTCGTTCGTCAATGACTTCAGCCAGACGCGCGTGCACGTGTGTCGCGAGTGATGACCGTAGCCGCGCCGCTGCTCGCGTGGTTCGATCGCGCCGGACGCAAGCATCTGCCGTGGCAACAGGATCCGACGCCGTACCGCGTGTGGGTGTCGGAGATCATGCTGCAGCAGACGCAGGTCGCGACCGTGCTCGGTTACTACGAGCGGTTCATGCAGCGCTTTCCGGACGTTCGCGCACTCGCGGCCGCGCCGGTCGACGAAGTGCTGCATCTGTGGACGGGTCTCGGCTACTACGCGCGCGCCCGCAATCTGCATCGCGCCGCGCAACTCGTCGTCGCCGAGCATGGCGGCGAATTTCCGCAGACGCTCGAAGCGGCGCAGGCGCTGCCTGGGATCGGCCGCTCGACCGCGGGCGCGATTCTCGCGTTATCGCGCGCGCAACGACATCCGATTCTCGACGGCAACGTCAAGCGCGTGCTCGCGCGCTATTTCGGCATCGAAGGCTTTCCCGGCGAGCGCGAGGTGGAGAAGACGCTCTGGGCGCTTGCCGAGGAGTGCACGCCCGCGGAACGAGTCGCGCACTATACGCAGGCGATCATGGACCTCGGCGCGACGCTTTGTGTGCGCTCGCGGCCGCTGTGTCCAGCATGCCCGCTCGCAGAGCACTGCGTTGCGCGACTCCAGGGCCGGCAATCGGTGTTGCCTGCGCCGCGTCCGAAGAAGATCCGCCCGCAGCGAACCGCTTACGTCGTGCTCTTGGTCCGCGACGACGGTGCTGTCCTCCTGCAGCGCCGTCCGCCCGCCGGTATCTGGGGCGGGCTGTGGACACTGCCGCAATTCGAGGAGCGTGCGTCGGCCGAAGGGTGGACAGGGCAGGCAGCGGGCATCGTTTCTCTGCCGCCTTACTTCCATTCCTTCACGCATTTCGACCTCACGCTGCATCCACTCATGGTGCGGGCGACGCCGATCCAGGCAGTTGCCGATAGCGGGGCGTATTGCTGGTACGAGCCGCGGCAACCGGCGAAAATCGGGCTCACCAAGCCCGCGGTCGATCTGATCGGCTCGCTGGACGCGCAACCCGCCGCGTCGCTGCAACGTCAGAACGCTCTGCAATGAACGTGACTGCACTCACAGCTCCCGCGCTAGCGAGCAACTGGAAGCGAGTCGGTTGGGTACTGTTGCTGCTCGGCGCCCTGTTCGCCGCCGTCAACGCCGTGGTGTTCATGGTCGTGAAGGGTTACGGCAGCCCGGACATCAAGGGCCGGTTCTTCGCCACCGCGATCGCCGGCTGGGCGCACACGATGGGTGGAGCGGTCGCGTCGCTGATCGGTCCGTTTCAACTGATCACGAAACTGCGAACGACGCGGCCGCGAGTGCACGTCTGGATGGGGCGAACGTATCTGCTCGCTGTGCTCGCCGGTGCGCTCGGCGGTTTGTATTTCGCGCCGCTGAGCACCGCCGGTGCGGTCGGGAGCGTGGGCTTCACGACGCTCGCGCTGTTCTGGCTCTACAGCGGCGCGCAGGCGTACGTCGCGATCCGGCGCGGCAACGTGCAGGCGCATCGCCGCTGGATGCTGCGCAACTACGCGCTGACGTTCGCGGCAGCGACGCTGCGTATCGAGCTGCCGCTGTTGATCATGGGCGGTCTGACCTTCCACGCGGCCTACACGACCGTTGCGTGGCTCTCGTGGGTGCCGAACTGGCTGGCCGTCGAAGCGTGGCTGCGCAAGCGCAAGGCCGTGGCGCGATGACCAAGGACGAGATCCTCGCCTATGTTCCGCCCGCCGCACAGATGCTCGGGCGCGAAGTCGTGGAAATCGACCAGGTGAACGGCGGCGCGGTGCTGCGGTTTCGCGCGGTGGCGCAGTTCCTCAACCGGCACGGCACGGTACAGGGCGGCTTGTTGTGCGCGATGCTCGACTCCTCCACGGCGCTGGCGCTCTATGCGGTGTTGCCGCAGGAGTTCACTGCACTCACTGCCAATCTCAACGTGTCGTTCCTGAAGCCGGCGAAGCTGGGCATGTTTACGGCGACGAGCCGCCTCGTCACGCGGGACGACCGCGACGCAGAGACTGCCGGCGAGCTGCGCGATGAAGACGGCGTGGTGGTCGCGACGGCAACTGCCCGCTTGCGCATCGTGCCGCGCAAGGATTGAATGACGGTCATGGCTAGAACAGTGAAGTGCGTGGTGCTCGGCGCAGAGGCGGAAGGTCTCGACTACGCGCCGTATCCGGGCGAGCTCGGGCAGCGCATCTACGCGAATGTCTCGAAGGAAGGCTGGCAGCGCTGGCTCAAGCATCAGACGATGCTGCTGAACGAATACCGGCTGACGCCGATCGACCCGAAGGCGCGCAAGTTCCTGGTCGAGGAGATGGAGAAGTTCTTCTTCGGCGGCGGCTCGCAGAAGCCGAAGGAATTCGTCGATCCTGAGTAGGTCGGGCTTCAGCCCGACCTACACCAGATCACCCGGTCTTTCTGGCCGGCTCTTCCAGCCCGAATTCCGTGCGCAGCCCTGCGCCGACGCGCGCGAACTCCGCCGCGATCTGCTCCAGATTCGCGCGCCAGTCGGCCTGCTGGCCGGACTTCGCCCGCGTTTCCAGGTCGAACGACAGCGTCGCGAGATTGCTGACGTGCAGGTTGGCTGCAGCGCCCTTCATCTTGTGAGCCGCACGTCCGATCGCAGTCGCGTCGCCGAGCTCGACCGCAGCCCGCAGCTCCCGCAGCGTTTCCTCGCCGCCCGACAGGAAGGCGTTGACGAGCTCGACGATGAATTCCTCGTCGTCGCCCGCAACGTCCGCCAGCCGCGCACGAATGGCTTTGTCGCCGCTGTCTGCAATTGCAGCGACCGCGGTCGTGGGCGCGGCTGCGGAAGGTGCCTCGCCGTCGACGCGCCCCATGAAGCGATCCAGAACATCCTGCAGCCGCGAGATGTCTAGCGGCTTCGTAAGATAGTCGTCCATCCCAGCCTCCAGGCAACGCTCGAGCGTGCCCATCATCGCGTTGGCGGTGAGCGCGACGATCGGTGTACGCCGCATCCCACCGGTTTCGAGCTCGCGGATGCGCCGCGTCGCTTCCAGTCCGTCCATGACCGGCATCTGCATGTCCATCAATATGAACGTGTAGCGGTTGCGCTCGAACGCCTCGATCGCCTGCCGGCCGTCGCCGACGACGTGCACTTCGCAGCCGAGCCGTTCCAGGAAGCGCCGCGCGACGCGCTGATTGATCGCGTTGTCTTCGACCAGCAGCACCTGCCCCGAGTACTGGCGCTTCATTTCGTTGGCGACCAGCGTGCCGCGCGTGATGATCGGCTGGCTGTGCATGTGCCAGTCCTCGGCATCGTGCGACAGCGCGCGATTCAAGCAGTCCAGCAGCTCGCGCGTGCGCACGGGCTTCGTGAGGTAGGCAGAGAAACCGATCTGAGCGAAGCGCTGCATGTCGCCGGAGCGGTCGAGCGAGGTCAGCAGTATCAGGCGTGTCGGCGGAATGTCGCGCGCCTTCACGATCTGCTCGCCGAGCATCGCGCCGTCCATGTCGGGCATCTGGTAGTCGAGGACGACGGCGTCGAACGGCTGCGGACCAAGCTTGCGCAGGATCGTCAGCGCGGCCGCCGCGCTCGCGGCGGTCTCGACGTCGTAGCCCGCATGCTCGAGCTGGCTCGCCAGCACCTGGCGGTTGGTCGCGCTGTCGTCGACCAGCAGCACGCGCCGGCCTTCGGCAGTCCGGTCGAAGCGCGGCTCGTTGTCGCTGACGACGGCGGGTTCGAGCGGCAGCGTGAACCAGAACGTCGAGCCCTTGTGCGGCTGGCTGTGCGCGCCGACCTGGCCGCCCATCATCTCGACGAGCTTGCGCACGATCGACAGGCCGAGGCCCGTGCCGCCGAAGCGGCGCGTGGTCGAGGAGTCCGCCTGCGTGAACGGCTGGAACAGCCGGTCGAGCGATTCCTGCGGGATGCCGATGCCGGTGTCGCGCACTTCGAAATGCACCAGTGCGCGGCCGTCCTGGCGGCCGACACAGCACACTTCCAGCACGACTTCGCCGCTCGGCGTGAATTTGATGGCGTTGCCGACCAGGTTCAGCAGGCACTGGCGGATGCGCTGCGGATCGCCGGACACGCGCTCCGGCACTTCCGGCCGCACGTTGACGACCAGCTCCAGGCTCTTGGCCGCGGCCTGGAATGCCATCATCGAGCCGACGTCGTCGACGTTCGAGCGCAGATCGAGCTCGAGGTGCTCGATGTCGAGCTTGCCCGCTTCGATCTTGGAGAAGTCGAGAATGTCGTTGAGGATCGTCAGCAGCGAATCGGCGCTGGCGCGGATCGTCTCGGCGTAATCGCGCTGCGCGCGGTCGAGGCCCGTTTCCAGCAGCAGCCCGGTCATGCCGATGATGCCGTTCATCGGCGTGCGGATTTCGTGGCTCATGGTCGCGAGGAACGTGCTCTTGGCGCGGCTCGCCTCTTCCGCTTCCTGCCGCGCCATCACCATCGCCTCGCGCCCGGCGCGCTCGTCGGTGATGTCGCGGATCGAGCCGGCCAGCCAGAGCGGCCGATCCTCGGTGTCGCGCTCGGCCGAAGCACGCGAGCGCACCCACAGCCACTCGCCGTTGCGCCGGCGCAGGCGGTACTCGACGTCGTACGGCAGGCCGAACGTCAGGTGATCGCCCATCGCCTTGCCGACGATCGTGCCGTCCTCGGGATGGATGAACGTCTCGATCTTGCCGTCGGCGTCCTTGTCGTTCGCGCCGTAGCCGAGCATCTGACGGAAGCGCGGCGAGTACCACGTCTCGCCCGTGCGCAGATTGAACTCGAACAACGCGTCCTGCGTGCCGCTCACGGCGCGCTGGAAACGCTCCTGCGCCTCGCGCAGGTCGGCGGACTGGCGCGCGATCTCCTGCTTCGCCAACTCTTCGTCGGTGGCGTCCCAGTCGATGCCGAGTACGCGCACCGGCTGACCCTTGGAGTTGCGCACCACGCGCGCATGACACTGGATGTGGCCGACCGTGCCGTCCCTGAACAGCGCGCGATAGCGATACGAGAACAGCTGATCGTTGCCCGTGAGCACCTTGGTGAAGTGCGCCACCCAGCCTTCGCGATCCTCGGGGTGCACATACTTGTCGGTGTAATCGGTGCCGCGGAACTCGCGCGGCGCGCCGAGTCGCTCGAGGAACGGGCTGTTTTCGTCGATGCGAGTGACGTCTTCCTTGATGTCCCATTCCCACACCGACAGGCCGCCGGCGTCGTTCGCCATCCTGATGCGCTCGACCATCCGGCGGTTTTCGGCCTCGGCGGCCTCCGCGCGTTCCAGCGCCTCACGCAGGCCCTGGGTTTCCGCACGCGAGCGCACCGCTTCGGCGAGCGCGAGCGCTTCGGCCTGCGACTTGCGCATGTTCGCGGAGCCGAAGAACCCGGTTGCGAAGATCGCGAACACCGCGACCGAATGGCTCTCCAGGTACGACCACCAGCTGCCGTCGTAGGGCGATAGCATCGGTGCGATGAGCATCAGCAGCGCGCTGATCGTCGCGATCAGCGTGATGTGCCAGTGTCGGGTCGATGACAACGCGAGCACGACGGCGAGCAGGTAGCCGATGCCGACGGCGGAGTCGAGGATGTTGGCGATGTCGAGCGCGAAGATGGCCGCGCACATGACCAGCAGCCACGGCAACAGGTTGCGGCGCGTGTGCAGATCGCCGCGCAGGCCATTGATGATCGTGTCGCGCCGCTCTTCTTCCGGCAGCTGGATCAGGCTGCGCAGGTAGTAACGCAGGCTGAAACCGCCGAACAGCAGCAGCGCCATCAGGAAGTAGCCGAGCGCGTTCATCGACAGGTACGACTGCCCGAAGAACCGTCCGATCGTCGCCCGCTCGCGCTCCAGCGACAGGTCGACCAGCAGCACGCCGTCGGCCCGGTCGGCGACGCCATAGAAAAGGTGCGGCGTCCCGGCGACCATCTCGAAGTTCGTGTACGGGCGAGTGGGATTGCCGTGCAGGGCGGCGGCGGCGAGCGCGGCCTGCGTGCCGGGGCGCTGAGGCTGCGCGTTCGGCGCGAGCGCGTGCTGCAGATGGGAGGCGCTGAACGAGGACGCGTAGGTGTCGAGCGACTCGCCGCTCTCCCTGCCGGACAGGATCGCTTCGGTGATGGCGAATGCCTTGGTCACGGCGACGTCTGCGCCCAGGCGTTGCGCAACGACTTTCTTCTGTTGCAGCAGCGGCGCGCCGACGATCGACAGGAGCAGGATCAGCACCAGGATCGCAACGATCGACGCCTGGCCTGCAATCACTCCCAGGAGATTCTTCGACATTTTCAAGGCCATGAACGGGCGGTCCGCCCTGAAATGGAACAGCGGCAGCGTGCGCGGAAACTTTCGCCCGTGACTGTGATGCAGTTCGCAGATGGGCCTGGGAGTCAGGCCAAAGCCTGACTCTTACTCCGGCGGGAACGCCTGCCGGGCGCCGTCGAGCTTGTACACGACGCCTCGCCGCATCACGAAGCGCACGCGCTCCAGTTCCGTGACATCAGCGAGCGGACTGGTCGCGACGGCGATGATGTCCGCGTCTTTCCCCGGCTCGATGCTGCCGAGGCGATCGACGCGGTCGAGCAGCGTCGCGGCATCCAGCGTCGCGGCGCGGATCGCAGCGGCCGGAGTCAGGCCGGCCTTCACCAGCAGCGCGAACTCCTGCGCATTCTTGCCGTGATCGGACACGCCGGTATCGGTGCCGAACGCGATCTTCACGCCGTCCTTGATCGCTGCGCTGATGTTCTTCGCATGCGCCGCCGCGGCTTCCTCGGCCTTGGCAAGCGTGTTCTTCGAGCGTGCGCCAGCACGCGCCTGCGCGAGCGCGGCATGCGGCGCGATCATCGTCGGCACGAGCCACGCGCCGTTCTTCTTGAAGAGCGCGTTGGTCTGTGCGTCCGTATAAGTGCCGTGCTCGATCGAGTCGACGCCGGCTTCGAGCGCGGCTTTGATGCCGTTCTGGCCGTGCGCGTGCGCCGCGACCTTGCGGCCGAACAGGTGCGCGGTATCGACGATCGCCTTCATCTCGTCCGGGAACATCTGCTGGTTGAGGCCGCCGGCGATGTTGCTGTTGACGCCGCCAGTCGCCGCGAACTTGATGACGTCCGCGCCTTGCGAGATCTGCTCGCGCACGGCGCGGCGGCAGTCGTCGGCGCCGTTGCAGTTGTTCGTGGCGTGCGCGCGCACGATTTCGGTGATGTCGCGGTTCGTGTTGTTCGAGCCGTCGCCGTGACCGCCCGTGATCGAGATCGCGCGACCGGCCGCGACGATCGTTGGTCCGGCGACCGAGTCCGCGAGGATCGCGTCGCGCAGCGCCGTGATGCTGCGGACCTCCGAGCCCAGGTCACGCACTGTCGTGAAGCCGGCCTCCAGCGTGCGGCGTGCATTGCCGACCCCGATCAGCAGGTTGTCTTCGATGTCACGATTGTTCTGCTCCAGCCGCGCGCGCATCTTGTCGTCGTCGTTGAACATGTGCACGTGCATGTCGATCAGGCCCGGCAGCACGAACTGCTTGCTCAGATCGACCAGCTTCGCGCCGCTCTCGGGCGCCACCAGGCCGTCGCGAACTGCCTCGATGCGGCCATTGCGTACGATGATCGTCGAGGCTCCGCGCGGCGCCTGGCCGGGTCGGTCGAGCAGCGCGCCAGCGTGGATGTAGACAGCGGCAGGTGCGGTCGTCTGCGCGTGACCGGCGGCACTCGCCAACAAGAGCGCGGCCGCGATTGCAAGTTTGCTTGCGGATTTCATCGGGTCTCCCGGTATGAAATGCTTATTCGATTATTTGCGGGACTATACGTGAAAGCGCGGCTCGCAGGTCACGCAACTTCGGCGGCTTGTTGAGGACATGATCGACGTGCGCAGGGATGTCGCCGTCTTCCACCAGGCGCTGTCCCCAGCCCGTGAGCAGCACGATCGGCGTCGAGGGCGAAGCGGTCTTGACTGCAGCAGCGACGCGCCGTCCATCGACGTGCGGCATGCCGAGATCCGTGATCAGCACGTCGAACGCTGCGTTACGCAGCTGAGCCTCCGTGAAGGTGTCGATGGCTGCTTGCCCGCCATCGACAGCCGTCACCTTGTGACCGTCGCTCTCGAGCGTCGCGCGCAGCGATTCGAGCACTAACGGATCGTCGTCGACAATCAGGATGAAGAGCGGGCGTAATGCAGATTCAGGAGCAACCGGCTGCGGCGAAGCGGCCGCGGCGGCCTGGGCTGCCGGGAACACGATCCGCATGGTCGTGCCCTGATGCAGAGTGCTGTCGATCTCCAGCTCCGCGCTGTGTCGTCGCACCATGCCGTACACCATCGCGAGACCGAGGCCCGTGCCGCGCTCGCCCTTGGTCGTGAAGAACGGCTCGAGGCAACGCCGTCGCGTCGTCTCGTCCATGCCGACGCCGGAATCCACGACTTCCAGCTGGACGGTTTGCGCGGAGCCTCGCGTCCGCACGGCCAGTGTGCCGCCGTCGGGCATCGCGTCGACTGCGTTGAAGATGAGATTGGTCAGCGCGTCGCGAATCTCGCTCTCTTGCCCGAGGATGGCAGGCAGCGGCCGCTGCAACTCGGTGCGCATCGCGATCGCGATACCGCGCTGCTGCGGCAGGTCGCGCCAGCGCACACGCGTCAGCTCGATGATCTGCGCGACGATGGGGTTCAGATCGATCTGCGTGAGCGTGGCCTGCCGCTCCTGCGGCCGGTAGAACTCGCGCATGCCTTGCACGGTCTCGCCGACGTCCGCGATAGCGCGCCGGATGATGCCCAGATAGCTGCGCGCACGATCCGTCAGGCCGGTTTCGTGTTCGAGCAGCGAATCGGTGTAGAGCGCAATCGGCGCGATGGCGTTGTTGATGTCGTGAGCGACGCCGCTCGCCATTTGTCCGAGGGCGCGCAGGCGCTCCTGCTGCATCACCGTCTGCTGGCTTTGCTGCAGGTCGTCGTACGCCTGCTGCAACGTCGTGTAGAGCTGCGCTTGGTGAGTGGCGAGCGCCACGTGATCGCTCAGCTGACTGAGAAACTCGCACTCGTTGCTGGAAAAACTGTGCGCCTGCCTGCGGGCCGCGATCAGCACGCCGAACACCGTGCCTTGTGCGAGGAGGGGCGAGATGACCAACGCGCGCAGGTCCGCGTCCGCAAGGCGGCGCGTGAAGTCGCCGGCGGCACGGTCGACATCCGGCTCGTAAATCAGCTGCCCCCGCATGCACGACGCGAATCCATTGCTCTCGATGGAGATGTGCTCGTGCTCTCCCAGCTGCGGCTTGTTCGCCAGCGCATCGCCGCGCGAGCCGATGCTGCTCACGGTCAGTACGCGCTCCTTGTCGTCGTACAGGCAGATGCAGCCGAAGTCGATCGGCAGATCCGTTTCGAGACTGCGGATCACCACCTGGAAGATGCTGCGCAGGTCGTGACGCTCGCCGATCGCGCGAGTGATCCGATGCAGCAGGTTCAGGCGGCTCAACTGCAGCTGCAACTTCCCCTGCGCGATTTCGCGCTCCCGCGTGACGCGCTCGCGAGTGTCGATCAGCGTGTTGAACGCAACCGCGACGTCTGCCACCTCGCGCGGACCATCGATCGCGGCGCGTGCGTCGAGCGCGCCGCTCGCCCTGGCCCGTGCGACTTCGGCGATCGCGCCGATCGGTCGCGCGATGCGTCGTGCCGAATACGCCGCTGCGATGATGGTGGCGCCGACGATCACCACGATGAGCACCAGTGCGGCGACGGCACGCGTGCGCGTCGGCGCCAGCGCGCTCTCGGCGTCGACGCCGGCGTACGCGATCCAGTTCGTGCCGCCGACCTGACGAAAGGCCCAGAGCCGGTCCCTGGTGTCGAAGGCCGCGTCGCGCAGCGTTCCTTGACTGCGCGCCAACATCGCCGCAATCGCCGGCGTGCCGCTCACGTCCTTGCCGATCCATTGCTCCGGCGCGGTCGAGTGCGCGATCACGATTCCCGGCCTGGCGATGATTCCGGCGATGACGTGCTCGGTGTCGACCCGACCGAACGGTTGGAGCTCTTGCAGGTCGATCGCCATTCCGACGGCCCCGATGACGCTGCCGTCGTCGCGGCGAACGGGCTGCACCGCCGTAATGCCCCACGTCTTGCTGATCCTGCCGATCAGCGGCGGCGAGAGACGAAACATGCCGTCGCGAATGACGGCATGGTGCAGCTCCATGTCGGCGACGCGCAGTCGCTCGCCGCTGGGCGGTGGCTTGGCGCCGCAGAGAATCCAGCCCTCGGCGTCGACCACGATGATGTTGCCGGCGCGTGGATAGAGCTCGCGCAAGGTCGCCAGCTGGGGATCGCAGTTCGCAGCCTCCATGGCGCGCACCAGCGGCCGCTGCGCGATGGCTTCGAGCGTGGCGCGAAAATCACCGAGGAAGCGTTCGCTGCGGGCGGCGGTTTCATCCGCGACGCGCCGGGTGTCGTCCGTCGCATGATCGAGATCGCGACGCGCGGCGTCGAAGAGCAGGAACGCAATGACTCCGAGCAGAGGCAGGGCAACGACGGCGGCGAGCCTCGCCAGCTCGAAGAGGATGGGACGGCCGGGCGCCGGTCCGCTCGCGCCGCCCTGCGCAGATGCCTCTGCCATGCGGCCATTCTGTCACAGGACGCCGGCCCTTTACTTCGCCAAATACTCCGTCGTGAGTGCGAGCAGCGCGCGCACGCCGGTATTCATGCCGGCCTCGTCCAGATAGAACAGCGGCGAATGATTGAACGCGGCCTGCTGCGGGTCGCGGCCCGGTGGCGTGATGCCGATCCAGAAATACAGCGACGGCACCTGCTGGCCGAAGTAAGAGTAGTCGTCCGCCGTGGTTTGCAGGCTGATCTCGCGCACATTGCTCTTGCCGACGAGTCGCTCGAAGACAGGCAACGCCGCGGCGGTGACCGCGGCATCGTTCACGACCGGCGGAATCGAATACTCGTCCGCGGAGCCCGGCTTCGACAGATCTTTGAACCGCACCGTTGCGGTTGCGCCC
>DATEML010000135.1:0-10029 GCA_035275585.1 Steroidobacteraceae bacterium | reverse complement strand
TGCACGTGCTCGGTGACGATGTAGTAGCGGCCGTCCTCTTCGCCGGCGTCGAAGATCGGCAGGATGTTCGGATGCTGCAGCATGCCGACCATGTGCGCTTCCGACAGGAACATCTTGCGCGTGACGCGCGCGCGGTCCTCGTCTTGCGACTCGATGTTGTAGACCTTGATCGCGACGTCGCGGCGGTAGTACGGATCGTTCGACAGGTAGACGACGCCGGTCGAGCCACGCCCGACTTCCTTGACGATGACGTACTTGCCGACCTTTTCCGGATTGCGGGGGTCGCGCTTCGCGCTGCGCTGTTCCATCAGACCGCTCGAGGTATTTGCGTTGTTGGCTGTCATCAGGTCAGGAGCTGTACCGCGAGCAGGATCGCTGCTGCAAAGATGCCTGCAATGATGTCATCCAGCATAATTCCCAGCCCGCCGGACAGACTGTGATCGGCCTCCCGGATCGGCCAGGGCTTCCAGATGTCGAACAGCCGGAACAGCACAAATCCGCCGGCCAGCCAGTACCAATCGGGCGGAGCTGCCAACATCGTCACGGTATATCCCGTGATCTCGTCCCAGACGATCCCTGGGTGATCGTGCACGCCGAGGCGGCGCGCGCTCTCGCCGCACAGCCAGATGCCGGCCACCGTCGCGGCGATCGCAAAGCCCAGATGCACGGCGAAACCGAATTGCATCACGCCCAGCACGATCGGCACTGCGAGCAGCGTTCCGAAAGTGCCCGGCGCGCGCGGCGCAAGGCCCGAGCCGAAGCCGAACGCCAGCAGATGAATCGGATCGCGCAGCAGCGCGGGATCGGCGCTCCACCTGCCCGGCGGCTTCGCATTCTCCGCGTGGGATTCCCCCGGGCGGCGCTCCCTGCGGTTGCGCTGCCCTTGGCTCATGACGAGCCGTCGATGGCGAAATGATCGTAGCCGCTGCGCCTCGGCACGAACGGCGCGCCGCGCCGCTCGCACTGCACGCCGCTGCCCGCGACGATGACGCCGATGCTCGTGAGCGGCACGGCAGGATCGCGTTGCGCCAACAGGCCCGGCAATTCATCGGGCGGCAAGGTGAAGAGCAACTCGTAGTCGTCGCCGCCCGCGAGCGCGTAGTCGATCGCAGTCTCCTCGTCGAACAGCTCCCGCATCGCGAGCGACGGCGGAAGCCCATCGATATTGAGCAGCGCACCGCAGTGACTGGCGGCACACAGCTTCCGCAGATCGGTCAGCAGGCCGTCCGAGATATCCATCGCCGCGCTTGCGACGGTGCGCAACTGACGACCCAGCGCGATGCGCGGGCGTGGACGCAGGAAGCGCCACTGCAACTGCGCGGTCGTTTCGGTCAACGGCATGTGCTGCTGGATCACGTGCAGACCGGCCGCGGCCTCTCCAGGAATGCCGGACACCATCAGCAAATCGCCGGGCCGCGCGCCGGTGCGTGTCAGCCAGCGGTCCTCTTCGACCCAGCCGGCGAGCTGGACCGTCACGACGAGGGGACCGCGCACCGTGTCACCGCCGACCAGCGCGACGTCGTGTTGCTCGGCAAGCTCGAGCAATCCCGAAGCGAAGCCCGCAATCCACGGCTCGGACGCTTCAGGCAGCGAGAGCGACAGCGTCATCCACGACGGCTCCGCGCCCATCGCGGCGATGTCGCTGAGATTCACGGCGAGCGCGCGGTAGCCAACCGCACTCGCGTCGATGCTGCGCGGAAAGTGCACGCCTTCGACGATGGTGTCGATGGCCACGACGAGCCGCAGACCCTCGCGCGTTTCGAGCACCGCCGCATCGTCGCCGACGCCGAGCAGCACGTCGGCGCGATGATCGTGGCTCGCGAAGTAGCGGCCGATGATGTCGAATTCGCCGAGACTCATATGCGAGTCACCGTGCGGTGGCTAACCCCTCTCGGCGGCGCGCAGATCGCGGGCGGCGCGGTCCAGCACCGCGTTGACGTACTTGTGCGCGTCGGTTGCGCCGAAGCGCTTGCACAGGTCGACGGCTTCGTTGATGACCACGCGATACGGAATGTCGACGCGTTGCTGCAGCTCGTACATGCCGATCATGAGGATCGCGGTTTCGACCGGATCGAGCTGATCGAGCGGCCGGTCGAGGAACGGGGTCAGCGCGGCCTCGATCTCCTCGTGCTGCGCGATGCTCTGGCCGACCAGCTCCTCGAAGTGCTCGCGATCGACGCCGGCCGACTCCTCGCTTTCGAGGAACTGCTGCTTGATCTCCGCCGCCGACTGCTGCGTCAGCTGCCATTGATACAACGCCTGCATCGCGAGCTTGCGTGCGATGGAGCGGGCGCGCGTGCCGCGCGCTGGTCTGGCGGTTGAGCTCATGGTCGGCAGCGCGCTCAGCTTTCGATCCTGCGCAACAGATTCGCCAGCTCGATCGCCGTGACGGCCGCGTCGGCGCCCTTGTTGCCGGCCTTGGTCCCGGCGCGTTCGATCGCCTGCTCGATCGTGTCCGTCGTCAGCACGCCGAATGCGATCGGGACGCCGGTTTCACTCGCAACGCGTGCCAGCCCGCTCGCGCACTCCCCCGCCACGTAGTCGAAATGCGCAGTCGCGCCCTTGATGACCGCACCGAGCGCGACGATGGCGTCGTACTTCCTGCTCTGCGCCAGCTTGCGCGCGACCAGCGGCATGTCGAAAGCACCGGGCGCGCGCACGATCTCGATCTGCTTTTCGGAAGCGCCGTGGCGTTTGAGCGCGTCGACCGCGCCGCGGATGAGCTGATCGACGATGAAATCGTTGAAGCGCGCCGCCAGGATCGCGAAGCGCAGCTCGCGGCACTGCAGGTCGCCTTCGACGGTCTTGACGTTATCCATCGACATACTCCACCACTTCCAGGTCGAAGCCCGACAGGCCATGCATCTGCTTCGGCGCCGACAGCACGCGCATTCGCGTAACGCCGAGGTCACGCAGGATCTGCGCGCCGATACCGTAGGTGCGCAGTACCTTCGCGCCGGCCTGCGGCGACGGCGCTGCCGGCTCGTGGCCGATGCTCTGCACAGCATCCATCAGGTCGCGCGGAGTCTCCTCGGGGCGCAGAATTACGATCACGCCGTGACCTTCCTGCGCGATCCGCTGCATCGCCGAGCGCAGCGGCCAGCCCAGCGCGCGGTCGCGAATGCCAACAACGTCACCGAGCGTATCTTTCAGGTGCACGCGTACCAGCGGCACCCGCTTGTCGTTCAGGTCGCCCGCGACCAGCGCGAGATGCACCGTGCGGTTCACGTGATCCTCGTAGCAGTACATGCGGAACGCGCCGAACTCCGTCGCGATCACCTGCTCGGCGATGCGCTCGACCGAGCGCTCCTTCTCCAGGCGATAGCGGATCAGGTCGGCGATCGTGCCGATCTTCAGGCGGTGACGCAGCGCGAACTTCTCCAGATCGGGGCGACGCGCCATCGTGCCGTCGTCGTTCAGGATCTCGACGATCGCGGCCGCCGGCTCGAGCCCCGCGAGCCGCGTCAGGTCGCACCCGGCTTCCGTGTGTCCCGCGCGCGTCAGCACTCCGCCGGGCTGCGCCATCAGCGGAAAGATGTGGCCCGGCTGGCGCAGGTCCTCGGCGCGCGCGTCGCGCCGCACCGCGGCGCGAATCGTGTGCGCGCGATCGTGCGCCGAGATACCGGTCGTGACTCCCTCGGCAGCTTCGATCGACACAGTGAAGTTCGTGCGGTGATCTGCATTGGTGTCGCTGACCATCAGCGGCAGGCGCAACTGCCGGCAGCGCTCGCGGGTCAGCGTCAGGCAGATGAGGCCGCGCCCGTAGTGCGCCATGAAATTGATGTCCTCGGCGCGCACGTGCTCGGCGGCGATGATCAGGTCGCCTTCGTTCTCGCGATCCTCGTCGTCCATCAGCACGACCATGCGCCCGGCGCGCATGTCGGCGAGCAGCTCGTCGATCGTGTTGAGCTGCATGGGGTGGGACTTCGGGTCCGGCACCAGCGAGATCGGCTTCATGCGGAGTCTCCGGCTGCGCGCGTCAATCGTTCCAGATAACGCGCGATGATATCGACTTCCACGTTGACTTGCGTACCCGGCCGGAAACCGCCGAGTGTCGTCACTTCGAGCGTGTGCGGAATCAGGTTGACGCCGAAACGGTTCTGCGCCGCGTCGTTGACGGTCAGGCTGACACCGTCGATACACACCGAGCCCTTGCGCGCGATGTAGTGGGCCAGCGGCGCGGGCACCTCGAACTCCACGCGCAGCGAGCGCGCATCGCTCGCAGAAGCCACGACCGTCGCCACGCCGTCGACATGCCCGGTGACGTAATGGCCGCCGAGCGGGTCGCCGGCACGCAATGCCTTCTCCAGGTTCACGCGCTGACCCGCCCGCCAGCCACCCAGCGTCGTAACTTGCAACGTCTCGAGCGATGCGTCGGCAGCGAAGGAATCGGCGGTGAGCCGCGTCACGGTAAGACAGCAACCGCTCACGCTGATGCTGTCGCCGACCGCGACGCCTGCCAGCCCGAGAGTGCCGGCAGCGATCAGCAACTCAACGTCACCGCCGCGTGGCGTGATCGCGCGCACTTCGCCGACGGCTTGGACGATACCAGTGAACATATTGGATCAGGGACGCAGTACGAGCTTGACGTCAGCGCCGATGCGCTGCATGTCGTGTAGCGTATAACGCAGCACGTCCTCGATGCGATACAGGGGCGGCAACAGCGCCATCGCCCGCGCTTCGGGCCCGAGCACGATCGGCGCGATATAGACGATCAGCTCGTCGGCGAGACCGAGCTGCAGAAACCGTCCGGCGAGCGTCGGGCCGGCTTCGACCAGCACGTCGTTGCACTCGCGCCGGCCGAGCTCGGCCAGCACGTTCTGCAGGTCGACGTGGCGCTCGGTGTCCAACGCGGCGGCGACCACCTCCCCGCCCGCCCGTTGGATCGCAGCGCCTTGCGCCACCTTCTCGGCCGCGGTGAATACGATCGTGTGGCCCGGGACGCTGAAGATTCGCGCTGCAGGCGCGATGCGCAGCTGCGTATCGAGCACCACGCGCATCGGTTGCCTGCCCAGCAGCTCGATCGTCGGATCGCGCACGTTCAGCTGCGGATCGTCGGCAATCACCGTCTCGATTCCCGTCAGCACTGCGCCCGCCGCGGCGCGCAGATGCTGCACGTCGGCCCGCGCAGGTTCTCCGGTGATCCACTTGCTCACGCCATTTGCCAGCGCGACGCGCCCGTCGAGGCTCATCGCGATCTTGACCGTCACGCGCGGCAGACCGCTCGTCATGCGCTTCTCGAACCCGAGATTGAGCTCGCGCACTTCGGCTTCGAGCAAACCGGTCTCGACCGCGACGCCGCTCGCGATGAGCTGCTTGACGCCGGCGCCGCTGACCTTCGGATTCGGATCGAGCGCGCCGCACACGACGCGTTTCACGCCGGCGCGAATCAGCGCATCGGTACACGGCGGCGTGCGGCCGTGATAGCAGTGCGGTTCGAGCGTCACGTACGCAGTGGCGCCGCGCGCGCGTTCGCCAGCCGCCGCGAGCGCCCGTGCTTCCGCATGCGCTTCGCCCCACTTGCGATGCCAGCCTTCGCCGACGACCGTTTCGCCGAGCGCGATCACGCAACCCACGCGTGGATTCGGATGATTCGTGTAGCGCCCGAGCTGCGCGAGCTCGATCGCCCGGCGCATCATCCTTTCGTCGAACTGTCGGTCGAACGCCGCGCTCATCGCTTCTTGCTGCCGTCGGACGGAGTCCACAGCGCCAGCTGGCTTTCGTCCGACTTGCCGCGGCGGCTGCGCATGCGCTCGATCTCTTCGCGGAACGCGTCCACGTCCTGGAAGCTGCGATACACGGACGCGAATCGCACGTACGCGACCTCGTCCAGGTTGTGCAGCTCTTCCATCGCGAGCTCGCCGACCAGCCGTGAGTTCACTTCGCGCTCACCGAGCGCCCGCAGCTTGTGGCAGATGTGCACGACCGCGGCATCGAGCGCCTCGCTCGACACCGGGCGCTTCTCCAGCGCCTTGAGCATGCTATTGCGCAGCTTGCTCTCGTCGAACGGCTCGCGGCTCTCGTCGTTCTTGACGATGCGCGGCATCACCAGCTCCGCCGTCTCGAAGGTCGTGAAGCGCTCGCCGCAGTGCAGGCACTCGCGGCGACGGCGGATCTGCTGCCCTTCGCCGGCCAGGCGCGAGTCGATGACTTTCGTCTCTTCGTGGTTGCAGAACGGGCAATGCATCAGTTCGAGTAGACCGGGAACCTCCGACAGATCTCGGTCACTTTCCCTCTCACTTTCGCGACGGCCGCCTCGCTCAGGTTCTCGTCGAGCACGTCGGCGATCCAGTTGGCGAGCTCGAGCACTTCGGCTTCCTTGAAGCCGCGCGTCGTGGCCGCGGGCGTGCCGATGCGCAGGCCGCTGGTGACGAACGGCGGGCGCGGATCGTTCGGCACGGCATTCTTGTTCACGGTGATGTGCGCGCGGCCGAGCGCCGCGTCGGCATCCTTGCCGGTGACGTTCTTGTCGATCAGGTCCACCAGGAACAGGTGGTTGTCCGTGCCGCCGGACACGATCTTGTAGCCGCGCTTCATCAGGCCGCCCGCCATCGCGCGCGCGTTCGCCAGCACCTGTTTCTGATACGCGCCGAACTCGGGCTGCAGCGCCTCGAGCAACGCGACGGCCTTCGCCGCGATGACGTGCATCAGCGGCCCGCCCTGCGTGCCCGGGAACACCAGCGAGTTGAGCTTCTTGTGGATCTCGTCGTTCGGCCGCGCCAGGATCAGGCCGCCGCGCGGACCGCGCAGCGTCTTGTGCGTGGTCGTCGTGACCACGTCGGCATGCGGCACCGGGTTCGGGTAGATGCCGGCCGCGATCAGGCCGGCAACGTGCGCCATGTCCACCACGAAGTACGCGCCGACGGCATCGGCGATGCGGCGGAAGCGCTCCCAGTCGACGACGCGGGAATACGCAGAGAAGCCGGCGATGATCATGCGCGGCCGATGCTCCTGCGCGAGCTGCTCGACGCGCACGTAATCGATCTCGCCCGTGTTCGGATCGAGCCCGTACTGCACGGCCTTGAACAGCTTGCCGGAGAAATTCACCTTGGCGCCGTGCGTCAGGTGGCCGCCGTGATCGAGGCTCATGCCGAGGATCGGATCGCCCGGGTTGATCAGCGCCAGGTACGCGGCCGCGTTCGCCTGCGATCCCGAATGCGGTTGCACGTTCGCGTAGGCGGCGCCGAACAGTTTCTTCGCGCGCTCGATCGCCAGCTGCTCGGCGATGTCGACGTATTCGCAGCCGCCGTAGTAACGCTTGCCCGGGTAGCCTTCGGCGTACTTGTTGGTCAGGACCGTGCCCTGCGCTTCCAGCACGCGCGGACTGGCGTAATTCTCGGACGCGATCAGCTCGATGTGGTCTTCCTGGCGCTGCCGCTCGCCGTCGAGCGCGGCCTGCAACTCGGGATCGAATCCGGAAATCGTCATGGTGGCGGGAAACATCGGGAGCCTCGCGGTGGGGAAGGCCCGATTGTACGGAAGAAACCGGCTATCCGCTGGCCTCGACGAAGGCCTGGACGACGCGGGTCCACGCCCGTGCGATGTTGCGGCGGTTGTAGCCGCCGCCCCCCATCCCGACCACGCGGCCGTGTCCCAGCTCGTCGGCGATTGCGCACAAGCGCGCTGCGGCGTGCGCGTGGGCGTCCTCGGTGAAACGCAGGTGCGTGATCGGGTCGCCTTCGAGGCTGTCCGCGCCGCACTGGAACAGGATGAAATCGGGGCGGCCGGCGCGCAGATAGTCTTCGACCTGCTGCCAGGCTGCATGGTAGTGCTCGTCGCTCGCGCCCGGCGGCAACGGCAGGTTGAGCTTCGTGCCGAGCGCGGGCCCGACGCCGGTTTCGGCCGCCATGCCCGTACCGGGATAGAGGAAGCGGCCGTCTTCGTGCAGGTCGGCGAACAGCAGGTCCGGATCGTCCTCGAACGCGTAGAACACGCCGTCGCCGTGATGCGCGTCGATGTCGACGTAGGCGACGCGCTGCAGCCCGTGCCGGCGCCGGAGCATCTCGATCGCCACGCCGCAATCGTTGAAGACGCAGAAGCCGGCCGCGTGCCCGCGCGACGCGTGGTGGAGACCGGCAATCGGAATGAACGCGCGTCGCGCGCGGCCGGCGAGCACTGCGTCGACAGCATTCAGCGTGGCGCCGACGACATTGCTGGCGGCCTCGTACACGCCGCGCCAGGCCGGCGTGTCGCCCGCATCGAGATAGCCGAACCCGCTGGCCGAGCGCTCACGCACCAGATCGACGTAAGCCGGCGTATGGAACCATTCGAGCTCTTCGCGGGATGCGCTGCGGGCGGAGCCGCGCTGAACGCGGCCGTCGAGGCCGCACTGGTGCAGCTCGCGCATGAACGCGTCGTGCCGGTCCGGCCCGAACGGATGACCGTCGCCGAAACCGTACCGCGCGATTTCTTCGCCTGCCACCAGGAGCACGTTGCAGTCCGATTCCGTCACGGCGGGCCTCGTCGGTGCGTGTGCCCCTCCCCCGTGCCGACACTAGCACGTCTTCTGTATGATTCGCCCCCCTCTGCCAACCCCTTGCCGCTGCCGTTCCAAGCCATGGCTCAATTCATCTACACCATGAATCGCGTCTCGAAGGTGGTGCCGCCGAAGCGGATCATCCTGCGGGACATTTCCCTGTCGTTCTTTCCCGGCGCCAAGATCGGCGTGCTCGGCCTGAACGGCTCCGGCAAGTCGACGCTCCTGCGCATCATGGCCGGCACGGACTCCGAGATCGAAGGCGAGGCGCGGCCGCAGCCCGGCATCAAGATCGGCCTGTTGTCGCAGGAGCCGCAGCTCGATCCGCAGAAGGACGTGCGCGGCAACGTCGTCGAAGGCGTCGGTGAAATCCAGTCACTGCTCGACCGCTTCAACGCCGTCAGCGACCAGTTCGCCGATCCGGACCTCGGCGAGGACCAGATGAACAAGCTGCTCGAGGAGCAGGCGAAGCTGCAGGACGCGATCGACGCCAAGGGCGGCTGGGAGCTGGAGCGCAAGCTCGAAGTCGCAGCGGACGCGCTGCGCCTGCCGCCGTGGGACGCCGACGTTGCAAAGATCTCCGGCGGCGAGCGGCGCCGCGTCGCGCTCTGTCGCTTGTTGCTGTCGCAGCCCGACATGCTGCTGCTGGACGAGCCCACCAACCATCTCGACGCCGAATCGGTGGCATGGCTGGAGCGTTACCTGGAGAGCTATCCCGGCACCGTCATCGCGGTGACGCACGACCGCTACTTCCTCGACAACGTCGCCGGCTGGATTCTCGAGCTCGATCGCGGCCACGGCATTCCGTGGCAGGGCAACTACTCCTCGTGGCTGGAACAGAAGGAACAGCGGCTGGCGATCGAGGAGAAGCAGCAGGAAGGCCTGCGCAAGACACTGCAGCGCGAGCTGGAATGGGTGCGTGCGAATCCCAAGGCGCGACAGGCCAAGAGCAAGGCGCGCGTGCAGCGTTACGAGGAGCTGGCGTCGCAGGAATTCCAGAAGCGCAACGAGACCAACGAGATCTACATTCCGCCCGGCGCGCGGCTCGGCGAGCTGGTGATCGAAGGCAAGAGCCTGAAGAAGGGCTTCGGCGACCGGCTGCTGTTCGAGAACTTCAGCTTCAACCTGCCGGCCGGCGGCATCGTCGGCGTCATCGGCCCGAACGGCGCCGGCAAGACCACGCTGTTTCGCATGATCACCGGCCAGGAGCGTGCCGACGGCGGCGAGATTCGCGTCGGGCCGTCGGTGCAGCTCGCGTACGTCGATCAATCGCGGCAGTCGCTCAACGATGCCAACACCGTGTGGCAGGAGATCTCCGGCGGGCTCGACATGATCCGCGTCGGCAACTACGAGACCTCCTCGCGCGGCTACGTCGGCCGCTTCAATTTCCGCGGCACGCAGCAGCAGCAGTTGATCGGCGAGCTGTCCGGCGGCGAGCGCAATCGCGTGCACCTGGCCAAGGTGCTGAAGAGCGGCGGCAACGTGATCCTGCTCGACGAGCCGACCAACGACCTGGACGTCGAGACGCTGCGCGCGCTGGAAGAAGCGCTGCT
>DATEML010000134.1:0-20876 GCA_035275585.1 Steroidobacteraceae bacterium | reverse complement strand
TCGAGGGTGACGGGACGAGTGATGCCGTGCAGGTTCAGCTCGCCGGTCACGCGCAGACGATCCTTGCCGGCGCCCTGCTCCACCTTCGTGCTGCGGAACGTCGCGGTCGGAAACTTGGCGACTTCGAAGAAATCCTCCGAGCGCAGGTGCTCGTCGAGCGCGGGGACGCCGGTGTCCAGCGTCGATAGCGGGATCGTGACCTGCACCGAGGCGCGGGTCGGATTGGCCGGATCGAACTCCAGCGTCCCCTGACCCTGGCTGAGCTGCGCGGCCGGATTCGAGAAGCCGAGGTGGCTCCAGCGAAACACGACCTGCGCGTAGTCGGGCTCGATGGTGTAAGTCATGGCGCAGAGCGGCGCGGCAGCAAGCGCGAGCGCAGCGGCGAGAACGATGCGACGAATCATGGACGGACTCCTGTGGGTGGAACGAGCAGCGCCGCACTGTGCGCGCCCGCCAGCCGAGGAGTCCTGAAAAGCATTTGAAACGCTCTGAAGAACTCTGAGCGAGGTTATAGTTGCCCGCACCATGGCATCTCCGCCCCCGAAAACCCTGCGCATCGGCGACTGGCTCGTGAATACGTTGTCCGGCGAACTGTCGCGCGGCCAGGAACGGATCCGCCTGGAAGCACGCACGATGCGGCTGTTGCTGTGTCTCGCCGAACAGCCGGGCGAGGTCGTCAGCATCGACACGCTGCTGAGCCAGGTCTGGTCGGGGGTCGTCGTGACGCCCGACTCCGTCTACCAGGCCGTCGCGGGGCTGCGCCGCCTGCTTGGCGACGATGCGAAGCAACCGGCCTACATCGTGACGGTCCCGCGCCTCGGCTATCGGCTCGTCGCTCCGGTCGAACCGCACGCCGACGCACTCCCGGTTCAGTCAGCTGTCCGCGCGGGCTCGCGGATGTATGCCGCGATCGCGGCGGCCGTTGTGCTCGGCGTCGGCTCGGTCACCTACTATTTTGTGTCGGCGCGCGAGGCGCCGAGCCCGACGTCGGTCGCAGTGCTGCCGTTTCTCGACCTGACCGACACCATGAACGAAGAGCCGTTCGCGGACGGCATGACCGAAGAGCTGATCCACAAGCTGAGCAAGGTGCCGGGATTGCGCGTGCCGGCACCGACCGCGTCGTTCTACTTCAAGGGGAAGCAACTGCCGCTGCCGGAGATCGCGAAGTCGCTGCACGTCACGTACGTGCTCGACGGCAGCGTGCGCAAGTCGGGCGAGACGCTGCGAGTCGCGGCGCGTCTGGTGCGGGCGGATGACGGCTACGTCGTCTGGTCGGAAAATTACGACCGTTCGCCGGACGACAAGCTCATGGTCCAGGACGACATTGCGGGCGAAGTGACCAGCGCACTACGACGATCTATCGACTGACGCCCTCGGCCTGGATCGCGAGCTTGACGTCGTCGCTCGCGAACAGCATGTAGCGCGTCATGCCGAACGCCGAACGCTTCACGCTCGCCGTGGCAACGATCGCGCAGCGCTCGCGCGGCACGCTCCCGTCGTCGCAGTAGTAGCTGGAAACCTGCAGCGGGATCGATCGTGTGATACCGAGCAAGGTCAACTCGCCTTCGATCCGCGCGGGTTTGCCTTGCGAGAACACGACGCGCTGCGCGCGATAGGCGATCTCGGGATGCAGGTCGGTATTGAGCATCGACGGGCCGCGCACGAACTTCGCAGTGGCTTCGTTGCTCGCCCTGAGCGAGCGTGCGTCGATCACGATGTCGAGCTCGCCGCGCTCCTCGGCGGAATCGAGCATCACGGTTCCGGCCGTGTGCCGGAATTCGCCGCGCTGCAGGATGCCCATGCTGCGCATTTCGAATGTCACCAGCGTGCGGCTCGGGTCCAGCATGTAGTCGGTCGCGCCAGCACGGGGCTGCGGCAGGAGACCGGCGAGACCGAGCAGACCCGCGAGCCAGGAGTGTCGTCTGAGCATGGGCGAAGGATCGCCCGGAGCGAACTGGCGCTCTGTCAACGCAGTGACACAGCTTCGTCAGGCTTCAGCCTGACAATCCGGCTCAATAGCCACGTTCGGTACAGCAATCCGCCAGCGAGGCATCATCCGCGGACTCACGCGCGCACTCGATCCCGACGCGATCCGCCCGCCAGTCCCGCCACTCGGCGTCGCCCTTGCCCAGCAGGTCGCGCATTTCCTTGCCCGCCCCCGCCAGGTAGGCCTCGGTCACGCTGCAGTAGCGTGAAATCAGCCCGCCGGCGAGACAATGTGCACGCTTATCCGGCACATCGGACGGCAACTTCTCGTGCAGGACGGCCTGCATGCAGCCGTAGGTGGAATGCGCAAGCCGCGGCGGGCGGTTCGCAATGGTGGCGCAAGCGGTAAGATGCGCCACTGCCACCATTGTCACAGCGATACGCGCACCCTTCATGAGCGAGTTGACCATCTACCACAATCCCGCATGCAGCAAGAGCCGCGAGACGCTGGCGCTGATCAGGGCGAGCGGCCACGAGCCGCGCATCGTCGAATATCTCAAGACGCCTCCCAGCGAGGCGGAGCTTAGCGCGATCGTGCGCAAGCTGGGCATCAAGCCGCTGGAGCTCGTGCGCCGCAACGAGAAGATCTTCAAGGATCAGTACGCGGGCCAGAACCGCGGCGACAAGGAATGGATCAAGGCGATGATCGAGCACCCGATCCTGATGCAGCGGCCGATCGTGGTGCGCGGCGAGGCGGCCGTCATCGGACGGCCGCCGGAGGACGTCAAGCCGCTGCTCAAGTCTTCATCGGGGTGACGTTCGCGTTCAGCCGGAACAGGTTCGTCGGGTCGTATTTCGACTTGAGCGCGACCAGCCGCTGATAGTTGCCGCGATAGTTCTCGTTGATGTCCTTCGCGGTCACCTCGCGGGCCATGTCGTTGACGTAAAACCCGCGCGTGAACGGCTCGATCCCCTTCCAGTACGCGCGCGCTGCTTCGATGTGCGGCGCCGAGTCCTTGTCGCCGACCGGCCATGCCACCACCGTCATGAAGTTGGCAATCGCATAGCGATGCGCGAATGCAGTCGCATTCTCGGGCAAGCGTCCTCCTGCGCCGCCGCAGTGCTGCGCGAACAGCACCGTCGTGCGCCGCGGATCGCCGTGGAATCCTTCGACCATCGCGGTGATCATGTCACCCGGCACCTTGGGGACGAACCCGCCCTTCAGGTACGACGCGATGGCGCGCGTGTCGGTCGAGTCGCCGGATCGCTGCAGCTGGGTGTACTCCATTTTTTTGATCGAATCCTTTAGCGGTGTGCCCAGCTTGCGGATCGGCGCGAGTACCTTCTCGGCATCGGCCTCCGGTCCGCAGTACGCCGCCGCCAGCATGGCCATGCCCGGAGCGTTGCCAGGCGGCTGCATCACAGTCGGGTCGATGTACAGCTCGTCAGGCGCTGCCGGCGCGTACTCGCTCCAGAACGTGAGTACGTCGCGTGCCTTGGCGATCGGGAACACGACGGAGCCGGCGATGACCTCGCGCTTCATCGGATGCAGCTTGAACTCGAACTGCGTGACCACGCCGAAATTGCCGCTGCCGCCGCGCGCGCCCCAGTAGAGCTCCGGATTCTCCTTGGCGCTCGCGTGCACGAGCTTGCCGTCGGCGGTGACGATGTCGACCGATTCGACGTTGTCGATGGCCATGCCGAACTTGCGGGCGACACGTCCGAAGCCGCCACCGAGCGTCAGGCCGCCGACGCCGGTGTGTGAGACCGTCCCGAGCGGCGTCACGAGCTCGTGCGGCGCCGTTGCCTTGTCGATCTGACCCAGCAGCGATCCGCCTGTCGCCCACACACGCCGCGCCGTCGGATCGACCTTCACGGAGCGGAACGTGGAAAGATCGATCTGCATACCCTTGTCACAAGTCGACTGACCGGAGTGGCTGTGCCCGCCGCATTTCACTGCGACGAGCAGGCTGTTCGCGCGCGCGAAGTTGACCGCGGCCTGAATGTCGGGCACGTCCACGGGCTGGACGATCAGCGCCGGATGCTTGTCGAACGAAGGATTGAGGATGTGCCGCGCGTCCTCGTAGCCGCCATCGCCGGCCAGCAGCAGTTGTCCATGCAACCTGGCGGCGAGATCCTGGATGTCCTTGCCGCGCAGCGTGATTTCGCGACCGTCGCCGGTGACCGCAGCAACGTCCGCGACCGTACCGGGACGGGCCGTTGCATGAACCGCTCTGAATGCTGGAATACCGAGAGCTGCAGCCGTCCATAGCGACGACTGCACGAAATCGCGACGCTTCATAAGAGTCTCCCCACATCGTTGGCGTTTGCGCCAGTAGAAACGCGCGGGGGCCCGAATGCAAGTGCTAAAAGGGAGTAGCGGCCCCCAGAGATTCTCTCGCCAGGACCGCCAAGATCGCCAAGTCGGAAGATGAAATTCTTCTTGGCGATCTTGGCGGTCTTGGCGAGAAACTTACTCTTAGATCACGCTGCTGAAGTACGGCCGCTCTGGCACGAACAGCAACCGGTCGGCGCCGCGACGCCATTCGGCCGGCGCCCGGGTTCCCAGGATCACGAGCGCAGTGCTGTATGCATGCCCGCGCGATTCGATCGAGACGCCGTCCAGCAAGCGGTCTGCGTCGGCGGGGTTCGCGGAGGTCCGCAAGGACGTGATGAACGCGAGCAACTGCTCGACGTCCTCGTCCTTCGTGTCGCGGATTGCCGCGACGTAGGGCGCCGGGTCCTTGCGCTCGCGCACAGCCAGTCCCAACGCCGCCCAGACGCTGGCGCGGTCGATGCCCTGATCGATCGGCAGCGCGAGGGCGCGCGCGACGATCTCGGGCGAAGCGCCGTCGGACGCCGCGGCGAGCCGCAGAACACGTGCGGTCTCCTGCGCGTCCTGGATCTTCTCTTTCACCGCCGCGTCCATCTCGCCGCGCGCCACGTGGTGGTACGCCATGTCGGTACCGGGCTGGAGGCCCTGGCCGGAAACCACCGCCAGGTAGTAACGCAGCGTGTCCGACCGGCGCACGAGGTCCGAGCTGTCCGCGTTGCCGTCGGGACTCGACATGCGCCGCACGCGCATCGTGTCCAGCGCAAAACGCTCGCTCATCGCGGGTACACGCTGCTGCGCCACGTTCAGCGCCGCGGCCGCATCGCTCCAGCGTGCATGCTCCGCGTGCGTGTAGCCCATCGCGGCCGCCACCCAGCCGTTGTCGGGAGCCTTCAGATACAAGGCCGTCAAGTCCTCTTCGCGCTGCGCATCGTCGTCGACGCAACGTGCCGCCACATACTGGAGATTGATGCTTGCAGGATGTGCATTCGCCAGTGCCCGGTGACGCTTGCAAACCGCCGCCCGCAAATCGCTGCGCGCGTCCTGTTCGGCGCGCAGCGTGAGCACATCCTCCGGATCGGCCGTGAGACGCGCACGAACGATCTCATCGAACCCTTCGGTTTTCGACGCCAGCGCGAGCCAGTAAGCGGTGTAGTGCCCGTCGCTCTCATCCCAGCGCGCATGCGTCCGAATGACCTGGGCCTTCTGTTGCGGATCCTGCACCATCGCCATCATTGCAGACGGATTGTCGTGCCCGAACGCACCGATCACGTCGCGCGTGTCGCCGCTGCTGCTGCTCCTGCCGGTGACCGAGTCCGGCGGTTGCTCGAAAACATAGTCCGCGCTGCTGGTCGTCCACCGCTGCGGTCCGACCATGCGCTCCGGCACCTCGCCAGCGGGGCCGTATATCGCCGTCCATTCCACGAGCATGCTGGCGCCCGCGACGTTGTAGATGCTTTCGTCCGAGCCGACCGGGATCTGGGCGTCGAACTGCTCGATCAGCTCGCCGTTGTCGGCGACGGTCCGGACCGGATAGTTCTCGTCGTTGCCGACCGTGAGCTTTGCGTGCGAGAACTCCGGCACGCGAACCGACGTCTCGCCGATCGAGACCGTCACCGGCCGGGCCAACCCGTTGTAGACGTTGACGAGCGTCACACCGACAGTAGTGCCGACGCTGAGCACCGCCGCGATGATTCCGCACGCAACCGTCAGGCGCGCGAGCGTCGGGACCAGCCCGTCGGCCACGTGGAAGCGATCCCATAGATCGAGCTTCGTCTTGCGCGGCCGTTCACCGCCTGGCACGAGCACCGGATACTTGTCCGGCACACTCGTCGCATCCGGCGCCGCGGCCGGCGTCATCTTGTCGCGAACGAAACGCGCCACCTGCGCTTCCGCCAGCAGCAATTGCTCCAACGCTGCCTGTCGCAGCGCGGCCAACGCGGAGCCGGCACTCGCGACCCAGCTGTCGATCGCGTTGAGCCATTCGCCGACGTTGGCCTCGCTCGCGGGCGGCAAGGTGAACGAGCCGAGCGCCTGCTGCCAGGTCTCGACCTTCAGGCGCCGCAGCAAAGTGCGATCGAGAACGATCAGCTTGCCCTCGTCCTCATATATATGTCTCAGCGCGTTGTGAACTTCGGCGCAGGCATTGAGCAGGATGCGGACTTCGCTCTTCGAAACGCGACCGTCCGCTGTGACGACGGAGACGATGTTGCACAGTGCGCCGTGCGCGTCGCGCAGGTTCGCTTCGCTGTGCTCGGCGTAGTGCAGGATCGCAACCAGGCCCTTCAAGTAGGCCTCCCACCCCGGACCGAGCTGAGCCGCGGCCGCGAGATGCGCGGAGCGGCAGCGGCGGTCGTGCGTCTGCACTGCCTCGCGGGCGCGATCGAGCTCACTCTGCACAGCGTCGAGCGCGCCCTGCAGATCGGCGCGCTTGAGATCCTTGCCGCGGTGGCGAATCACCCCGCCGCTCGCCGTCAGGAAGCCCTCCTTCAAGCCCTGCAGCGTCACCTTCTCTTCTTCGAGCGCCTTGAGTTTTGCGAGATCCTCCGACAGCGCCTGCGGATAGAGGGCGTCGAGCTCCGCAGCGATAGGCTCACCGAGCAACGGTGAACCGTACAGCTCGGCGACGTCGCGCGCGTGACGCGCCAGCGGGCGACCGAGATACGCGCCGCGATACGAACGATCGTAGAACGCGCGCCCGAACTGCTCGTCGAGCTTGGCGAGCGACTGCTCGAGCGGCACATCCGCTGCTTCCTGCACAGCACGGAAGATGTGCGCGGTCATCCGCTTCTTGAGATCCGGGACGTCGTCGAACAACTCCCACGCGCTGCGCCCGTCGATCTTCGCCGCAATGTACCTGCGCTTGGCGTTCTGCTCGCGCTCCGCGTTGGCGGGATGCGTGCTCCACATCCGCGGCGGCTGTGCGAGCGAGGTCTTGAAGACCCGATGCTCCTGCGGCTGGTCTTTCGGCGGCGGCGCGACCTCGCCGTAGCTCGGATCGTCGAGCACCTGCCGCAGCTTCTCGGTGATGCGCGTCTGCACGGCAAACAAGTCGTTGACGCTGCGCTTCTCGCGCGCTTCGGAGTCGGCGAACGCCAGCGAGCGGTCCCACGCTTCGTCGGCGACGTTCAATTTATAGAGTGCGTGGATCAGTGCGTCGCTGCCGGTCAGAGACACCGCCACGAGATCGGCCTGCAGCTCCATCTCGCGCGACAACGCGCGCTGCGCCAGCACGACGACGCGGAACACCGTCTCCATCAGCGAGCGGATCGACCATACGACGAGCGAGAGCAGCCAGCCGACCCATGCGATGCGCAGATCGACGCGTGACAGCCCGCGCAGGAATGCATCCAGTGCGTCGCGCTTCGCAATGATGTGCCCGGCGATCTGTTGCGCGATGTAGACCCAGCGGCCGACCGCCATCGAGCGCTGGCCGAAATGACCGAACTCGTGTGCGAGCACAGCCTTCAGCTCGCCGAGCGAGACGGCGTTGACGAGCCCGAGACCGATCTCGAGATTCTTGCGGGACGGGAACAGCAGATTGAGCACGCTCAGGTCGTAGAACACCGCGGCGTTCACGCGCGGCGAGAGGAAGACGCGATGCGCGCGCGGCGCACCCGCCTCGTCCGCCAGTCGATTGATGAACTCGAACAGCCGCGGCTGTTCCGAGGCACTGACTTCGATGTCGTCGATCGCGTGCCGGTGCTTGACGAACACCAGCGCCTTCCACATGAACACAGCGAGGAACGCGGAGCAGACGCCGGCGACGAGCGTCCAGAGCGGATCGCCGCCGTGCGCAAGACTCGCGAACAGGCGATAGGCCGTCCAGGTAAACCAGCTCGCCAGCGCCAGATACAGCAGCACGAACAGCGCCAGGCCGCCCATTGCGAGCCATGCATGAGTGCGATAGGCCCGCGTGGGCCGGGTGAGATCCGCCGGCACCGAGCGTGGGCCGGCCGGATAGACGTGCTCGACTGACATCGTTGTCCCCGCTGAGGGAATCGCGAGCGATCCTACGCCTGTACGTTGCGGCCGAGCACGTCAGGCGGCGCTCCGCGACCGCTTTCTGTGCGGCTCGTCTCAGTCGTCGGGCTGGAGCCCGACCTACAGCAGCCAGTCGATGGGCAGCAGCGCCATCAGCGCGACGCCCGCTCGCCTCCGCCAGGTCGTGCCGGGCTCGGTCGTGTGGACTCGCGTGCCGCCCTCATGCTGCTCCACCCACTGCAACCTGCCTGCAGCATTCAAGCTGACCCGATAGCTGCGCGCCGGAATCTCTTCAGCGAACGCTGCGGCGATCTGCTTTGCCAGCACCGGGCTCTCGATCACGAGCCCCATCTCGGTATTGAGACTCGCCGAGCGCGGGTCGAGGTTGAAGGACCCCACGAACACGCGGTTGCAATCGATCGAGAACGTCTTCGCATGCAGACTCGAGCCGGAGCTGCCGGTGAGCCGGCGATCGCGCCGCGAACGCACGCGCGACGTCCGCATCAGCTCGTAGAGCACGGCGCCCGCTTTGAGGAGCTTGCGGCGGCGCTTCGCATATCCGGCATGCACGATCGGTACGTCGGTCGCCTCCAGCGAGTTCGTGAGAATCGACACCTGCACGCCGTTGCGCGCGACCTCGGCGAGCGCTCGCTCGCCGGCACGCGTCGGCACGAGGTAGGGCGAGATCAACTGTAGCTCGTGCCGCGGTACGTCGAGCACAGCCAGCAGTCGTTCCAGCATCGTGCCGTGCGGTCGCTCCCGCCCGAGTCCTTTCGCAGGATCGTCGCTGACCAGGCGGGCCGCAGCCCACCGGTACTCCACCGAGCCGGCGAGCAGATCGTGGACGAACGCGCAGGACTGCAACGCATTCACGTAAGCGACCGCCGCCGGCTGACCGATGACCTTTTCCGCCATGGCAATCACTTCGCGCACCGACGCGGGGCGCGCACGGCCGAGGACCGACTCGACCGAGCGCGCCGACTCGCTGCGCCAGTAGCGCTCGAAGTCGCTCGCGATGTCACTCACGACCGGCCCGACCGCCATCACGTCGAGGTCGATGAAAGACGTTTCCTGATTGGCATCGAAGTACTCGTCGCCGATGTTGCGGCCGCCGACGATCGCGACCTGGCCGTCGACTGTGAACGACTTGTTGTGCATGCGGCGGTTGAGCCGCGCGAAGTCGGTGAGATATTCGAGCGGACGCCAGCGGCGCAGACGGAACGCGTTGAACAGTCGCACCTCGATGTTCGGGTGCGTCGCCAACGCACCGAGGAAGGCATCGAGGCCCATGGTGTTGTTGTCGTCCAGCAGCAGGCGCACGCGCACGCCGCGATCCGCTGCCCGGCACAACGCCGCGAACAGCAGCGCACCGGACATGTCGTTGCGCCAGATGTAGTACTGGAGATCGAGCGTGCGCTCGGCGGTATCCGCGAGCAGGACACGGGCAGCGAATGCGTCGCGCCCGTCACGCAGCTCGACGATTCCGGATTGCCCGGGGTGGAGTCGCGCACGCGGGCTGACCGAGCGACCCAGTCGGGTCTCGGCCATCGGCGGCGCGGCCTTGGCTATCGTTTCGAGCACCCGGACAGGATGCCCGAAACTCTCCCGCCACTACAGCTGCGGCGTTACAGCGCCTGCATGAGGCGACGAGGTGAACTTACCGCGCGGTCGTGCGGTCCGAACGCCATTCCCTGAGCGTGAGGACCGTACCGTGACCCTCGACCGGCGAACCTTCGTGACCCTCGGCACCGCGACTTTGATGACGAGCCTGACCGCTCGCGCGATCGACAGGGCGGACTCGCCCTGGGGCAGGATCAAGGCGGTCGCCTTCGATGCATTCCCGATCTTCGACCCACGGCCCGTGTTCCAGGCCTGCGAAAAGGCAGCGCCCGGGCACGGTACGCAGCTGGCGGACGCGTGGCGGACGCGGCTGTTCGAATACCAGTGGCTGCGCGCGCTCAGCGGAGAATACGAGGACTTCTGGACTTGCGCCCGCGGCGCGCTCGAATTTGCAGCCGGCTCACTCGAGATCGAGCTGTCGACGAGTGCGCGCGACGCGCTGATGCAGGGCTGGCTGGAGTTGCGGGCTTGGCCGGACGTTGCCGCTTCACTCGCCGAACTCAAGCGGTCCGGCAAGCGACTCGCGCTGCTGTCGAACGCGACGCCGGCCATCCTCGGCGCCGGACTGAAGAACTCCGGCCTCGAAGCCGCGTTCGACGCGGTGATCAGCACTGGCCGAGCTCGGACCTTCAAGCCCGACCCGAACGCCTATCGACTGGGCACGGACGTGCTCGAGCTCGGCAAAGGCGAGATCCTGTTCGTCGCGTTTGCCGGCTGGGACGTGGCCGGCGCCAAATGGTTCGGCTATCCCACGTTCTGGAACAACCGCCAGAACGCTGCCGCGGAGGGACTCGGCGTCGAGGTAGACGGAGCCGGCGCGACGCTCACGGATCTCGTCCAGTTTCTCGGATAGTTCTAGAAGACGTCGCCGGCGCGAAGGATCACCCGCTGCTCACGCGCTACCCCGACTCGTTCATCTGGCGACACCACGACCCCTGCGCTACTCCGCACCGAGGCAGGCCGCGCCAAGAACCGGCGCGTCGAGCTGGTCAAGAAGTCCTAAAGGAGCGAGTCCTTCCTACCCACGCCGGCGATTGCCGGCTGAAAGTACGCGATGCCATTCTGCGCGGCAGCGAGCGACTGGAAGAGCTGCTCGATCTGCTCCGGCGTGTACTGGCTCGCGTGACACAGGAAGCCCGCTTTCGACTTGTCGTAGTCCGCTTGTGAGACCGGCACTCGCACGGTGAGGAAGCTGTCGTCCACCGGCGCGAGTGGAATCGGATTGTTCGGCGGCACTCGGCTGGTCGGCACGGCCGGGTAATACAGCTGCGCGGGCCGCTGCCACTTCCGGCTCTGGAACACTTCAGTGACGATGTCGCTGACGAGGCGATGATCCGTATGACCGGTCCAGCCGGACGGCCCCCACGTGATCACTGCGTCGGGCTGCAACTCTTCGAACAGCTTCGTGACGCGCGCGCGCATTTCGCCGAGCTGCCCCATGAACGGCTGCAGGCCTTCACCCATCTTCAGCTGATCGTACAGGCCGAACATGATCGGCGGATTGATGCCGAGCTTCTGCGTCGTGCAGTTCAACTCCTTCACGCGTGCCGCCGCGAGCGTGTCGCCCGCCGGAATGCCCGCGTGCTGTGAAACACCGAGGCGACCATCGGTGGCCGTCGCGAGGTAGACCTTCACACCTGCCGCCGCGTATTTCGCAAGTACCATGCTCACGGTCGACTCGTCGTCCGGATGCGCGAAAACCGCAAGCAGCACGGGGGCTCGTTTGTCCTGTTGGACTGCCGGGGTACTGCACTGAGTCAGCAGCAGCACGGCAACGATCGCAACACTCAATCGACTCGCAATGTTTCTCATGTTCTTCTCTCAGCAACTGTTATCCGATGCAGCAATCGTTTGTGTCCCTGGTAGCCACCCGTCGCCGCGTGCAGCACGCAGCGGTTGTCCCACATGACGAGCATGCCCTGCGACCAGCGATGGCGATACACGAACTCCGGCTTCGCCTGGTGCATGAACAGCTCCATGAGAATCGGCGTGGCCTCGGCCTCGCTCAGGCCGTCGATGCCGATCGTGTAGCCCATGCTGACGAACAGCGCGGGCCGTCCGGTTTCGGGATGAATCCGCATGATCGGATGCAGCTGTGTGCTCATTGCGCTGTCGGAGTAACGGATCGCCATCGAGCGACCCTTGTCGCGCTCGCCGTACATCCCTTCGCGCGAGTAGGCGCGGCGCGCGGAGTGCACGCCCTGCTTGTCCTTGAGGAGCGACTGCATCGATGCAGGCAACGCTTCCCACGCCGCATACTGATTGGCAAATAGCGTGTCACCGCCGACCGGCGGAATCACGTCGCCGTAGAGCACGGTCGCAGCCGGCGGACTCGGCAGGAAACTCCAGTCGGAGTGCCAGGTCTCGGCGAAGATCGGCGTCTGCTCCTCGGCCTCGCGGCGCACCTGCGCGACGTGCGGGTGACCCGGCACCGAGCCGAAGTACGGATCGACGCCGAACGGCCCGATCGACTGCGCGAAGCGCTCGAGGTCCTCGAGCTGCAGCTGCTGATCGGTGAATGCAATCACCTGGTGCTGCAGCCACAGCGCGCGGATCGCCTCGACCTGCGCGGCGTCCAGCGGCTCTCGCAGATCGACACCTTCGACCAGCGCACCGCACGGCGCCGCTTGTGGCGTTACTCGTAGCTGCATTGCCATAGCAAATATCGAACCTTTTGCCCGCTGGCAAGTTTATCCTGCAGCGCCGGTGCGTGCGGGGAGCGGGCCATGCAGGACTACGAAAAACTCGGCGTTTTCTACCTCGGGCGGGAATACGACGCGGCGGGGCGTGCGCCGTCCGAGAATCTGCTGCTCTACGATTCGCGCGATCTGACGACGCACGCCGTCTGCGTCGGCATGACGGGCAGCGGCAAGACCGGCCTGTGCCTCGCGCTGCTCGAAGAGGCCGGCATCGACGGCATCCCGGCGATCTGCATCGACCCCAAGGGCGACCTCGGCAACCTGCTGCTGACCTTTCCGCACCTGGAAGCGGCCGAGTTCCTGTCGTGGGTCGATCCCGGCGAAGCGCAACGCAAGGGGCTGGGCGTCGAGCAATACGCAGCGCAGACGGCCGAGACCTGGAAAAAAGGACTCGCCGAGTGGGGCCAGACCCCGGAGCGCATCGGGAAATTCCGCGACGCCGTCGACCTCGCGATCTACACGCCGGGCTCCGAGGCAGGGTTGCCGCTTTCCGTCGTACGTTCATTCGCGGCGCCGCCGGCGGAGCTGCTCAACGACACGGCCGCGTTGCGGGAGCGGCTCGGCACGGTCGTGTCCGGGCTCCTGGCCCTGCTCAATCGCGATGCCAATCCGATCAACAGCCGCGACCACGTGCTGCTGTCGACGATCTTCGAGGACGTGTGGCGCAAGGGCACCGGCCTCGACATGGCGAGCCTGATCGCCGCCGTACAGAAGCCGTCGTTCGACAAGGTCGGCGCGTTCGATCTCGAGACCTTCTATCCCGCGAAAGAACGGCTGCAGCTTGCGATGGCCATCAACAACCTGCTCGCCTCGCCCGGTTTTGCCGCCTGGCTCAGCGGCGAGCCGCTGGACGTGCAGCGCCTGCTGTTCACGCCCGAAGGCAAGCCGCGCATCGTCGTGATCTCGATCGCGCACTTGTCCGATGCCGAGCGCATGTTCATCGTGACACTGCTGCTGAACGAAGTCGTCGCGTGGATGCGCGGGCAGTCGGGAACGTCTTCGCTGCGCGCGATCCTCTACATGGACGAGATCTTCGGCTACTTCCCGCCGACCGCGAATCCACCCTCGAAGCAGCCGATGCTCACGCTGCTCAAGCAGGGCCGCGCGTTCGGGCTGGGCTGCGTGCTCGCGACGCAGAACCCGGTCGATCTCGATTACAAGGGACTCGCGAACGCCGGCACCTGGATGATCGGCCGCCTGCAGACCGAGCGCGACAAGCTGCGCGTGCTGGAGGGCCTCGAAAGCGCGGTGCCCGGCTCCGATCGCGCGGCGCTGGATCGCATGATCTCCGGGCTGACTCCGCGCGTGTTCCTGATGCGCAACGTGCACGACGATGCACCTGTGCTGTTCCAGAGCCGCTGGGCGCTCTCGTACCTGCGCGGTCCGCTGACGGGTGTCGAGATTTCCAGGCTCATGGCGCCGTATCGGACTGCGACGCCGCCCGCCGCGGCTGCCCGCGCGCCGTCCAACGAAGCAAGCTCACGACCGAACATACCGGCAGACGTGCCCGAGTACTTCCTGGCTGCCACGGCTGCCGGCGACGCGCTGCTCTACAAGCCGATGGTGATGGGCAGCGCGAAACTGCACTTCGTGGATTCGAAACTGGCGCTCGACCAATGGCAGACGACTGCCTACCTCGCGCCGCTGTCCGACGATGGCAACGAAGTCCTGTGGGATGAGGCTACGACCGCTCCGGACCTGAAGTCGCGACTCAGCACGGCGCCAGCGCCTTCCGCCACGTTCGCATCGCTGCCGTCGGGTGCGTTGCGCGCACAATCCTATGCAACCTGGGGCAAAGCGCTCGCGGCGCACTTGTTCGAGAGCGCACGCAGCGAAGCACTGGTCTGCGACGCGCTCAAGGCGACGTCCGCACCGGGTGTGAGCGAAGGCGACTTCCGTGCGCAACTCGCACTGGCGGCGCGTGAGCAACGCGACGCAGCCGTGGCGGATCTCAAGCGCAAGTACGCGCCGAAGCTGGCTGCGCTGGAGGACCAGTTGCGACGCGCGGGTGAGCGCGTCGAGCGCGAGCGCTCGCAACTCAACCAGCAGCGGCTGCAATCGGCGTTCTCGATCGGCGCTTCGGTGCTCGGTGCATTTCTGGGAAGACGCACGCTATCCGCTACGAATGTGAATCGGGCCGCGTCGGCCGCTCGCGCCGCAACGCGGGTCGGCCGCGAGAGCGGCGACGTGGACCGTGCAAGCGGTAGCGTGGAAGTCGTTCAGCAGAAGCAGCGTGAGCTTCAGCAGCAGTTCGATGCCGATACAGCTGCGCTCGAGGGCAGGTTCGACGCGACTGCTGTCGTGCTGCGCAAGGTGCAGGTCAGCCCGCGCAAGTCGGATATTGCCGTCGGCGAAGTCGCGTTGGTGTGGGCGCCGTGGCGCAAGGGCGCCGACGGGTTTCCAACACCCGCGAGTTAGTAGACTCTCAGGCCGCCAAACTTCTTGCGGATACGGCGCGCAAGCGTCAGATAGCCCGCCGCATACGCAAGGCCGGCGACGAGCACGACGGCCAGCGGCCAGATCCATGCGACGCCGCTCGCCTGCGGCGGCGCGACGGCTGCGGCTTGCTGCGGAGCCGGGGAAGCACCTTCGAGCACGCCATCATCGGCAACTGCAGGCGCGGCTGCGGCAGCCGCTTTCAGCTGTTTGACCTGTGCTTGCAGCGCCTCGCCTTCCTTCTTGAGGCGCGCGATCTCGTCAGCGGATTTCTTATCGCTGCTCTGGGTCGCGCTCTTCTGCTGTCGTTGCAGCTCGCGCAGCTGCACAGCGGCGGGCGCATCGGTCGTCAGGTAGTTGGCGCCGACCCAACCCTCGCGTCCATCCGGCAAGCGGATGCGCACGTAGCTCTGATCGCGCTCGAGCTCGTCGACCGCGTCGCCGGTCTCGATGGTCGCGACGCGCGAGCCGGCCTGGTCCCTGTCCGAGTAGACGTTGAGCACGAGCTTGTCGGAGACGAACAGCTTGCGCGGCGGCGACGGCTCCGCCTGCTCGCCCGGCACCGTTTCGTCCTGCGCGAGGCTCAGCAGCGGCACGCCCATCAGCACCCAAAGTGTCGCCACCCTGAGACAGCGCACCGATGGGACCGCATGGGCTCGCGTCTTCATGGACGCGGATGCTTCCAGAGTTGCGCCGAATGGGCAACCGACCAGTGCTCATGGCAAGATCCCGGCGGTCACGACTGCCACCGGGAACCTACATGCCAGCGCCCGTCGCCGCCACCAAGTATTCGTGGTCCACTGTGCCCCTGGAACAGCTGAACCCTCAGTTGTCGCGGCGCATCGTCACCGGGAGCCAGGTGATGGTCGCGCATGTGTACCTGAAAGCGGGCTGCGTCGTGCCGAAGCACCACCACGTCAACGAGCAGGTCACCTACATATTGGAAGGCGCGCTGCGCTTGTGGGTGGGCGACAAGGTCGACTCCCAGAACGACGCCGATGGCATCCTGGTGAAGGCCGGCGAAGTGCTGGTAATCCCCAGCAACGTGCCGCATCGTGCGCTTGCCGTGGAGGACACGCTCGATCTCGACGTGTTCGCGCCGCCCCGTCAGGACTGGCTTGACGGGAGCGACGCTTACTTGCGGAAGAAGTAGCAAAGGAGTCAGGCTGAAGCCTGACCTGGATACCTGGCCCTGGTCATGGACAGCAGCGACTTCTCGACGCTGATCGGCCGTCTCGAACGCGAAGCGGACACGCGTCCGCAGCTCTATCTCGGCAAGGTCGCGGTCGCCGCAGCGCTCGGCTACCTGGCGCCTGCGCTGGTCGTGCTGGCGATTCTCTTCTGCTGCTACTCGATCGTGCTTGCGCTCGTGACCGGCGGAACGCCTCCTTTTCTCGCGGCCATCGGTCTGCTGGCCGGCGGTGCAGCGGGAATTGCGACGTTCCGCGCGCTGCGCGTCAAGGTCGCCGAGCCCGAAGGCTTGCTGCTCACCGCCGAGGAAGCGCCGGACCTGTTCCGCCTGCTCGACGCCGTCGCGCGCAAGATCGTGCCGGCGCCGTTCGCGACGGTGCGCGTCAACGGCGACTTCAAGCTCGGCATCCGGCAGATTCCTCGTTGGGGTGTGTTCGGCGGCTACACCCACCATCTTTACGTCGGCGCACCGCTCCTGCTCGCGCTCAGTGCGGACGAGTTCTGCGCGCTGCTGGCGCACGAGATCGCTCATCTCGGCGGCAAGCAGCGGCAATTCGCGGCATGGGTCTATCGCCAGCGGCAGCTCTGGCATCTGTTGCAGGCGAAGTTCGACGCGCCTGCCAATCCGTTCGACCGCGTGCTTGCCGTCTACTACAGCTGGTACGCGCCGTGGTTCTACGCGTACAGCTTCGCGCTGGCGCGCAATCACGAATACGATTCCGATCATGTCGCCGCCTTCGTCACCTCCGCGCCCACGCTCGGCCGCGCACTGATCCACGTGGAGCTGACGAGCCGCTTTCTCGCCGATGTCTATTGGGCGCGCTTCCTCGCCCGCGTCGAGGAAGCACCCGAGCCGCCTTACAAACCGTACTCGCTGTTGCCGCGCGCGTTCAAAGTCGCGGAGAAGGAACCGGCGCGCCAGCAGTGGCTCACCGAAGCGCTACGACGGTACGCGGCCGAAAACGACACGCACCCGAGCCTCGCCGAGCGGCTCGCCGCCCTGGACGTCTCGCCCCAGGTGCCGCCCCCTGCGACCGCGTCTGCGGCGCTGATGACGCTCGGTCCCGCCGCGCCGCGCGCAATCGATCACTGCGACGGCGTGTGGCGCGCCCAAAACCTGGTGAACTGGCGCAAGCGTCACAACCAGATCAAGGAAGCGCACTGGAAGCTCGCGGAGTACGAGCAGCACGAAAGCAGCGCGCTCTCGCCGGAGGATCTGTGGGCGAAGGTCGGCCTGCTGCTGAGCGTGCACCGCGAGGAAGACGCGATCGATTCGCTGCAGCAACTGGTCGCGCGCCAGGGCGAGTATCCCGACGCACACGTGCTGCTCGCGCAGCTGCTGCTGAAGTATGGCGACGAGCAAGGCCTGCAGCACCTGTTGAAGGCAACTCAGCAACGCACCGACCTCGGGGAGACCGCCGCGTCGATCGGCTACGAATATCTCGTGAACCGCGGACGCAAGGGCGAGGCGGTGCGCTTCGCGCAGCGCATTCAGGCTCTGCTCGACGAGTAGAGTCGCGTGCCCCGCCGCAAAAACTGGCAATACCTGGCAGCTGCAGCCGCGGCCGCCGCGCTCGCAATCGGGGCAATGCTCCTCATCACGGACACACCTGAAACGCACCCGCTGGTCGCCGCGAGCGTCGAAGACTTGCACCGGACGAGGGGTGCGGCCCCCGAGATCGCCAGCACGCACGCGATCCTCCGAACGCTCGGCAGCGCGATCGATGCCGAGATCCCGCTGCCGCCGGCCGGGCAGGCGATCGAGCTGCGGCTGCTCCCGGAATTCACGGCCGCACGCTATCGCGTACGCCTGTTTCGCATGAGCGCCGACGATTCCCTGCAGAGCATTGCGGAGCTGGGCGGGCTCGAGCTGTCACCGGACAGCTTCGTCACGATCTTCATCGACGGCGCACGCCTGCGGCCCGGCCAATACCGGCTGGCGATCATCGGCGATCCGGACACCGACCGGCAGAGCGCCTTCATCCTGCGGCTGCGGCCGGCGATCAAGACTCCTGCCGCGACGCCGCGCTGATCGTCAGAACGAGCGCGAGAACTTCAGCGTCGCGCCGTGGGTCGTGCCGCTGGCCGAAAACTGACCCGAGTAACCGACTCGCAGCGTCACGTTCTCGCCGGTCAACACATCGACGCCGGCCGCGCATTCGCGCACCGTGCGATCGAGCGCCTGGTTCACACTGAAGTAGCCGGCGTCGTCCGGCGCACCCTGCAGCATCGCCTGGACGCCGAACGTTCCACCTTCGATGAACCGATTGACGCCCAGTCGCGCGTACCACCGCGCCAGCGAGTTGCCCAGCGCCGTCTCGTAACCCATCTCCAGTGCGGGACGCAGATTCGTGAAGTCCTCCTCCGAATTGCGCACCAGCAGGTTGTCGGCGCCCGCGCCATGCTCCGAGAAAGCGGACAGGCGCACCTGCGTGAAGCCCAGATCGAGCATCGGCCGCCAGTACCACGGACCCTGCTCGAAGCCGTGACTCACGCGGAACTGCAGCGCCGTCTGATAGACGAGCTGCTCGCTTTGCGAGCCGTGCAGCGCCAGGAACGCAGTGCGGTGCGTGTCGTACGAGCCGCGCGCGGCCGACAAGCTGGCCGCGAACGTGTTGGCCGCGAAGTTACCCTTGAGCACCATGCCCGCGTGCACTGTCGTACCTTCCGCAAACTGCGTTCGCAGATTCGTGAGCGTGGCAGAGTCGATCTGATCGCGCTCGAACGCCGCGGCCATGCCCATGTGCCACTGATCGCTCACCTGCCACTGGCTGCCGAGGCTGATCGTGCGCACGTCGCGTCGATAACCGTTCGCTGAGGCCGTCGCATTCTGTTCGCCGCTGCTGCCGAAGACCGACGCCCAGCCGCACTCGCCTTCCGACGTGAAGCGGTCCTCGCCGTCGCGCACCTTGCAGCTGAGCAGCGACTCGCCGAACTGCAGGCCCGACTGAACCGCAGCGAGCGGGAGCGCCGCGTAGTTCTCAGGATTCAGCAGCTGGTACTTGCCACCGAGCGTCGTCACGTCCGTCGCGGCGACGAGCCCCGCGATCGTCGGCACCAGCGCGTCCGAGCTGCCGGCGAGCTGCACCTGGTTGATGTACGCACCGACGCGCTTCTCGTTCGGCAGCAGGCGTTCCGTGGCCGTGTCCTGCGGCACGAAGCTGGTCGTCAGCGTCAGCGCAAGCTCCGTATCGGAGATCGTCTCGAGTCCGTACTGCGTAACGATGGACGGCGCCACGGCGAGCTCCAGGTCAGCGGCCGCAAGCCCGCCCTCTGCCGCCACCAGCACAGTCTCTGACGTGCCCGGCCGGATTGCAGAGATATTGATCTGGTTGAGCTCGATCGACCCGGCCAGGTTTGCAGCACCGGCCGCGTCGATGCGATCGGTGGTGCCCGCGAGGTGATCGATGTCGACCAGCAATGCGCCGCCCGCGGCTTGCGTGAAGTTGCCGCTCAGCGCGGTGTGTGAGATTTCGCCGCTGCGGCCAACGGCCCACAGGCCCTCGTTGAGCGCGCTGCCGCCCGCGCCGAGATCGATCGTCGCGCCCGACACCATCGTCGCGCCTTCGCGATTGGCGAAAGTGTTTGCCCCGCCGCCGAGTGTCATCGTGCCGTAGATCCCGCCGAAGTTCTCGATCGACTCGCTGCCGCTGCCGCCGAGCACCGCGGCGCGGTCCAGCTCGTCGAGCCGGCCGACGTCACCGTGATTCGTCAGCGTGTTCGCCGCGCCGTCGATGAAGGTGACGGCCGCGCCGGTCTCGGTGCCGCCGCGCACCGAACCGCTCGTAAGCGTGACATTGATCGCGCCCGAGCTGACGTCGCCCTGGCTCTGCGCGCGAATGCCGTTGGCGTGCGCACCGCCGGCATCGATGTGACCGGCGACGTCGATGGTCACCACACCGCTGCTGCCGTTGGTCGCGTCGCTCTGCGCGAAGATGCCGTCCGCCGCGTCGCCCAGCACGACGATGTCGCCGTTCTGCGTGATCGTGATCGCACCGGCGTCGCCGTCGCCGCCGACGCTGCCGGCGAAGTTCTGCTGCTCGAGGATCGGGATGTTGTCGTTGCCGAGGCCGCCCGCGAGTCCGCCGCCGCCGGCGACGCTCTGCGCGAAGATGCCGAATGAGCCGACGCCGCGCGTGAGGATGTTGCTCGTGTTGGTGACGGTGATGGCTCCGCCATCGCCGCCGCTGCCGCCGTCCTGGCCGAACGCGAGGCCGAGACCGACGTTGAGCGGCGGAATCGGGCCGAGTCCGTCCTTCAGTCCGCGATCGACGTTGCCGGCCACACCGCCGCCACCGCCGACGCTCTGCGCGAAGATGCCGTGCGCGTCGTCCCCTTCAGTGATGAGATCGCCGTTGTTCGTGACAGCGACGTCGCCGCCGTCACCGCTCGCGCCACCGCCGCCGCCGATACTGAACTTGCCGCGCAGACCTGTGTCCGCGGAGCCGCCGGCGCCCGTGCCCTTGGCGAAGTTCTGTGCTTCGCCGCCACCGCCGCCAATGCTTTGCGCGAAGATGGCCGTCGAAGCGAGCCCGGTCGTGCCGATCGAGCCTTCGTTGATCACGCCGACGTCGCCGCCGTCGCCGCTCGCGCCGCCCGTGCCACCGACGATCAGCGACCAGTTCGACAGGTCGAGGACCTTCTTGTCCTTCAGGTCGAGCAGCTCGGTCGCCTGGTCCAGCTCGTCG
>DATEML010000133.1:0-4225 GCA_035275585.1 Steroidobacteraceae bacterium | reverse complement strand
GTGGAAGCGCGTCAAGCATCCGTCGGAAGTCGTCAACGTCGGCGACGAGATCGACGTGCGCATCCTCAAGTTCGACCGCGAGCGCCAGCGCGTGTCGCTGGGCATCAAGCAGCTCGGCAACGACCCGTGGCAGCAGATCGGTCGTCGCTATCCGACCGGCACGCGCCTGTTCGGCAAGGTCACGAACATCGCCGACTACGGCTGCTTCGTCGAGATCGAGGAAGGCGTCGAAGGTCTGGTGCACGTCTCCGAGATGGACTGGACGAACAAGAACGTGAATCCCTCGAAGGTCGTGCACATCGGCCAGGAAGTCGAGGTCATGGTGCTCGACATCGACGAGGAGCGCCGGCGCATTTCGCTGGGCATCAAGCAGTGCCAGGCGAATCCGTGGAAGGAGTTCAGCGACAACTACAATCGCGGCGACAAGGTCGCGGGCCAGATCAAGTCGATCACCGACTTCGGCATCTTCATCGGCCTGTCGGGCGGCATCGACGGCCTCGTGCACTTGTCCGATATCTCCTGGGACGTGCCCGGCGAGGAAGCCGTGCGCAACTACCAGAAGGGCCAGCAGGTCGAGGCCATGGTGCTGTCGATCGATCCGGAGCGCGAGCGCATCTCGCTCGGCATCAAGCAGCTCGCCAAGGATCCGTTCTCGGCCTGGATCGCGGAGCATCCGAAGAACTCGATCGTCAAGGGCTCGGTGCGCGAAGTCGACGCCAAGGGCGCGATCATCGACCTCGGCGGCGGCGTGGAAGGTCACTTGCGCGCCTCCGAGCTGTCGCGCGACCGCGTCGAGGACGCGCGCACGGTGCTGAAGGTCGGCGACGAGGTCGAGGCGAAGTTCACCAACGTGGATCGTAAGAGCCGTACGATCGCACTGTCGATCAAGGCGAAGGAGATTCACGAGGAAGCCGAGGCGGTGCAGAACTACCGCACCGGCGAAACCTCGAGCGGCACGAGCCTCGGCGACCTGCTGAAGGAGCACATCGGGGGCGGGGACAACTAGCCGGAAGCCGCAGGCTGTGGGTGCGCTACAGCCTGCGGGTCCTTTGAACAAGAACAACGGGCCCGAGCATGACCAAATCGGAACTCATCGAGCTCATTGCAGCGAAGCAGAAGCACCTGCCGGCCAAGGACGTCGAGCTGGCGGTCAAGCAGATCCTCGAGATCATGAGCGACGCGCTGGCGCAGGGCGGTCGCATCGAGATCCGCGGCTTCGGCAGCTTCTCGCTGCACTTCCGCCCGCCGCGCCAGGGTCGCAACCCGAAGACGGGCGAGACTGTCGCGCTGTCGGGCAAGTACGTGCCGCATTTCAAGCCCGGCAAGGATTTGCGCGAGCGCGTCAATGACGGCGCGGGCAGCCCCATCAGGGACTGAAGCCCATTCGGGACTGATTCAGATGAAGAGAGTTAGACTCTCTTCATGGCTCGCATCCTTTTCTATTTCACCGTAGCTCTCGCCGCACTCGTGGCGCTGCTCGTCAGCGCGATGAACGCCGGGCGCGTCGACGTCGAGCTCGCTTTCCTGCGCATCGGCACGCCGCTCGGTCTCGCGCTCGTGTTCGCCTTCGTCATCGGCCTGCTCGCTGGGCTGTTCTGGCGCGTCTACTGGGTCGCCGAGCTGCTCGACGAGCGCGGGCGGCTGCGTCGTGCGCTGCGTGCAGCCGAAACGCGCGCGCGAGCCCTGGCGGCCGCCGACGAAAATGTCGCTTGACCTGTCGCTGGACCTGGTCGTTGCGCTGTTCGTTGCTGCTGCTGCGGGATGGCTGGTCGCGCAGTTTCGCCTGCGCGACCGTGCGCCGCGTCCGACATTGCCTGAGCGCACCGAGCGCCCGGCTCTGCCGCGCAGCCAGGAGCCGCCCCGCCGGCTGAACGAGGACTATCTCAAGGGACTCGGGTTCCTGCTCAACGAAGAGCCGGACAAAGCGCTGGAAGTGTTCCTGCGGATGGTCGACGTCGACAACGAGACGGTCGAAACGCACTTCGCGCTCGGCAGCATCTACCGGCGGCGCGGCGAGGTCGAGCGCGCGATCCGCGTTCACGAGAACATCATGGCGCGGCCCGCGCTCAGCAACGAGCATCGGCTGGAGGCGATGTTCGCGCTGGCGGAGGACTATTTTTTCGCGGGGCTGTTCGATCGTGCCGAGCGCTCGTTCCGGCAGCTCGCCGAAAGCGATGGGCGTCGCGTGCCGGCGCTGCGCTACCTGCTGCGCATCTATGAGCAGCAGCGCGACTGGGAGCAAGCGATCGCCGTTCACAACGAGCTGACGGCGCTCGCCTCGCCCGAGCAGCCGACGGCGATCGCGCATTACCACTGCGAGCTGGCGGAGCAGGCACGCGAGAGCGGCAACGTCGACGCAGCTCGCCAGCACCTGCATCAGGCGCGCGAGGTGCAACGCAACTTTCCCCGTGGCGCGCTGATTCGCGCGGACATCGCGCTCGATATGAGCGAGCCCGAGCTCGCCGCAACGCTGTGCCAACGTGTCGTCGAGCTGCATCCGCGGCTGCTCGCGCTCGCGCTGCCGCGCGTGTTGCGCGCGGTCCGCGGCAGCACTGAGAACGACATCGAGCGTCGCTTCAACGCCTGGATCCGTCCCGAGCCGTCCGCGCGCGCCGAACTCGCTTATGCGGCGATCGTCGCGGGCCTCGAGCAGGAGTCGTTCGTGCGCGATTGCCTGCCGGACCTGCTGCGCGAGGATCCGAGTCTCGGCGAGATCGTCCGCTCCATCGCCGGCGATCCCGCGCAGCTCACGCAGCAGCAGCGTACTGACCTGGCGCTGAGCCTGGCGCGCATTCTTCGCCGTACGCAGCGCTATCGCTGCGTCGATTGCGGTTTCGCCAGCGCATCGCACTTCTGGCAATGCCCAGGCTGCCGCGCCTGGGACGCCTTCGCCCCCGTCGCGTTGCTCGATGTGACGCCGGGCATGCAGAGAAGGTGACCCTCGTCCCTTTCTCCACGATCTGCTCAGTTATTCCCGCTCCGCGGCGCTGCTTCCCGCCGCATCCTGTAGCGCCAAACCTGGCAATTCTTTCACGCTAAGGAGAGCTCCATGTCCAAGATCATTCCATCGCAGCTGCGCCGCGCGGTTCAGGCGCTCATCGTCGCGCTCATGCCGGCGCTCGTCTGGGCCGGTCCGGTCGACATCAACACCGCGGATGCCGCCACGATCGCGAAAGAGTTGCAGGGCATCGGCCTGAGCCGCGCGCAGGCGATCGTTGCATACCGTGAAAAGAACGGCGCGTTCCGCAGTGTCGACGATCTGCGCAAGATCAAGGGCATCGGCCAGAAAGTGCTGGAGCGCAACCGGGCGAACATCAAAGTGGATGGCGCGCCGAAGAAATGACCCGTCGCGGGGCGCTGGCCTCAAGCCCGGCGCCCCGCTTCCGGGTATCATCGCCCTCCTGCGAATACGACGGAGGTGTGCGGTGGCGCAAGAGATCAGGACGGCGGTGTTTCCCGTGGCCGGACGCGGCACGCGATTCCTGCCCGCGACCAAGGCGAGCCCGAAGGAGATGCTGCCGATCGTCGACAAGCCGCTGATCCAGTACGCGGCGGAGGAAGCGCTCGCCGCCGGCGCCCGCAAGCTGGTGTTCATCACCGGCAGCTCGAAGCGCGCGATCGAAGATCACTTCGACACCGACGTCGAGTTGGAGACGGCGCTGGAAGCGCAGGGCAAGTCCGACCTGCTGAAGGCGTTGAAGGACATCGTGCCGGCGTGGGCCAGCTGCATCTATATCCGGCAGCCGTCGCCGCTCGGTCTCGGTCACGCAGTGTGGTGTGCGAAGCCGGTGGTTGGTGACGAGCCGTTCTTCGTGCACCTCGCCGACGATCTCATCGATGGGCCGACGCCGTGCTTGCGGCAGATGGCCGCGGTCCACGCCGAGCGGGGCGGCAGCGTGCTCGGCGTCGAAACGGTGCCGCGAGCGGAAACGGACAAGTACGGCATCGTCGCGACCGAGGAGCGCGAAGGGCGCGTCAGCCGCGTCAAGCAGATCGTCGAGAAGCCGCGGCCGCAGAATGCGCCGTCGACGCTCGCGGTCGTGGGACGCTATCTGTTGTCGCCGACGATTTTCGCGAAGCTCGAGCAGACGGGTCGCGGTGCGGGCGGCGAGATTCAGCTCACCGACGCGATCGCCGACCTGCTCGCCGACGAGCCGGTGTACGCGTACGAATTCGAAGGCCGGCGCTACGACTGCGGCAGCAAGCTCGGCTATCTGCAGGCCAC
>DATEML010000132.1:0-7651 GCA_035275585.1 Steroidobacteraceae bacterium | reverse complement strand
TGCGTACTTCGACGCGCGTCTGCACGGCTGGTCGAAGCAGCCGATCGTGGAGATGCTGATTCCATCGACGCTCGACGACAGCCTGGCGCCGCAGGGCCAGCACGTGGCGAGCTTGTTCTGCCAGCACGTCGCGCCGCAATTACCCAATGGACAATCGTGGGACGACCATCGCGAAACCGTCGCCGATCTGATGATCGAGACCGTCAACCAGCACGCGCCGAACTTCAAAGCGTCCGTGCTCGGCCGGCAGATCAATAGTCCGCTCGATCTCGAGCGGACCTTCGGCCTGATCGGCGGCGACATCTTCCACGGCGCGCTGAACCTGGATCAGATTTACTCGGCGCGCCCGATGCTCGGGTATGGCAACTACCGCGGGCCGCTGCCCGGCATATATATGTGTGGTTCCGGGACGCACCCCGGCGGCGGCGTCACCGGCGCACCAGGGCACAATGCTGCGCGCGAAATCCTGATCGATTTTCGGAAGAAGAAACTGCGCCGGATCGCCTGACGCTTGCTACCTGTGGGTCAGGCTTCAGCCTGACTCTCTGCAACCTTACTCGCCCTCCTGACGTAGCGCGGCGTGCGCGGCCAGGATGTGGGATCGCATGACCGATGCGGCCCACTCCGGGTCGCGCGACTCCAGCGCGCTGACGATCTCGAGGTGATGCGAAGCGCTGCGCAGCAAGTGCTGCGGCTGATACTTCGCAAACGTCTTGAGCATCATCGGCGCTTCGAGCAGCGCTGGCAGCAGCGTGACGAGACGCGCGTTGCCGGAAAAATCCTGCAACGCGCGGTGAAAGGCACTGTTGAGTTTGCCGATCCGTTCGATGTGACCTTCGCCGCGCGTCGCGGACTCGTGATACTGCTCCTCGGCGAGTCGGCGCAGCGTCGCGAGGCCCTCCGGCGTGATCTGTTCGCAAGCGCGGGCTGCACCATACGGCTCGAGCAGCGCGCGCAGCTCGAAGACGTTGCGCGTGTCCATGTCCGTCCATGGCGTGACGACCGCGCCGACGTTCGGCAGCACCTTGAGAAACCCCTCCGCCTGCAAACGCCGCAGTGCTTCGCGCACTGGCGTGCGACTGACGCTGAGGGCGTCCGCGATTTCCTGCTCGGTGATTCGCACGGCGGCGGGGTAGGTGCCGCGCACGATCCCTTCGCGAACCATTGCGTACGCGCGATCAACTGCCTGGGCCATGGTCGTCAGTCCTCCCCTCTCATCACGATGCACCATTCCGGTGCGGATTGCATGCAATCAAGGTCTAGAGCTACCCAATTGTGCCTGTCTCTTGCCAATTGCGCGACGGATTGCATACGATCCGTCAACTATGGGGATCCAGGTCGAAATGATCGAAGTCGGGCCGCGTGACGGCTTGCAGATCGACCCTCAGATCCTCCCGACCGCCACCAAGATCGAGCTCATCACCCGCCTTCTGGCTTCCGGCCTGCGCCGGATCGAGGTCACCAGCTTCGTCAATCCGCGCAAGGTCCCGCAGATGGCCGACGCCGAGCAAGTGCTCGCCAGCCTGAGCCGTCCGCGGGATGCTCATTTCATCGGATTAGTGATGAATCGCAAGGGCTTCGATCGGGCTGCCGCGGCGGGCTGCAGCGAGATCGGCATGGTCGTGGTGGCGAGCGACACGTTCAATCGCCGCAACCAGGGTGTCAGTACTGACGAATCCATCGCCACCTGGCTCGAAGTCGCCGACGCCGCGCGAGCTGCCGGCATCCGGGCCCAAGTCACGATCTCCGCCGCCTTCGGCTGTCCATTCGAGGGCGAAGTGCCGCCCGCGCGGGTGATCGAGGTCGCGCAGCGCGTCGCTGAAGGCGAGCCTCATGAGATCTGCCTGGCCGACTCGATCGGCGTCGCAGTGCCGACGCAGGTCCGCGAGTTGCTCGCCCGCGCGCGTATCCAGTTGCCCGGCATGCGCTGGCGCTGCCACTTCCACAACACGCGCAACACCGGAATCGCCAATGCATGGGCCGCCATCGAAAGCGGCGTCGTCGCGCTGGACGCGAGCATCGGCGGCATCGGCGGTTGTCCGTTCGCGCCGGCCGCGACCGGCAATATCGCTTCCGAAGATCTGCTCTACATGCTCGCGCGCAGCGGCGTCGCAACCGGCGTTTCGCTGCCGTCGCTGATCGAGACGGCGCAGTGGCTGCAAACGCAGCTCGGCCGCCCGGTACCCGGCATGTTGAACAAGGCCGGCGATTTTCCAAAGAGAGCACTCCAGTGACATACCGATTAGGCGTCGATGTCGGCGGCACGTTCACCGATCTGTTGCTGGTCGACGAGGCGAGCGGCGCCACGTGGTCAGCGAAGGTTCCGAGCACGCCGCAGGATCAGTCGATCGGCGTGTTGAGCGGGCTGGAGCGGGTGTGCAGCAACGCCGGCATTTCGCCGAAGCAGATCGATCACGTCATGCACGGTACGACGGTGGCGACCAACACCGTGCTCACCGGTACGGGCGCCAAGTGCGGGCTCGTCACGACCCGAGGCTATCGGCAGGTACTGCAGATCGCGCGGTCGTACGTGCCTGGCGGACTCGGCGGCTGGGTCATCTACAACAAGAGCCTGCCGATGGCGCCGCTGTCGTGCACGATCGAGGCGCACGAGCGCATCGGAGCGCACGGCGATGTCGTCGAGGCTCTCAATGAGCCGCGACTGCGCGAAGACCTGCGCCAACTGCGTAAGAAGAACATCGAGGCGCTGACCGTCTCGCTCATCAACGCATTCGCGAACGACGTGCACGAGCAGCGCGTGCTCGCGATTGCCGGCGAGGAGTTGCCGGGAATCCCGGTGTCGCTGTCATCGCAGGTCGTGCCTGAGATGCAGGAGTACGAGCGCACGGTGACGACCGTCGCCAACTCGTATGTGCGGCCGCGCGTGGCGCGCTACGTGCGCAATCTGCAGGAAAAACTCGCGGCGAAGACCGATGCAGTGAAGCTGCACATTCTTCGCTCGGACGGTGGGCTGGCTTCTGCGAAGTCGTCCGAGGAATTCCCGGTCAATCTCCTGATGTCCGGTCCTGCGGGCGGTGTGACCGGTGCGTTGTGGGTTGCGTCGCAGGCCGGGTTTCCGAATCTGCTGACGATCGACGTCGGCGGCACGTCGACGGACGTCGCACTGATTCAGAACGGCGAGCCGCGGCTGCGGCGCGAGACGACGGTTGGCGATGTGACCGTGCGCGCATCGTCGGTCGACATTCGAACGGTCGGCGCGGGGGGCGGCTCCATCGCGCACGTACCCGAGCTCACGAAAGCGTTGCGTGTCGGCCCGCAGAGCGCGGGCGCGGATCCCGGCCCAGCAGCGTACGGCAAAGGCGGCGCCGATCCGACCGTGACCGACGCCAACGTCGTGCTCGGCTACCTGCCCGAGATGCAGCGTCTCGGCGGCGAGATGGTGCTCGATCGCAAGCTGGCAACGACGGCCGTGCAGAAGATCGCGGATGCGCTGGGACTGTCGCTGCAGCAGGCGGCGCTCGGCATCTACAACATCGTCAATGAAAACATGACCGGCGCGTTGCGGCTGGTCTCTGTCGAGCAGGGCTACGACCCGCGCGACTACGCCTTGATCGCGTTCGGCGGCGCGGGGCCGCTACACGCGAATGCACTGGCACGTTTGCTCGGATCGTGGCCCGCGATCATTCCGCCGGGCCCCGGCGTGTTGTGCGCGCTCGGCGATTCGACGACTGCAGTTCGCGACGAGCGCTCGCGAACCTTCGTGCGCACGTTCAAGGCGACCAGCTCCCGCGAAGTGGCGCAGATCCTGCGCGATCTTGCGGCCGACGCCTCGCACGGCCTGAAGCAGGAAAACGTGCCGGCTGCGGACATGCAGACCAGCTACCAGGTCGACGTTCGCTATCGCGGGCAGGGACTGCGCCTGGGCGTCGACGTGAGGCTCGACGAGATCGAGCAGCGCGGGCTGGTCGCGATCAGCGAGAAGTTCGACGCCGAGCACAAGAGGTTGTTCACCTTCACGCTGTCGCTGGATCACGAGGTCGTAACCTTGCGCGCCGCCGTACGCGGCAAGAGCATTCAGATCGAACGGCCCGCGCTGCGTCGCGGCGGCACCAATGCCGAGGGAGCGCAGGTGGGAACACAGCGCGTGCACATGGACGGCAACGATCTGAGCGCAGCCGTGTACGACCGCGCCAAGCTGCAGGCCGGCAACGTCATCGCCGGCCCGGCGATCGTCATGGAGATGGACTCGACGACCGTGATCCTGCCCGGCCACCGCGGCGACGTCGACGGCCTCGGCAACATCCTCATCTATCCCGATTCCCATGCAGGTCAGGCTTCAGCCTGACAACACAGCAGGAAAGCGCCCATGCCGGCCAAACTCGTCCAGCGCAACGCCCAGCCCTACAACAAGGTCGGCGTCGACACCGTCACTATCGACATCATCGAGAGCGCTCTGCGCAACGCGCGCTTCGAAATGGACACCGTGCTGTTCCGGACCGCGATGTCGCCCGGCATCCGCGAGCAGCACGACGAGTTCCCGATGATCGCGAACGTCGAAGGCAAGATGGTGGTCGGCCAGTTCGGCTCCTTCATTCACGGCTTCCTGCAGGGCTACGACGGCACGATCGAGGACGGCGACATCTTCTTCACCAGCGATCCGTACTCGGTGAACGGCGCCATCTCGCACGCCAACGATTGGCTGATGCTGATGCCGATCTTCCGCGACGGTCGCCTGCTCGCGTGGACCGCGATGTTCGGTCACATGACTGACGTTGGCGGCAAAGTACCGGGGAGCCTGCCGACCGATGCGCGGCAGATCTACGAAGAAGGCATCTGCGTGCCGCCGGTGAAGATCTACAAGGGCGGCGAGCTGCAGCAGGACGTGCTGCGCATCATCCTGCACAACTGCCGCCTGCCGCACTGGAACCTCTCCGACTTCAACGCGATTGTCGCGGCGCTGCGCACAGCCTCGTTGCGCTGTCTGCAGATCGCGCAGCGTTTCGGCGATGACGTCTTCTACTCGGCGCTCGACGCCATGCTCGAGCGCAACAAGCGCGCGATGCGCGAGCTCATCCGGCGCACGGTGCCCGAGACGCGCCAGTACTTCGAGGATTACATCTGCGACGACGGCCGCGGCATGGGTCCGTACAAGATCGCCTGCGCGATGTGGCGCGAAGGCGAGAAGTGCATCTTTGATTTCACCGGCACCGATCCGCAGTCGATCTCCTCGATCAACTTCCTGCTGAACGAGGAGATGTTCAAGATGTTCGCGGGCGTATACATGATCATGGTGTTCGACCCGCAGATCCTGTTCAACGACGGGTTCTACGATCTGATGGAGGTGCGGATCCCGTCGGGCACGCTGCTCAAGCCGCTCAAGCCCGCCGCGCTCTCGTGTCGCACGCACGCGCTCGGCCGCATCTTCGACATTCTCGGCGGCTTGCTGGGGCAGGGCAGCCCGGATTTCCTGTGCGCGGCCGGCTTCTCCGACAGCCCGCACTTCATGTACTCGGGCTACGACAAGAACGGCGAGTGGTATCAGCTCTACCAGATTACCTTCGGCGGCATCCCCGGCAAACCGTTCGGCGACGGCCCGGACGGGCATTCGCTCTGGCCTTCGTTCACGAACGTGCCGAACGAATTTCTCGAGAGCTATTTCCCGCTGCGCATCGAAGCGTACGAGACGATCGCGGACAGCGGCGGTCCCGGCAAATTCCGCGGCGGCAACGGGCTGCGCATCGGCTATCGCTTCCTCGAGCCTGGCGAGATCTCGATCCACGACGACCGCTGGCTCACGTATCCGTGGGGCGTCAATGGCGGACTGCCCGGCGAGCGCAGCAAGAAGACGTTGATTCGTCGCGACGGCTCCCAGGAGCTGCTGGCTGCGAAAGTCGATCGCATCAAGGTGGAAGCAGGGGATCTGTTGCTCGCCGACACCTGGGGAGGCGGCGGGTGCGGCGATCCATTGGAGCGCGATGCTGCGCTCGTGCAGTTCGACGTCGACGCGGGTCTGGTCACTCGCGAAGGTGCGCGCCGCTACGGCGTCGTGTTGAAAGACGATCTCTCGGTCGATGAGGCGGCGACATCGGCGTTGCGCAAGCGAATGGCGACTGAGCGCGGTGTTAAGCAGCTGTTCGATCGCGGCTTCGAAACGATCGATGAGCTGAAGTCGCGCTGCAAAGCGGAAACCGGTCTCGAACCGCCGCAGCAGCCGCAGTTCATGCGCTGGACGCGACGTGGTGCGGCATGACTGAGGACCGCTTCGCGAACGGTCCGCTTGGCGACCTGCGCGTCATCGAGCTCGGCACGCTCCTCGCGGGGCCGTTCTGCGGCCAGCTGCTCGGCGACATGGGTGCGGAGGTCATCAAGGTGGAACCGCCGGAGCAGGGCGACCCGCTGCGTGTGTGGGGTCGCGAGAAGGCACACGGCAAGTCGCTGTGGTGGCCGGTCGTCGCGCGCAACAAGAAATCGATCACGCTCGATCTGCGTCAGGGCGAGGGTCAGCGCGTGCTGCACGAACTGGTCGCCAAGGCCGACTTCCTGCTGGAGAACTTCCGGCCCGGCACGCTGGAGAAGTGGGGCTGTGGCTACGCGGACCTCGCGAAGGTCAATCCGCGGCTGATCATGATTCGCGTCTCCGGCTTCGGTCAGACCGGGCCATACGCGCGTCGCGCCGGCTTCGGCGCAATCGGCGAAGCGATGGGCGGACTGCGCTACGTGGTTGGCGATCCCGATAAGCCGCCTTCGCGCATGGGCATCAGCATCGGCGACTCGCTCGCGGCGACGTTCGCGTGCTTCGGCGCGCTGTCCGCGCTGCACTACCGTGAAGCGACAGGGCGCGGGCAGGTCGTCGACTCGGCGATCTACGAGGCCGTGCTCAACATGATGGAGTCGCTGATCACCGAGTACGACAAGGCCGGCTACATCCGCGAGCGCACCGGCGCGATCCTGCCGAACATCGCGCCTTCCAATGTGTATCCGACGAGCGATGGCTCGATGGTGCTGATCGCCGCGAATCAGGACACCGTGTTCCAGCGGCTGACGGTAGCGATGGGCCGGCCGGAACTCGCTCAGCAGCCCGAGTACGCGACACACGTTGCGCGAGGCACGCGACAGGCGGAGCTCGATGCGCTCATCGGCGCGTGGACGCGCACGCAGGCACGGGAAGAGCTGTTGACTGTGATGGAAGAGTTCGGCGTGCCCGCGGGCCTCATCTACCGCGCCCCCGAGATGCTCGAAGACCCGCATTTCAAGGCGCGCGAAGCAATCGTCGCCGTGCAGCACCCAGAGCTCGGCGAGCTGAAGATGCAGAACGTGGCGCCGAAGCTGTCGCGCACGCCCGGTCGTGTACGCAGCGCCAGCCCGCGACTTGGCGAGCACAACGACGATGTGTATCGCGGCCTGCTCGGCATGAACCCGGAGCGCTACGAGCAGCTGAAGGCGGCCAAGGTCATATGACATCGCATCCAGATGGCCCGGTCGACGCGCGCGGATACGGCGCCACGCTGGAGCCGGGCGTACGGCCGGCACTGCTGATCATCGACTTCGTCAAGGCGTACGTCGTACCCGATTCGCCGCTCTACGCGGGGCCAACGGTCGAAGATGCTCGCCGCGCTTGCGAGGAGCTGCTCGGCCTGTGTCGCCGCGCAGGCATCCCTGTTCTGCACACGAATCTCGCTTATCAGGATGG
>DATEML010000131.1:0-11936 GCA_035275585.1 Steroidobacteraceae bacterium | reverse complement strand
GTCGCAGCAGGGGCAGGACGTCCATTTCGTCGTAGCCGGCGCCGAATTCGCGATAGTCGTCCGGCCCGGCCTTGCACGCGGCGACGCTCGTCTGTTCGAGCGTGCGCAGGTGTAGATCGATGTGAGCAACCAGTCGGAGGCGGCCGCGATGCGTTAGGCTTGCGGCTTCGCATCGGCAGGAGCCCGCCGCCTTGTCATCGAGAGTGTCACCGCGAATCCCCGGAATTGTCCTGGCGATCTGCTCGATCGTGATGATCGCCGCCATCTCCACCACAACTGCAGCTGAGGACAAGCAACCGCGCCTGCGCGATCTCGGAGTTACCCTCGGCGTCTTCGATCCCGGGCCGCTCAACGCAATCACCGACGTGCGCGGCGTGCGCGTCGGACATCGCACGCTCATCGAAGGCGATCGCATTCGTACCGGCGTGACTGCGATCGTGCCGCACGAAGGCAACGTGTTCCAGGACAAGGTGCCCGCGGCAGTCGTGATCGGCAATGGCTTCGGCAAGCTCATGGGCACGACGCAGATCATCGAGCTCGGCGAGATCGAGACGCCGATCCTGCTGACGAACACGCTCGCCGTCGGTCAGGCGGCCGAGGGCACGGTGCGCTGGACGCTCGCGCAGCCCGGCAACGAGGCGGTGCTCTCCGTCAACGCGGTCGTCGGCGAAACCAACGACGGGCGCCTCAACGACATTCGTGCGCGCACGATCACCTATCAACATGCGATCGAGGCGATCGAGCACGCCTCCTCCGGCGCCGTCGCTGAAGGCTCGGTCGGCGCGGGAACCGGGACGGTCGCGTTCGGATTGAAGGGCGGCATTGGCACCAGCTCGCGCCGGCTGCCCGAACGCGGCGGCGGCTACACGATCGGCGTACTCGTGCAGACGAACTTCGGCGGTCTGCTGACGGTTGCCGGCGTGCCGCTGTGGAAGCAGCTCGGCCTGAATCCGTTCGCGCCCGAGCCTGCGCCGCCGAATGCGGGCTCGATCATGATCGTGGTCGCCACGGATGCGCCGCTGTCCGATCGTAACCTCGAGCGACTGGCGCGCCGCGCGCTCGTCGGCCTGAGCCGCACCGGCGCAACGATCGCGAATGGTTCGGGCGACTACGTGATCGCCTTCTCGACTGCACAGGAAGTGCGTCGGACGCCAGCCCGGCGTAGCTCACTAGCGACATTCCCGGAGCTGCCGAACGAAGCGATGACGCCGCTGTTCCAAGCCGTCGCCGAGGCGACGGAAGAAGCAATCGTGAACTCGCTCTTGCAAGCGCGGCCGATGCGCTCAGCGCTGTCCAGCGTCGAGTCGCTCGACCCGGAAGTCGTGCGACGCGCGCTGCGCTGAGTTGCACAGCGTTCCAATTCCGCAACCCGCGACAGGAATCGGCAACGAAACATTCATGCGGTTTTCACCTGCGCGCAAACGCCACGGGCGATGCTGCCGCGACGTCTCGAGGAGAACCCCATGCAGACAGGCCGTCGTACCTTCATCAAGCATGCACTCACGGGCAGCGTCGCGCTGAGCGGCCTCGCCGGTATCCTGCACTCGCGACAGGCGCCCGCCGCGATCACGTCCGACTCACTGCGCCCGATGGCGCCGTGGGGACTGCAGATCGGCGATGTCGTCGGCGATCGTGCGATCGTCTGGAGCCGCTCCGACAAGCCCGCCCGCATGTTCGTCGAATGGGCGCGCGACGAAAGCTTTGCGAACGCCGTGACGTTGCGCGGTCCGCATGCGCTGGATGTCAGCGATCTGACGGCGCGCATCGATCTCACCAATCTGCCCGCCGAGAGCGACGTGTTCGTGCGCGTGGTGTTCGAGGATCTCGATTCCGGCAAAGGCCGCAGCGAACCGGTGGTCGGCCGCTTCCGCACGCCGCCGGCGAAACACCGTGACGTGCGCTTCGTCTGGTCCGGCGACACCTGCGGCCAGGGCTGGGGCATCGATCTCGGCTTTGGCGGCATGAAAATCTACGAATCGATGCGGCGTGCGCGGCCGGACTTCTTCCTGCATTCCGGCGACACGATCTACGCCGACGGCCCGCTGACGGAACGGGTCACCGACGCCGCCGGCAAGCTGATCTGGACGAACGCGTTCCTCGACGAGGTGCCGGAGAAGCTGAAGGTCGCGGAGACGCTGCAGGAGTTCCGCCGCAATCATCTTTACAACCGCTACGACGTCAACGTGCAGCGCTTCTCCGCCGAGGTCCCGCAGATCTGGCAGTGGGACGATCACGAAGTGACCAACAACTGGTCGGACAGCAAGGTGTTCGACAGCCGCTATACCGAGCAGCGCATCCAGACGCTGGTCGGTCGCGCAACGCGTGCGTTCCTCGAATACTCGCCGATGCGGTGGCATGACCTGGCCGAGTCCGAGCGCGTCTACCGCCACGTTCCGTACGGCCGCGACCTCGACGTATTCGTGCTCGACATGCGCAGCTACCGCGGGCCGAACTCGTTCAACCGGCAGGAGCAACGCAGCGCCGCGACTGCGTTCCTCGGGCGCAGTCAGATCGCGTGGTTGAAGTCGCAGCTGGAGCAGTCGCGCGCGACCTGGAAGATCGTCGCCGCGGACATGCCTCTCGGACTGCAGGTTCCCGACGGCAGCGACGCGCAAGGCCGCCCGCAATGGGAAGCGGTGGCGAACGGCGACGGGCCGGTGCTCGGTCGCGAGCTCGAGATCGCCGAGATCCTGCGCTTCATCAAGCGCGAGGACATTCGCAACGTCGTGTGGCTGACCGCGGACGTGCACTACTGCGCCGCGCACTACTACGATCCGCGCAAGGCGCAGTTCCAGGACTTCGACCCGTTCTGGGAGTTCGTCGCCGGGCCGCTGCACGCCGGCAGCTTCGGGCCGAACTTGCTGGACAACACTTTCGGGCCGCAGGTCGTGTTCCAGAAGGCGCCGCCGGTTGCGAACACGGCGCCGAGCGGTGGCTTCCAGTTCTTCGGGCAGATAGACATCGATTCGCGCAGCAAGCAGCTCACGGTTGCGCTGAAGGACATCGACGGCGCAACGGTGTTCACGAAGCGGCTCGAGGCGCGGGATGCGACCGTTCCCAATTCACGCCGTCCATCTTCCTGATCGTCATTCCCGTCACCGTGCCCTCGTCCAGGCACCGCGCGTTCACGCTGTATCCGTCCGGATGCGACCGCGGCACATAGAACGACTTGATCCCGCACACCGAGCAGAACAGGTGCTTCGCCGTCCCTGTGTTGAACTCGTACGTGCTGAGCGCGTCGGCACCTGACAACAGCTTGAACTGCGACTTCGGCACGATCAGGTGCAAGTACCCGGACTTGTTGCAGATCGAGCAGTTGCAGTCGGTCACCTCGAGCTGCGCCGGCGCGCTGACCTCGAACCGGACCCGCCCGCAGTGGCAGCCGCCAGTGTGCTTGATCATCGTTGTGTACCCTGATCGGTCCGTTCGTGTCGAAATGGCCGTGCAGCGCCCGTCATACTATTGAAAGGTCCCCCGGACCGCGAACGGAGAAGACAATGTTGTACGCCGTGCTCATCTACGAACGCCCACACGATTTCGACCGCCGCGAGGACGAGGCCGATGAAGTCAACTACACCGGCGCCTGGCAGGCGTGGCACAAGGCCATCGTCGAGGCCGGCGTCTTTGCGGGCGGGGCTCCGCTGCAGCGACCGGAGACGGGCACGACGGTGCGCCAGCGGGACAGTAAGCGGTTGATCCAGGACGGCCCGTACGCGGATACCAAGGAGCAGCTCGGCGGCTTCACGCTGCTCGAGTGCCCGTCGCTCGATGCCGCGCTGGAGTGGGCAGCGCGCTGCCCGGCAGCGGCATACGGCGCGGTCGAGCTGCGGCCGCTTGCCACCGAAGTTCACAAGCGCGTGACGGGTGAATACCCAAAGTGACAATCTCGCGCGCCGCGCCGTCGAAGCGGTTGCGCGCCAATCCTACGGCCGCCTCGTCGCGCTGCTGTCAGCCCGCACGCGTGACGTCGCCGCTGCAGAGGACGCGCTCGCAGACGCTCTGATGTCGGCGCTCACGACATGGCCGCGCGACGGTATTCCGAAGAATCCGCAAGGCTGGCTGATGACCGCGGCGCGCAATCGCCTGTTCGACCAGGCCCGGCACCGGCAGGTCCGCGATCAGAGCGCCCCCACAGTCGAGCTGATGATGAGCGATCTTTACGAGACCAAGGATCCCGATGCGCTGCCCGACGAGCGCCTGAAGCTCCTGCTCGTGTGCGCGCATCCGGCCATCGACCCCGACATGCACACACCGCTGATGCTGCAAACCGTGCTCGGCCTGGACGCACAGGCGATCGCGCGCGCCTTCCTCATCTCACCGAAGACGATGGGCCAGCGGCTGGTGCGCGCGAAGAACAAGATCCGCCAGGCGCAGATCGCGTTCGAAATTCCCGCCGCGGACCAGATTCCACAGCGCCTGGAGGCGGTGCTCGACGCGATCTACGCGGCGTACGGCAGCAGTTGGGAGGACGCAGCAGGCACCGATCGCAAGGCCGTGGGTCTAGCCGAGGAAGCAATCTGGCTGGCGCGCGTGCTGCGCGATCAGGTGCCCGAGGATCCGGAGGTGCACGGACTTCTGGCGCTGATGCTTCATTGCGAAGCGCGGCGCCCCGCGCGACGCAACGCGGACGGCAAGTTCGTTCCGCTGTCCGAACAGAATCCACGTGACTGGCTCGCGGCTTTGATGCACGAAGCCGAGCAGGAGCTGATGGCCGCTGCACGTCATGCGCGGCTTGGGAGATTCCAGCTCGAAGCGGCGATTCAGTCCGTGCACGCGGAACGCGCTCACAGCGGACGCACGGACTGGCGCGCGATCGCGCGGTTCTACGATCAGCTCGTGCAGGTTGCGCCGTCGCTCGGTGCTGCAGTCGGGCGCGCCGCAGCGCATGCCGAGGCGCAGTCGGCAGAAGCCGGGCTCGCGTTACTGGACGCGATCGACACCGAGTCCATCACTTCCTACCAACCGTATTGGGCCGTGCGGGCTCACCTGTTGCGCGAGCTGCATCGAAGCCGCGAAGCCGCCGAGGCGTTCGACCGGGCGATCGGCCTCAGCGAAGACGACGCGGTCCGTACGTTCCTGCTGGAACGCCGCTCTCTGTTACGGTCGCTCTCAGTTCAGTAACGGATGGTCTTTCGGCAACTGCTTGGAATACCAGATCGCCAACTTGTGTCTCATGCTCGCTTCAGCCACCTGGTCTTCCGGCAGCGGCTGGATGACCTGGTCGTGAACGAGCAGGCGATAGATGTACAGGAGTTTTTGGCTGGCCGAATCCGTCGGCTCGAACTCCACCGCCTTGCGGCCTTCGGCATACTTCACGCCGGCAAGTAAAGCAGCCTTGAACAACGCCGCTTCGTGCTTCAGCTTCTTCATGCCGGACTCCTAGAAGATCGCCGCCTGATGCTCCGCGAGCTTGAAGAAGTCGCGAACGCTCGCCACTGCCCGATCCTCGTCGAATTCTCCGCAGGTGTACAGGATGGTCGACAGAAATCGCGGCTTGACCCAGGCGGCAATGTAGATGCCCGAATCGATCAGCGGTACGAAGGCATCGTAGCCCTCATTGAGGTCCTTACCCTGGCCAGTCGTCTTGTGAATGATCGGCTCGCCATACGTTCGCAGCCCGAGCTGACCGGTGATGTGCCGGAAGTAATCCCGCAGGACGCCTTCCGTCATGTCGCTCTGGAAGTAACCCTCAACGAGCAGGCGCTTGCGAAAGATATCCGGCGCGATAGTCGTCAAAGCAGTTCTGTTCATGCACTGTGCTCCTGCTGACATGGTGATACATTCGGCCCGGTCAGCGGTGGGAGACCCACACCCTGCGCGAGATGAGTCATGCGGACCGCTTCTAAAATCGTCTCGCCCAGCGCGTTGCTGCTCGCGCTGGTGTGCTGCTGCTGTGCGACGGCGCAGGAGCCGGTCGACTCCCGCCAGCTCAATTTCCAGCTTCTTGCCGCGGCGCGTGCGGGCGATGCGGCCGCCGTCGAACGCCTGGTGCATGCCGGCGCGTCGGTCAGGACGCGCAATCGCTTCGGCGCGACGCCTTTGCTGGAAGCAGCGCGCGGCGGCCACACCGCCGTCGTGCGCACGCTGCTCGCGGCGGACGCGGACGTCAACCAGGCGAATCTGGAGCAAGCCACTCCTCTGCTGGAAACCGCTCGCAACGGTCACCTGGAGACGGCCGGCGTATTGATCCAAAGCGGTGCGGACGTGAATCGCGTGGATCTGCAACTGCTCTCGCCGCTCATGCACGCCGTGTATGGCGAACACACGCAGGTGGTGAAGCTGTTGATCGAGAATGGCGCGAAGGTGGATCTCGTCGACCGTACCGGCAAATCCGCACTCGTCTACGCGGCAGGCTCCGGCAATGTGGAGATTCTCGCGCTCATTCTGGATCGCAAGGTCGATCCCAATGAGAGATTCGAGAACGACCTGACCGCACTCATGTGGGCGGCCGGCTACGGCCACGTGGATGCTGTGGAAGCACTGCTCGCACGCGGTGCGCGGGTGGACTTGCGGGACAATCGAGGCATGACGGCCCTCATGATCGCGAGCGCCCAAGGACATCTTGCTGCCGTACGCAAGCTGCTCGAATCCGGAGCCGACAGATCACTCAAGGACCGAAGCGGAAAGACTGCACGCGATCATGCGGCGGCCGGCGGCCACGCGGAGGTCGTCGAGGTCCTGTCGCCTACTGGACCTCCGCACCCTGAGAGCTCTGGTACACGGTGAGCGAAGCGAGATAATCCGCGAGGCCCGCGATCTCCTGCTCACTGAAGGTGCCGAACAGCGCGACCATGGCCGGTGCGTTGGTACGCACCTTGTTCTTGAAATCGAGCATCGTTCGCTTCAGGTACTCGGGGTGTTGTCCTGCCAGACGTGGCACGGCGCTGTTGCCTCGAAGATCGCCCAGGTGGCACGCGATGCATTCGCCGGATTCCTCGGCGCGCCGCGCGATCTCTACATTGGCGTTCGCGGCCGCGTGGCCGATCGCTGGCCACTTCTGCTTCGAGAAGAACTGGGCGAGCAACTTCATCTGCTCGGGCTGCAGCGGCTGGACGAGCGGTCCCATGATCTCGCTCGCTCGCGCGCCGCTCTTGAAGTCCTTGAGCTGCAGGTAGAGATAGTAGAACTGCTGGCCGGCCAGGATCGGGTTCTCCGGCACCTTCGACGCGCCGTTTTCGCCGTGACAGGCCGCGCAGGTCTGAATCATCTCGCGCACCGCAGCGAATTCGTCCTGCGCCGATGCGGGCGACGCCAGCAACAGCGTCGCCACCGCCAGTGCGATCCGCATCCCCTTACTCTGACAATGCGAAAGCAAGGATGCTGTTGCCACGCTTAGCATCGATTTGCACGTTGCCGCCGGCGCCGACCACGATGTACTGCTTGCCGCCGACCGTATAGGAAGCGGGCGGAGCGTTGACACCCGCGCCGCACTGGAAACGCCACAGCTCACTGCCATTTGCCGAATCGTACGCCTTGAACCAGCCGTTGGCCTCACCGGTGAACACTACTCCGCCTGCGGTTGCAAGAATTCCGCCGATCATCGGCTGCGGAGTCTTGACCTGCCAGCGAATCTTGCCGGTGTTGTAGTCGATCGCCGTGACGTTGCCTGACTGCTCCTCGCCCGGAATGACCTTGAACGCGCCGCCGAGCCAGAGCTTGTTACCACCCGGATACGGCGACTCTTCGACGTGGTAGGTCATCGGTTGGTGCAAGTTGATGGCGTACACCGTGTTTTGCGTCGGATCGATCGCCATCGGCGACCACTCGACGCCGCCGTTCGCTCCCGGCAGCATGCGCGCGCCTTCCTTGGTAGGCAGTGTCCAGCGTCCCTCCTGCGACACCATCGGGTCGGAGAAGCGGATCAAGCTGCAATCGTCCGCGCGATGCACGTAGACGTAGCCGGTCTTCCCGCCGTGGAGCACTCCCTTGACCGGCTTGCCGCTCTTGTCGTTGACGCGCGTGATGATCGGCGGGCTGACCGCATCGAGATCCCAGACATCGTGCGCGATGTACTGGAAGTGGCACTTGTACTTGCCGGTCTGCAGATCAACGGCGACCAGCGAGTTGGTGTAGAGGTTGTCGCCCGGTCGAACGGCACCGTACAGGTCCGGCGAGGGATTGCCGACGACGAAGTACACGATGCCGGTTTCACGATCCACCGCCATGTTCTGCCACACGCCGCCGCCCAGCGTCTTGTAGGGATCCCCGGACTGCTTGAGCGCCGCTTTCTCCGCCTTGATATCGCGCTTCATGTCGAGTCCGGTGGCGTCCTTGGTGGCCCACACGCCCGCTGAGTTCTCCGGGATCGTGTTGAACGTCCACAGGAGTTGTCCGGAATTGGCGTCGTACGCTTTCACGAAACCGCGAATTCCATACTCGCCACCGTTCGTGCCGATCAGCACCTTGCCGTCGACGACGGTGGGCGCCATGGTTTCGCTATAGCCGAGTTCCGGGTCTGCAATCTGCTGTTCCCACAGCTGCTTCCCGGTCTTCGCGTCCAGCGCGAGGAGCTTGGCGTCGAGCGTGCCCATGTAGAGCTTGTCGCCGTAAGCGAAGACGCCGCGATTGTTCGGGCCGCAACAGAATGTCGTGATCGGGCCCATGTTGTGCTTGAAATACCAGTGCTGCGCGCCGGTCTGGGCATCGAGCGCATACACATGATTGAACGAGGTGGTGACATACATTACGCCGTTGGACACGATCGGCGTCGTTTCCAGCGACTCGATGATGTCTGTCTGGAAGATCCAGGCGGGACGCAGCTTCTTCACATTGGCGCGGGTGATCTGCGCTGCCGGGTAGTAGCGCGTCTGATCGTAGTTGCCGTTCGTGTGCAGAAAGTTCTGCGAGTCGCGCGCGGCCGCGTCGATCATCGCCTGGCTGACGGGAGCGGCGGGAGCTTCCGCCGCATCGACGCTCGCCGCGGCGAGCGACAGCAGGCTCAGGCCCGAGATGATTGAACGGTTCATGGGATCACCCCTCTTGTCTTCGAACGTTCAGAGCTCGGACAGCAGCTCCTGCATCTTCGCGCGGTAGGCCTCTTCGCTGATCAGGTTCTTGTCCCGGAGCTCCTTGAGTGTCTTCAGGCGTTGCTCGAGGTCCACGCCGGACTTCGTCGCCACGGGTCCTTGCCCGGATCCCGCTGCTACTGTTGCTGTTGCCGCTGCTGGAGCCGTCGCTGCAGCCGGCGCCTGCGACACAGCCGCTGCGCCCGCTGCGACAGCCGCGGCGTCAATCTCGACCCAGTCGTTGCGCACGCCGCCTGCATTCGCATGAAGCTCGACGCCAGGACGCGCCGCGAGGGCCCGGTCATTTTCAGCAGCCTTGGTGCGCGACCCTTCCTGACGCGGAGTGAAGTCTTCGGAGCGTTGACCGTAGATGTTCCGCTTCCGGTAGCCTGACTGCAACTCACCAAAGATCACGTTGACCTTGCCGTCGTCATAGAACACGCGGCCCGCGTTGACGCCGGGGTCCTTCACCAACCCGCCGGCGGCCCGCGGATGGCTCCCGATCGTACTGAACGTCACGTCCTGCCGAGGCCCGGCTTTGGCAAGTCCCGCAGCGATTCGAGGAGCGAGGTTGCGGAGTTCCTCAGCGGTGAAAACCGACCGCTGTGCTTCCGCGGCCGTATCCTCGTCCACGATGCGAATTCGCAGCGCCGCGAGCGCATTGCTGACGGCTTCGCTCGCGAGCTGGACCGGATGATCGTTCGGCGACGCTGCTGCATCATCCTGCGGCTCAATCTTCACCCACTGATCGTTGGCCGACCAGAGCACGATCACTTCGCGCGGCGCGTCCGCGGCGCAGGTGATCGCTGCAGCGAGCGCCAGCGCGCCGCTCGCTATCACAAGTTGGCGTCGACACAATCGACGGCGGTTCTCCATCATGATTTTCGCCCCGGTCGTCCGAAAAAAAGGGGCGGCGCCAAAGCGCCGCCGCAGAGGGGGGTTCTCAATAGAAAAGAATCGCTCCGATTGCAATGGCCGTCTCTTTGGCTTCGGCCCCGTTGTGCGCAGTGGATTTCGTCTGCGTGTACTCGGCGACCAGATTCAGGAAGGAAGTCAGCGGATGATAAATGCCGACCACGATCGACTCGTTCTTCGAGACCAGCGGCGAGCCGGGCAGATCGGCGGGGCCGAGATCGAGATTGCTCTCACCGAAGCTCGCGCCAATCTTCGTGCCGATGCCGGGGAGCTTGAACGTGGCCTGCGCATAAAAGCCGTCCGAGTCGCGCGCGTTTCCCCCCAGATCGACGGCATCGAACAGAAAGCCCGTGGTGCCGATGCCTTCGCCCTGGTAGTAGTAGCCGACGACCTCGAAGCCGGCAAGACCGACCTTGGCGCCGACGTCATAGCCGAGGGCGTCCTCGCTGCCGAAGCCGCCGGCGCTCTTGATTTCCTGGCTGATGGCGCTCACCCAGACCTTGCCGTTGAACTCTTTCGGATCGCCAAAGCTGAAGGCCGCCTTGCCCTCCAGGCCGTAAGTGCTGCCTTCCTGATTGAACGAGGTCGCGCCGGCGTTCAGGCTCTGGCCGGACAGATTGACGAGGCCCCAGGGGTCCACGAGCGCCACGTTGAATTGGAATCCGCCGAGCTTCGGCGAGGAGTATTGAATCTGACCTTTCCAGTCGGCGTAGATGTAACCGACGCCGATCCGGCCCAACGAAGTGTTGCCTCCACCTCGCGTAAGGTCGGACACCGTGCCGACGCCAAGCAGCGTCATGTCGGACAAGATAGCGTCCGAGCCGAACAGGCCCAGGTCGCGACCGACCTTGATGCCGCCCCAATTGCCGGACCACTCGAGGTACACCTGACGCAAATTCTCTGAGTTGAGGCCGAGGCCGCCGTCCAGCGGGCTGCCGGTAATTGCGTTCTGGTTCCCGCCGTCGATACCCGGCTGGAAACCGATCATGACGCCGTATTTGTTGTCGCCGTCGGTTTTCTCCGCGTGGAACCCGAGCCACGAAGGCAGCAAGCCGGTGCGGATGTTGTTGGCGTCGTAGTCGCCACCCGAGGTCGAGCCGCAGGCGAGTCCGCCTGCGACCGTGCCGCCGCCCGCCGGGGATTCGCACTTCACGTCACTGGCGAATCCGTTGATGTTGCCGCTGAAGTCGATCTTCCATTCACCCACTTCGATCGCGTCCAGCGCGGCCGCGCCCGGGGACGCCAGCAGTGGCGCCAATGCGCCCAGCAACGCAACGAGCCTTGTGTCAACTTTCATGGTGAAGTCCCCCTGCTGCTCGAACGAAGGAGTCAACGTCCGATCGCGACAGTTGCGGCAGCGCACTCGCCAAGATCACGCCCCACTACGCGTCGCCGACGTCAGCGAGCCAGTCTGGTGCAACGACCATGCCAAGGGCGTGACGAGCAGGTAGTTGCGTTCGCAACAGCCGTCATTCCACATCGGGAGGGGTGCGGGCATCGCATGTCGCGCCCGCGTGTGTGTCACGTGCATGACACACTGTCACGCACAGTCGCACGCGTGACGCACTTCAATCCTCGGCTGCGAACCAGCGCGACGTAGATAGGTGTCCGCTGATCACCCACAGCGGCATCCCCTCGCACCGCAGCACTCGGATGGCGTGCGCCGCGTCTGCGACGCTCGAACGTCATGATCCAGTTCGTGTCCCGGGTCTTGAGCGGGCCCGACGGGTAGCGGCTGTCGAGCCACCAGATCGATCAGTGATCCTGCACCGCGTCGTAGGCGCGCAGCGCGACGCCGTTCGCACGCATCAATCGGTGATGCACGCGCCAGTCGCCGAACAGGAAATCGAAGCCGTGCGCGCCGGCGCGATCAGATGTGTCGGCGCGAGTGCTTCTCGTCCGCGTGCACGTCGCGATACAACAGCATGTCGAGCAGCCGCTGCTCGCGCGCATCATCGAAGCCGCACGTGGACAGGAATCGCTGCGGATTCTCGTACGTGCCGAACAGCATGTCCC
>DATEML010000130.1:0-3860 GCA_035275585.1 Steroidobacteraceae bacterium | reverse complement strand
GGGGAACATACATTCGATGCGCAGCTCGTCGAGCGTCACGTCGTGCGGAGTGCCGAAGGTCGTGATCGTGGAAAAGAAGCGCAGCTCCAGCTCGCCGTTGCCGAACACGGTGTTCATGAGCGGCTGCGGCGCCGAGCCTGGCTCACGAGTACGCCACCGCTCCGGAACGTCCGGATAGGCGAGCACTTCTTCGAGCAGCGCGCGCGCTTTCGTGTCCGATGGTGCTACGGCCACCTGATTGTGCAGATGGCGGATGACGTCGATCGCGAGCTCTTCCCAGTTGCGGATCACGCCGCGCATGTCCTGTGGGTCGAAGATCTGGCGCAGAACGTTCACGTGCTTGGGACCGCCGGGGCGCAGCGCGCCGAAGATTCGCACCGTGGCGTCATTCGTCAGCAGCATGTCCCAATGCCGGTTCGTGACGATCGCGGGGTAGGGCTCCTGGTGCTGGAGAATGAACTCGATCGCGCGGCGCACCGGAGCCATCTCGGGCGTCGTCAGCTCGGTTTCGCGGTATTGAGGCGCGAATCCGCCCGCGACCAGCAGCGCATTGCGCTCCCGCAGCGGCATTCCCAGGGCGTCGGCGAGGCGGGCGATCATGTCGCGGCTCGGCTGCGCCTTGCCGGTTTCCACACAGCTCAGGTGACGCGGCGAGACGTTGGCTTCGAGCGCGAGATCGAGCTGGCTCAGGCGGCGCGACGTGCGCCATTCGCGCAACAGGGAGCCGGCATGCGTGGTGATCGAGTGCACGCACGAATGATACGGGCAGCCCGCAAAAATTCCATGACCTCCGAGGTCATTGCCGTCATGTCGGCGGGTCGCGTATCTATGTCGTCAAGGCGGGCGTCGTTGCCTCGCACGGAGAATTCACAATGCATCGCAGACAGTTCATGGCGGCGGCGATCGGCGGGCTCGCAGCGGGCGCGCTCGGCGGGTGCGCCTCCGGTAGCTGGACAGCTTCCGCACCCCGCAAGGCAACCGATGCGGCAGCCTGGAGTGCCGCGCGGCGATTTGCGCCACTCAAGTTCGGCAAGATTGCATACGTGGAGCGCGGCTCGGGCGATGCGGCTCTCTTTCTGCACGGTTTCCCGCTCAGCAGCTTTCAGTGGCGGGGTGCATTCGATCGGCTGGCGGGCCAGCGGCGCTGCGTGGCGGCCGATTTCCTCGGATTGGGATTCACGCAGGTTGCCGCGGGGCAGAGCTGCGCGCCGAGCGCGCAGATCGAAATGCTGGCGGCGTTGCTCGACATGCTTTCGATCGACAAAGTCGATCTCATCGCCAACGACAGTGGCGGCGCCGTGGCGCAGCTCTTCGTGCTGCGCTATCCGCAGCGCGTACACACGATGTTGTTGACGAACTGCGACGTCGAGCCGGACAGCCCGCCGCCGGCGCTGCAACCGGTTCTCGCTGCAGCCCGCGAAGGCAAGTTCGCCGAAACGTGGCTCGCGCCGTCTGTCGCGAACACAGCGCTGGCGCGCACGAAGGAAGGGTTAGGCGGCCAGACGTTCACGTATCCCGAGAACCCGACCGACGAAGCGATCGGCCAGTATCTCGCACCACTGGTGAGCTCGCCGGAGCGCAGGGCACTGACGGATTCGTATGCGCTCGCGCTCGATCCGAATCCGCTCGCCGGCATCGAGGCGTCGCTCAAGCGCTGCACCGTGCCGACGCGCATCATCTGGGGCACCGGCGACAAGATCTTCTCGCAGGCGAGCCCGGACTATCTGGATCGAACGCTGCCCAACTCGCGCGGCATCCGGCGCATTCCCGACGCGAAGCTGTTCTGGCCGGAAGAGTTCCCGGACGTGATCGCGGAGGAAGCGCGCAAGCTCTGGTCCGGTGCTTAGCGGTCGGTCACGGCGACGAGCGCCGCGATGCGCAGCTGCGGCTGTCCGATGTTTCCGAACACGGGCGAGCATCGCAGCCGGTCGCGTTCGACGCGGATGGACATGCGCGGCAGCACATCGCGGCGCAGTTGCTCGACCAGTTCGCAATCGGCGGGGCCGAGCTTCAGTGGCTTGTCGCGCATCGAGACTGTTTTCCACGTCGCCGGGAAGCGCGGCAATTCTTCCGCACGATCCAGTCGCTCGTTGCGCACGCGCGCGACGAGCTGCTGAGTGCTGTCATAAGTCGTGAGCGCCTGGACGTTCTCCGGCGTCGCCTCGACCGGCGACTCGAGCGTGATCTCCATGCGCCCGTGAGTGAGCATGTCGGTGCAGCCCCACGAGCGGATTCGCACCGTCTCGCGCGCGCCGAGAACCTGCAGGATGTCGCGGACCTTGTCTCGCAATGCATCGCAGGAGTACACAGTGGCGTAGCCGCTGTACGCAAAGTTGAGCGACTGCACCTTCCACACCGCCTCGACAATCTGCAGGGCCTCGCTCGATACCCGCTCCGGTGACCTGGCAACAGCGGACGATGACAGCGTCACAGACAGCGACACGGCGGTGATGCAAAGCACACGGCTGAGGATGTTCATTCGCGTAGTCCCTGGAACGAGTTGTTCGACGTGCCACACACTAGTCGGGCAAACTTAGCGCAGCCTTATCGGGGCCTCGGCCCGCAATCGACGCGATACTTAGCCGAGACTTAGGGAACGCGCTTGACAGCAGGCGCGTGCTCGCGGAACGTGCACACATTCATGCGTGTCCTGCTCGTCGAAGACGACAATATGATCGGTCACAGCCTGCGCCAGGCGTTGACCGAGAATGGTTTGTCCGTCGATTGGGTGCGCGACGGCGTGCTGGCGCAGGATGCACTTGCGCAAGGCAGCTACTCGGCAGTGCTGCTCGATCTCGGATTGCCGCGACGCTCGGGACTGGAAGTGCTGCGGCGGGCGCGTCAGGAAGGCAATCGCACGCCGATGCTCGTGCTCACCGCTCGCGATGGTCTGGACGATCGCGTCTCGGGTCTCGACCTCGGCGCGGACGATTATCTCGTGAAGCCTTTCGACCTGCGCGAGCTGCTCGCGCGCATGCGGGCGATCATGCGGCGCGCAGGCGGTCATGCACAATCGACGATCGGCACGGTGCAGACGCAGCTCGATCTTGCGACACGGCAGCTCGTACACGAAGGCATGACAGTCGATCTTTCGGCGCGTGAGTTTCATTTGATGCACGCGCTGCTGGAGCGCCCTGGTGCGATCGTTTCACGTGCGCAACTCGAAGAGCGGATCTACGGCTGGGGCGAGGAAGTGACGAGCAATGCAGTCGAAGTGTTGATTCACGGTGTGCGCAGAAAAGCCGGCGCGGATGTGATCCGTAACGTGCGTGGCCTGGGCTGGCGGGTCACGGGAGCGAGCTCGTGACGTCGCTGCGCAAGCATTTGCTGGTGTGGCTCGTGCCGATCTTCGCCGCAGCGGCGGTGATCGCGACCGTGTGGACGTACTACATGTTCGGCAACATGACCAGCTGGTACATGGACAGTCAGCTGCGCGTGCTGGCGGACTCGCACGCACAGGAGACGATCGGTCCGCCGACGCTGCGGCCGCTGACAGATCACGAAGTCGAGAAGGGCGGTGCGATCGTGCAGATCTGGGACGGGCAGGGCGGCTTGCTCACCAGTTCCTATCCGGCGCTCGCCGTGCCGCTGCAGAAGGCGGACGGCTTTGATGATGTGCGGCTCGGATCGCAGAGGTGGCGTGTCTACTCGGTGCACGAGCCCGGCCGCACTGTGCAGAGCATCCAGAACCTGGAATTTCGCGCTCACGTGATCAACAAGCAGGCGCTGCAGGCAGGCCTGCCGATCGCGCTCCTGATCCCGATCTCGGCGTGGATTCTCTGGTTCGGGGCCTGTCGCGCGATGGGCAGGATCGAGACCGTCGCGCGCGCTGCGGCGGCGCAGGACGAGAACAGTATCGA
>DATEML010000129.1:0-4699 GCA_035275585.1 Steroidobacteraceae bacterium | reverse complement strand
CGTCACTGCATCGGCGAATGCGGAGCCGAAATCGCGCGCGATGTCATCGCGCGAAACATCCGCCAGCTCGCGCGGCAGCATGAAAGGATCGCCGACCTCGTTGGCGTTCGCGCCGCGCGTCAGGCGCTGCAGCGCGCGCTGCGCGTCTGTGTCCAGTGCCATGCCGTGCCGGTCCGGATTGAAGAAGACATGGCGCAGCGCGTACAGGTCCGGAGTCGTATATGCATCCCTGTGTGCGTCGAAGTAGGCGCGCAGGTCCGCCTCTGCCGGCTCCGTCACCACCGCGAGATCGTCGCTGACGAATGCCATCTTCTGCGCGAGGCGCCGGCGCACGATGACGTCGTCGCGATCGAGCCCGAGCCGCACCGCCTCGCGTGCCAGCACTTCCTCATCGATGCGTTCCTCGATCAGACCGCGCAGCTCCTCGGCCGTCGGCTTGCGCTGCGCCTGCGTTTCCCAGAACGCGGCGAGCTGTGCGATCTCGCCGGCGGTGATGCGGATCTCCGCGTCGTCCTGCTTCTGCTGGCGCAGCGCGGTGAAGGCAAAAAGCACGGCGCCGATCAGCACGAAATGCAGCAGCGGCTCGCGGATGGCTGCGCGCAGGAAGTTCAACGAAGGCTCCGGTCGTCAGGTCTGCGGAACGTACCAGATCGGCGAGCTCCAGGCGCGCTCCTGGATGGTTTTCGGCAGCTTCGGGTTCGGCTCGACGCCGGCGCGCAGCGCATCCCACGTCGACCAGCGGCACGACGGGTTCTCCAGCACGCGCACATAATAGAAGGCGCGCTGGCGCGCATCGAACGTCGGGTCGGACCAGAGCGAGCGGAGCTCGACGGCGCCCTTGTTCTCGCTCACTGCGCAGGTATGCAGGTCGACCGTCGCGCCGTTGTCGCCACAGCGATGCGTCGTGCTGTCGGGTGTAAGTCCATCCGAACACGCAACATCGAAGACGCGCTCCTGCGCTTTGCCTTCTTCGATCCAACCTTTGACGATCTGCACACGTTGCAGCCAGCCGGCGTGTGCATCGCGTAAGGCCCACACGAGAAAGCGCGGCGCCGTCGTGCCCCTTTGCAGCAGGTCGCTGCCCATCGGTACGCCGTGCGCGTAGCTTTGCGACACCATGTCGAGCCGATTCTCGAGCCCGTCCGGTAATCCATAGCCGGCGAAGAAGCGCACGCGCATGCGCGGACCGGACGTCGCGAACGTTTCCTTGCGGCGCAAGGCCGCGAATATCGCTTCGCGCGTGTTTTCTTCGGCCCACACGCCGGTCAGTCCCGAGGCGCCCCAGGTCTGATATCGCGCGGCGCTGCCCGTCGGTTCGTAGTTTTCCCAGGTGCGGCCCGCGGGCGGCACCGAACCGCGCTGCTCCGGCTGGGCATCGAGCACGCCGACTTTGCTGAAGTAGCGGCTCTCCTCGAACGGACCGGCGGCATTGTGCGTATCGCTCGCACCGACGAAGCCGAAGCGATAAGGGTTGAAGCCCTGCGACTGCTGCAACTCCAGTCCTGTCTCGAGCGCGTCGCGCACGTAGCTGCCGGCGAACTTCGTCACCTTGCTGTCCGAGCCGATGTACGTTTCCATGATCTCGAACGACGACCACTCGTCGTTCGGCGACAGCGAGGGATGCGTCTCGGACGTGCCCTTCACCTGCGTGATCTCGGCGAGCGGCTCGTTACGCGTGCGCAGCTCCGCGTAGCTGCGATCCATCGGCCGGCCGTCGAACTGCACGCGCTGGAACATGCGGCCGTCGCTGCCGTTCGAGTTGTGCGGGATCGCGAGCACCTCGGTGCCCTGGGCACGTTGCTGGTCCATCCAGCGCCACAGCTGCTCGGGATTCTGCGATTCCAGCGCGGTGAACGGCAGGTCCGGCGAGCGCGCGCCCGCGAAGATCACGTTGCGATGCAGGTTCTGGCCGTCCGGCGCGGACGTGTATTCGTAGCCGCGGAAGGTCGTGAACTTGCCGGGCACGTAGTTGCGATCGGCCGACTCGATCACGGTGCGCCATGCCGAGCGCGACGTCGCGGGATCCTTGAGCTCGGGCAGGTACTGGCCGGAGCGCAGGCTCGTGCCGATTCTCTGGAACGCAGCGGTGATCTTCGCGCGGTCGCTGCTGAACAGGTCGGGCGCGTACGGAATTTTCGAGAGCGGATGCTGCGGGTCGTTCATCGCCGGCAGGATGCCGAGATACTCCGAGTGATCCGTGACCGCGAGGAAATCGAGCGGTGCATCGGTGAGCCGCACGTCGTAGCCCGCCGCGTGATGAATCGACTCGCCTTTCGCGTACCGGTAGGCGTCATCGGGTGTCGCGCGCACGTTGAAGATATAAGCATCGAAAGACAACTTCGTGTGGACGTGCAGGTCGCCGAAGTACGCGTTGCGATCGCGGTTGGCCGAAGTAGTGCGCGTCTGCGCGAGCGCGCTGTTCGCGAACAATGCCGCGATGACGGCTGTGGCCAGCAGCGAAATCGGTTTCATAGCGTCCTCCGGAACAGCGCGATCAACCGCTCCCAGTGCCGCTCGGCGCCGGCTTGCTGATACATGCCCTCGCGCTTCGGAAACACGAAGCCGTGCTGGGTCTCGGGATACGTCTCGATGCGATAGCGGACCGGCGTCGTGCGCAGATGTTTGTCCAGCGCTGCGATCATCTCTGGCGGGGCCCAGACATCGGTCTGCGCGCAGCCGACGTAGAGCTCGGCTTTGATCGCATCCGCGTAACGATGCGGCGACTCGGGATCATCGGTGCACAACCGCACGCCATGGAACGACGCAGCTGCCGCGACGCGCTCCGGATGCTCCGCAGCAGCCCAGAAAACGAACGGCCCGCTCATACAGTAGCCGACGACTCCGACCTTGCCGCGCCGTGCGGCCGGGTCGCCGTCGACGAACTTCAGCATCGCCGCCGTATCCGTGAGCACGGTCTTGCGGTTCAGCGAGTTCATGTGTTCGAACATGATGCGCCGCGCGTCCTCGCCCACGCCCACGCGGCTCCTTCCCAGATGAAAGTCGCGGTCGCGACGGTAGTAGAGGTTCGGCAGGACGACGAAGTAACCGACGCTGCCGAGGCGGCGGGCCATGTCGTGCAACTCGCCGCGCTTGCCCGGCGCGTCCATGTAGAACAGCACGACCGGATGCGGGCCGCCTTCCTCGGGATGCGTGACGAACGTGTTCATCGCGCCGTCGGCGGTCTGGATGTCCAGTTCGCGGTCGATCATGTGCTCCCCTCCCAGCGGCGCTATTGAAACACGACCCATGAAACGATCAATGAATGATAATGGGCGAGGCCTAATGTCACTCTGCAGAAATCCGAGGTCCCGATGCGTTTCGCGCCCACTGTGATCGCTGCGCTCTGCGCGCTTGCAGGTACTGCCGCCATGGCGAACGAACAGCCGATGCCCGATGCCGCCCAGCTTCAGTCCATGGAGGCGCGCTTCGCGCCGGTGGACGTGCGAGTCGACGTCTCCTATCTGCCGGCGGAAGAGCGCGCGGCGCTCGTACGTCTGATCCAGGCGTCGCGCTATATCGACGCGCTGTTCGTGCGCCAGCGCTCGGCCGGCAACGAAGCCACGCTGCTGCAGCTCCTGGCGGATGAAACGCCGCTCGGCCGCGCGCGCCTGAGCTACTTCGTGCTGAACAAAGGGCCCTGGTCCGAGCTGGACGAGGACCGGCTGTTCGTGCCGGGCGCGGGGGCGAAGCCGCCGGGCGGCAACTTCTATCCGGCAGGCTCGACCCGCGAGGAAGTGGATGCGTGGATGAAGTCGCTGCAGGGTGCGCAGCAGACGGCGGCGACCGGATTCTTCACGACGATCCGCCGCACGCCGGAGGGCAAGCTGACGGCGGTGCCCTATTCGCTGGAATACCAGGGTGAGCTCGCCGAGATGGCGCGCCTGTTGCGCGAAGCCGCGGCGCTGACCAAGCAGCCGACGCTCAAGTCGTTCCTCGACAAGCGCGCCGCTGCCTTCGTGAGCAACGACTACTACGAGAGCGACGTCGCCTGGATGGAGCTCGATGCGTCGATCGAGCCGACCATCGGCCCGTACGAGGTCTACGAGGACGAGTGGTTCAACTTCAAGGCTGCGTTCGAGGCGTTCATCGCGCTCGCCGACCGCGACGCGACGGGCGAGCTGGAGCGCTTCAGCCGCGAGCTGCAGGAGCTGGAAAACCACCTGCCGATCGAGCCGCAGTTCCGCCGCTCCAAGCTCGGCGGCTATTCGCCGATTCGCGTCGTCAATGTGGTGTTCGCCGCCGGCGACGGCAATCACGCCGTGCAGACCGCCGCTTTCAATCTGCCGAACGACGAGCGCGTCGTCGCCGAGAAGGGCTCGAAGCGCGTGCTGCTGAAGAATTTCCAGCAGGCGAAGTTCGAGCAGGTGCTGGTTCCGATCTCGAAGCGGGCGCTCGCCGCCGGCGACCAGCCCGCGGTCTCGTTCGATTCGTTCTTCACGCACATTCTCATGCACGAGCTGATGCACGGGCTCGGGCCGCAGACGATCAAGGTCGGCGGGCGCGAGACCACCGTGCGGCAGGAGCTCAAGGAGCTGAACGGTCCGCTCGAGGAAGCGAAGGCGGACATCTCCGGTCTGTGGGCGCTGCAGTACCTGATGGACAAGGGCGTCATCGACAAGAAGCAGGAGCGCAGCATGTACACGACGTTCCTCGCGTCGACGTTCCGCACGCTGCGCTTCGGCCTGAACGATGCGCACGC
>DATEML010000128.1:0-6024 GCA_035275585.1 Steroidobacteraceae bacterium | reverse complement strand
GGGCTCGCTCAGCGGTAAACCACCGGTTTACCTGGTCGGCAGCCGCGGCATCCTGCTTGCACAGCTTGCCCGGTACCCTGAAGCGATCGCGAGCTTCGATGACGCGATCAAGCTCGCGACGGACAGCGACAACCTGCTGTACCTCGTCCTCATGCGCGCGGCTCGCGCCGACGTGCGCGTCTCCACGGGCGAGCCCGCAACGGCTGCAAGCGAGTTGCGCGAGCTGGCGCCGCTGATCGACAAGACGATTGCCGCGGACAGTACCTCGGTGCAACGGATCATGCGTCTGCGTGCGCGCATCGACGCGGCCGAGGGTCGCATGCCCGAAGCGCTCGCCCGGTATTCCGAGCTCATCGCGAAGCCCAACGTAACGGGTGCGATGCTGGCCCGCGTGCTCGCGGAGCGATCGGAGGTGTATCTGAAGTTGGGACAGACGGATCTGGCGCTGGCCGACGCGCAGCGTGGCGTGGCGGTTGCGCGCGAGCTGCAGCGTGACAAACCCTACTCGAGCTACACGGGCCGCGCGCTGGCGTCACTAGCCCGCTGTCAGCAGATGCGTGCAGCGCCGGCCGATGCGCGCGCGAGCGCTGCGGAAGCGGCAATCAATTTGTCGAAGACGCTGGGGGACGATCATCCCGATACGCGGTGGGCGCGCCAGGCAGCGCTGTAGCGTGCACCGCGCCGCGTCCGTACGTCAGCACACGCCAGAGATATTCCATCGGACCGACCTGGAAGCGGCTCAGCCACCAGCGCGAGAGCGGCACCTGAATGACGAAGAAGACCGCGACGGCCAGCACCAGGTCGAGCGCCGGGCCGACCTTGCCCCACAGGCCGAAGCCCCAGTGATAGAACAACGTCACTGCGATCAGCGTCTGCAGCAGATAGTTGGTGAGCGGCATGCGGCCGGTGAGCGTGACGGGTGCGATCCGCTTGCGCCAATGCTCGTTGCACACCGCGCGAATGATCGTCGCCACGTAGAAAATCATGATCGCAACCCGGCACAGCACATAGCCTTCGGCGGCGAGGATGCGGCCGACCGACGGTTCCCAGGGATTGCTGGCGAGATTGCGCCAGGCCATGAAGCCGACGCCGCAGATCAGGCCGATGCCGAGCGACCACCACTGTGCGCGACGGACCAGCGGCAAGTGCGTCGCGACGTTCTGGAAGAACTGACGCCGGCCGAGCAGCAGGCCGAGCAATACTGTCGTGAGGAACTGCACGTATCCTCTGATCATGCCGGTGCTTTGCGGATGCGCGTAGTAGGTGAGCATCGCCTCGGTACTGCGCCGGGCCGTATCGAAGAAGTTGCCGTGCCCGAACGCCGCGTTGTCCGCGGCGATGGCCTGTTGTGTCAGCTCGATGCTGCTGCGTGTGGCTTCCTGCGACGCGGTCGCCATCAGGATCGTTCCCATGATGGCCGGATAGAGCAGGCACACGACGATGAGCGCGACGATTGCCCGATCGGGCACCCCGCGCAGCAACAGCAGCACCACGCCCAGCAGTGCGTACATGTGCAGAACATCGCCAGCCCAGAAGACGCACGCGTGGATCGCGCCGAACACGAATAGCCAGAACAACCGTCGCAGGTAAATTTGCGTCGCGCGATCCGGCTCGCGCGCCTGCAGCCGTTCGAGCTGGATCGTGAACCCGACGGCGAACAGCATGCTGAACATGCTGTTGAACTTGCCGGAGAAAATGACGTCGCGGACCGTTTCCGTGCCGACGTCCCACCAGTGCGGCCACGCCGGATCGCCGCCGAAACCCTGGAACAGCGAGGTGTTGAACGCCGGCACGTTCATGATGAAGATGCCGAGCAGCGCGAAGCCGCGGATCGCATCGAGCACCTCGATGCGTTCTGCGAGGGGGATCGGGGCGGCCTGGACCGGGGCGGCTTCGGTGTTCATGGAACGCGTACACTATACGAGCAACACAGCCTCAAGGGTCCATCAATGCACAGCTTGCCAAGACAGGCCATCGTCCTGACGTTCCTTGCGTTGCTTGCAGGCGCAGCCGTCGCCGCCGAGAGTACGCCCACGCCGACACAGCTGCCACGCCTGGTGCGGCCGACGCACTACAACGTGACGATCGAGCCGAACGCGGCCGCGCTCACGTTCCGCGGCGACGTCGCGATCTCGCTCGAAGTGCTCGCCCCGGTGCAGAGCATTACGCTCAACGCGATAGACATGAAGTTCGCGTCGGTGCGTTTCACCGACAGTACCGGCAAGAAAGTCGTGTCGAGCGAGCCGAAGGTCACGATGGACGAGGCAGCGCAGACTGCGACGTTCACTTTCGACAGCAAGATCCCCTCCGGCAGCTACTGGCTGGCGCTCGACTACACCGGCAAGATCGGCACGCAGGCGGTCGGATTGTTCGCGATCGACTACGACACCGCCGGCGGCAGGAAGCGCGCGCTGTACACGCAGTTCGAAGCGGCGGACGCACGCCGCATGATCCCGTCCTGGGACGAGCCTGCTTACAAAGCGACGTTCGTGCTCGAAGCGATCGTTCCGCAGAGCCAGATGGCCGTCAGCAACATGCCGGTCGCGGAGCGCTCGGACATGGCCGGCGGCCGCGCCCGCGTGCGCTTCCAGCAGTCGCCGAAGATGTCGACCTACCTGCTGTTCTTCGGTCTCGGCGAATTCGACCGCGCGACCGCGAAGCTCGGCCCGACCGAGCTCGGCGTCGTGACGCAGAAGGGCAAAGCGGACCAGGCGCAGTTCGCGCTGGATTCGTCCGTGCAAGTGCTGCGCGAGTACAACGACTACTTCGGCATGCCGTACGCACTGCCCAAGCTGGACAACATCGCCTCGCCCGGCAGCAGCCGCTTCTTCGGCGCCATGGAGAACTGGGGCGCGATCTACACGTTCGAGCACGCGATGCTGCTCGACCCGGCGATTTCCACGCAGGCCGACAAGCAGAGCGTCTTCGGCGTCGCCGCGCACGAGATCGCGCATCAATGGTTCGGCGACCTCGTCACGATGCGCTGGTGGGACGATCTGTGGCTGAACGAAGGGTTCGCCTCGTGGATGGCGAGTCGCACGACCAAGCGCCTGCATCCCGAGTGGAGCGAGGAGCTGAGTGCCGTGGGCTCGCGCGATCGTGCGATCACTCGCGACTCGATCGCGACCACGCACCCGATCGTGCAGAAGGTCGAGACGGTCGAGCAGGCGGCGCAGGCGTTCGACGCCATCAGCTATTTGAAAGGCGAAGCAGTCCTGCACATGCTCGAGGGCTACGTCGGCGACGATGCGTGGCGCGAAGGCGTGCGCCGCTACATGAAAGCACATGCTTACGGCAACACGGTTTCCGACGATCTGTGGCGCGAAGTGGAAGCGGCTGCAGGCCAGCCGATCACGGCAATCGCGCACGACTTCACGTTGCAGCCCGGGGTGCCGATGATCCGCGTCGCGTCCGCGACGTGCCAGAGCGGTCAGACGACGCTGCAGCTCGTACAAGAGGAATTCAGCAGGGACAAGCCGAGCAAGAAGCCGCTGGCGTGGCGCGTGCCCGTCACTGCCAAGGCGCTCGGCGCGAAAGCGGCGCCCGTCCGTCACGTCGTGACCGGGGGTAAGGCGACGATGAGCGTGCCGGGCTGTGATGCGGTCGTGGTCAACGCCGGTCAGAGCGGCTACTACCGCACGCTGTACGCGCCGGCGCAGTTCGGCGCGATCGCGAAGCGCTTCGCGGCGATCCCCGCGCTCGACCAGCTGGGTATTCTCTCCGACACCTGGGCGCTCGGGCTCGGGGGTCAGCAGTCCTCGACGGATGTGCTGACGCTTGCGCTCGCGACGCCGGCGACCGCGGATCCGCAGGTTTGGGGCAAGCTCGCAGAGGTATTCGGCAGTCTCAACGAATACTACGAGGGCGAGGGCGAGCGGCAGGCGCGTCTGCGCGCGTTCGCGATATCGCGCCTTGCTCCGGTGCTCGAACGCCTCGGCTGGACGCCCGGCGCCGGCGAGCTCGACACCGTCGCGATCCTGCGCACGCAACTCATCGACGTACTCAGCGAGCTCGGTGATCGCAAGGTGATCGACGAGGCGCGGCGCCGTTACGCCGCCGGTGACGAGAAATCGGTGCCGCCGACGCTGCGCAAGACCATCCTCGACGTCGTGGCGCGTCACGCCGATGCCAAGACCTGGGATCGTCTGCGCGCTGAAGCTCGCGCCGAGAAAACGCCGCTGGTGAAGGATCGCCTCTACAACCTGCTGGCCGTGACCGAGGACGAGTCGCTAGCCAAGCGCACGTTGGACCTTGCCCTCACGGAAGAGCCCGGCGCCACCAACACGCCGGCGATGATCGCAGGCGTCGCGGTGCTGCATCCGGAGCTCGCGTTCGATTTTGCGCTGGCGCACATGGCTGCGGTCAACGAGCGTATCGATGCTTCGTCGCGCAGCTCCTTCTTTCCGGCGCTCGCGTCGACCTCGCACGATCCGGCGATGATCGGCAAGGTGAACGCGTACGCCAAGGCGAACCTCGCACCCACGGCGCGACGCACGGCGGAAACGGCTGTCGCCGTCATCACGGACCACATCCGAATCCGTCGCGACCGCCTGAAGGCAATCGACGACTGGCTCGCGAATCACAGTTGAGCAAGAGGATGCGATGCCGACGTTCGCGAAACTCACCCGGCCGAAAACGCATCGAGTCCTGCGCCGCGAGCGCCTGTTCTCGCTCATCGAGCAGGCTCGCGAGCGGCCGCTCGTCTGGATCTCGGGTCCGCCCGGCGCCGGCAAGTCGACGCTGGTCGCGAGCTACGTCGATGCGCACAAAGGTCGCGCCGCCTGGTATCACCTGGACCCGGGCGACGACGACATCGGCACGTTCTTCTATTACCTCGCGCAATCGCTGCCCGCCGCCGGCAAGAATGCGTTGCAGCTGCCGCAGTTCGCGCCCGAGCATCGCGCCAATCTCGCCGGCTACGCCCGTCAGTTTTTTCGACAGTACTTCGCGCGGCCGGCGCTGCTGGTCCTCGATAACTATCATGAGTTGCCGGAAGCCTCGGCCGTGCACGAGGTTCTCGACTGCGCAGTCGCCGAGATCCCCGAAGGCTCCAACATTGCGGTGATCAGCCGTGGCGGTCCGCCGCGCCGTTTCGTACGCCACCGGATCGGCGAGAAGCTTGCGACGATCGAGGGCGAGGAGCTGCGCACCTCGCTGGAGGAAACGCGCGCGATCGCGGCCCTGCGTCACGACCTCGATGAAGATGCGATCGCTCGAATCCACGAGCTGTCGCGGGGCTGGGCTGCGGGTCTAGCGCTCACGCTCGAGCATGAGGAACAGATTCGCAGCGGCCGGATCCCGCGCGATCGCCAGGCCGGCACCGAAGAACTGTTCGAGTTCTTCGCGATCCAGGTGTTCGATTCGTTGCCACAGGAGATGCAGCAGTTCCTGCAGCTCTCCGCGCTCCTGCCGACGATGACGGCGGCGATGGCGCAGCGACTGACCGGGCGCGAAGATGCCGAAGCGGTGCTCGAAGATCTGTATCGGCGCGGCTTGTTCACCGATCGTCGCGCGACCGAGCCGCCGACGTATCAGTATCACGATCTGTTTCGCGTGTTCCTGACGCGTCGTCACGAGAAAGCGGTTGCACCCGATGCGCTGGCAGCGGAACTGCACCTCGCCGGTACCTTGTTGCAGGCGGCGAACCAGGCTGATCACGCGATACGCTTGTTCCTGCGCGCGGGTGACTGGCCTGCCGCGCGCGCCGCGATCCTCGGCACGGCTGCCGCGTTGGTCTCCCAGGGGCGAAGCGCTTCGCTGCGCGACTGGATTGCCGCGATCCCGCGCGATGTCGTTGCAGCGGACCCGTGGCTGAACTTCTGGGCGGGCACCTCCGAGCTGCGCACCGACCCTGCTTCGGCCCGCATCAAATTGATGGCGGCATTCCAGCTGTTCGAGGCGAACGGCGATATCGACGGTCAGACAGTGGCGTGCGGCGCGTTGATTCATAGCCAGCTGTACGAGTTCACGGACCTCAGGCCGCTGGATCCGTGGATCGGCGCCCTCGTCGCACTGCTGGAGCGC
>DATEML010000127.1:0-5593 GCA_035275585.1 Steroidobacteraceae bacterium | reverse complement strand
CAGCGGCTCGAACGATCTGCTGAGACGCTCCAGCTCCCTGCGGAAGTACGCGGCCGCATCGCTCACTGCAGCGGACCCGGTGACGAACGATCGCAGTCGGTCTTCGGCGCGACCGAAATGCACGGCTGCGAACCATTCGGTGTGACCGCCGGCTTCCGGCGGTACCCACACCGGCGCATCGGCGCGAAATTCCGCGAGCTCGGCCTTGAGCGTCGCCTCGACCGCGCGCGCGTCGGCTTCAGTGTCGAGGCGCAGCAGCCGCGACTGGTCGAGATCGAAAGCGCTCGTAGTAGCGGCGGCTGAAGCAATGGATCCGCCGCAGCGGATTACAGGAGAAGCCGACCTTGAACGCCGAGCAGTCGGCGAGCGCGAAGAGGTAGACGAACCAGGCGGCGTCGCTCACAGCTGGGTCAGCTGGAACTGGGTGCCGGGATCGCCGACCACCTCCATCCAGCACCCGCGGTCGTTGCCTGAGATCTTGTATTGCAACTGAGGATCGAAGGGAAAGGAAACGTACTGCCGGTTGCAGCGCAGTTTGACTTCAGCGAGCCTGCCGCTGGTGACATCGATCTGGAAACGGTCCTTCAGCAGCTGGTAGTACCACGACGTGCCTGTCGCGATCTCACCCGTCACTGCGTACGCCGTGTCGCTCGTGCGCAGCGCCTCGATCTCGCCGATCGATTTCTCCCACCTGGACAGAGTCGCGGCATCGGCGTTTCTTCGCAACGTCGCCCAGGTCTCGAGGGCTCGCGCGTAGTCCCGGGTGCTGATCTCGATCGAAAGCTGCGCTTGCAGCGCAGATACGAACAGTTCTTTTGGCAGGTAGTTCGGCTCCGTCTCATCGGCGATCGCGCGGCGCAGCGCGCTGAGCTGCTGTGCCGTGGTGCCCCACCTGCGGTGGTAGGTGTAGAGCGCGACTCCGTAATAGCCATCTTCGTAGAGATTGTGCGGGCGCATGAGCGCTAGCCGCGAGTCGGCACGCTCGCGATCACCGGCTTCGATGGCCTTCAGCAACTGTCGGTAGGACCTGGAGAACTCCGGGCGCGCACCCTTTTCGGCATCGGTCAGCCGGAATTTCAGTTTGAACGTGCGGCCAGCTTCGATCGGCGTGCCATTCATCCTGGCGGGTTCGAAGCTCCATTTCTCAACGGCCGCGAGCGCGGCCCTCTCGAAGGCGCGGTTGCCCGTGGAATCGACGACGGTCGCTTCATACGTTTTGCCTTCGCGATCGATCATCATGTTGACGATCACCCAGCCCTCCTCGCCCTTGTCAATCTCGTTCGGGGGATAGGAGGCGGGCTTCGTTTCGATGGCCTTGGGCGCCTGGTACGTCTCGACCGGCACCTGAGCTGTGGCGGCCGCAGTCCACAGCAGCACTGCTGCGGTTGTCATCGCGCTGAGAGATTTCATGGTTTTCCCTTTCCGCAAGCCGCGCCTGTTATGGGTAGAGCGGCGCTCGCAATTTGGGGGTGCCACCCGCGCAACTTGGGTAGCTCGCCCGATTCGGCTCTACGACTGCACTTCTATCCTGACCCTGCAGTGACTACAGACGCAAGCCGGGGTTTTTTGGGCCGGGGATAGAGCCGGGATGGCCGGGAGCATTCGCGGAGGTTGGCGTCGAGGGGCCTGCGCCACACACGTTATTACCCATGACCGGGGAAGGAAGCGATATGAAAGCGAATCTCAAGACATCGATCCTGCCGTTGCTGGCGGCCGCAATTTCCTGCGCGTTGCCGCTGGCGGCGGGCGCAACAGACCAGGCGGATACCGACAAGCACTTCTCGAACAACTTCACGCCGATCGTGAACAAGGTGCGCGAGGTCGTGCTCGGCTTCTCCAGGAAGGAGCTCGAGGCCTACAACAAGGCCAAGACGCCGTGCGTGACCGGACCCGAGTTCGGCGCGATGGGCGTGCACTTCATCAACACGGACAACATGGACGGCATCCTCGACGTGAACAAGCCCGAGGCGCTGATCTACGAGCCGCAGTCGAACGGCCGCATGCGCCTCGTCGGCGTCGAGTTCATCGTGCCGAAGCCGGCCTGGGACGCGCTGCATCCGGATCCGCTGGACCGGCCGGCGCTGGAGGGCCACCTGTTGAACTTCGTCGGCGAGCCGAACCGTTACGGCCTGCCCGGGTTCTACGAGATCCACGTCTGGGCGTTCGAGGACAACCGCAAGGGTGCCCTGACCGACTGGAATCCCGCCGTGACCTGCGAGAAACAACGTCTGCCGAACTAGGCGGTTGTTGATGACACGCCCGCCTCGGTGACGAAGCGGGCGTCGTCTGTTCGTTCTACTCGGCGGCGCAGGCGGTAAGGAAAGCAGTGACCAGCGGCGCCGGCCGGCCGTGCAGCGCGGCGCGCTCCGGCTGGAACAAAGTCGCGACGAAGAACGGGTGATCGTCGAGCTCGACGGCGCGCAGGTCGCCGGTATCGTCCCGGGCGGTTTCCCGCAGCGGGCCGGCAACGAGCGACGCGCGGAAGTCCGGGTTCACGCCGTAGCTGCACCGATATTCTTCCGTCGCTTCGTCCGTGCCGTACGCAGCGGCGATGCGCGTGCCCGCGAGCAGCTGAATCGAGCCGCTGCCGTCGAGTATTCCGCACGACAACGGCGAGATGACGGCGAGCGCCGCCGAGGAATCGCTCTCGCCGTGCGCCGCATCCTGCCAGCCGAGCACATTGCGTGCGTACTCGATGATCGCGTGCTGAAAGCCGCCGCACGTGCCCAGGAAAGGGATTCGACCTTCCCGCGCGCAACGAATCGCGAGCAGCGCTCCATCCATGCTTCGATACGGGCTGGCCGGAACACACCAGAGGCCGTCGAACGCCGCGACGCGGCTGGCAGTCCGGATCCGTTCGGTGGGTACCCATTCGTAGGCGGCCGTGATGCCGAGCGTGGCGGCAGAGCTCTCCAGCGCCAGCGGAATCGCCACGTGCGCCGGCACCGAATCGCTGCGGTCGCCGATGAGGCCGATCGTCACCCGTCCCTTCATGACTGCTTCCCGACCGCTGAATTGTCGTTATCCACGAAGCGCGCAAGCGTACGCCTGCGCGGCCGGGCGTCGCGAAAGATTTAACAGAACGGCAGCGCGATCAGAGCGGCGGCAGCGTCGCGCTCGCCGCCGCGACTTCGGGAATGCTCACGTAACGCTCGCGGAACTCCTGCGGCCAGCGCATCGGCCGGCCGCTCGACAGCTCGATGCAGACATACTCGATCTCGGCGCGCGCCAGCGTGCTCGCGTCGGCCAGGCGCTTGATCTGAAAGCGGCGGCGCACGCGCAACCGGCTGTCCACCGGCACGATCCAGGTCGCGACGTGCACGACGTCATCGAGCAAGGCGGGGCGCAGGTACTGGATGACGGTGCGCACGACCGCCATGCCGCGGTCGATCTCGAGACACCGGGCGAGCGGCAGCCCGAGCGCCGCCGAATGATCCCACGCGATGCGATCGCACCAGGTCACGTACACGGCGTTATTCACGTGGTTGTAGGCGTCGATGTCCGCAGCGCCGACGGTGAGATCGAGGATGTGGGGCGCCGGCAGGTCGAAACCGTTTGCGACGCTCATTCGCGCACGACCTTGCCGCCTTTCATCACGAGGCGGACCTGGCGCAGCGCGCGAATGTCGGCGGTCGGATCGCCCGTGACCGCAACGAGATCGGCGAGCAGTCCAGCACGGATCGCGCCGACGCGGTCGTCGATGCGGAAGGCGCGCGCGTTGACCGAGGTGACTGCCATCAGCACTTCGCGCGCGGGCATCCCGGCGTCCTGCATCAGTTCGAGCTCGCGTACGTTTTCGCCGTGCGCGAACACGCCGACGTCGCCGCCGGCGCAGATGATGACACCTGCTGCACGCGCCGCCTTGAAGCTCGCACGACCAAGCTCGACCGCGGGCGGCGCCGGTTCGCGTCCATCCCATCCGCCGTAGCGCGCAACGGCATCGGTGGCTGCGAGCGTGGGACACAGCACAATCCCGCGATCTTTCATTGCACGGAAAATTTCCTTCGTGCCGCCGTAGCCGTGTTCGATGGTATCGACGCCGGCTGCGATCGAGCGACGCATGCCTTCCGCGGTCGTGGAATGCGCAGCGACGGTGCGGCCGGCGTCATGAGCGGCTGCGGTCGCTGCGCGCAGCTCTGCTTCCGACAGCGTCGGCCGCCGATCCTCACCCGGCCGCCAGCGATAATCGGCGTAGAGCTTGATGACGTCGGCGCCCGCGGCGATCTGCCGGCGGACCGCGCGCACGATGTCTTCGCCCGTCGCCTCTTCGGCGCCTTGCGGCACTTCGACGCCGGGCTCGAACCCCTTCGGTCCGTACGCACCGCTCGCGACGATCGCGCGTGTGGCGACCAGCAGCCGCGGACCGGGGACGATGCCTTCGTCGATTGCTTGCTTCAGTCCGACATCTGCGTAGCCAGCGCCTTCCGTGCCGAGGTCGCGCGCTGTCGTGAACCCGGCCATCAGGGTCGCCCGCGCCGCGGTGACGGCACGCGCTGTGCGCAGAGCGATCGATTCATGCAGCACCTGGTCGTCCCAACTCGTCTCGTTGTATGGATGCAGGAACAGATGGCTGTGGCCTTCGATCAGGCCGGGCACAAGAGTCGTATCGGGAAGATCGATCTCGCGCGCGCCGGCGGCTGCGACATCGGTGCCTGCAGCGACGATGCGTTCGCCCTTCACTAGTACACGCCAGCCCGCGTGCATTGTCGTACCATCGAATACGCGGGCAGGGCGTAGCAGGATCGTCGTTTCAGCGGACGGTTCGGCAGCTCCAGCAGCGGTTGCTACCAGCGCCGCAAGCAGTATTAGTATTCGCATCCGCATAGAGTAACGCAGGTAACGCGGGCGCCGTGACTATGGGGATCAACCGAACTCTGATTGCGCTCGTGCTCGCACACACCGCGGCGAGCCTGCTGCATTTCGTCCATAACGCAGCGTTCCTCGGCGACTATCCGAACATGCCTGCGTGGATCTCGCCGGCTGGTATTTACGGAGCGTGGCTCGCCGAGGCTGCAATCGGTGCGTTGGGTGTGCTGCTGTGGTTGCGCGGGCGAAGTGTCGGGCTCGTGCTGATTGCGGTCTATGCGCTGCTCGGGCTCGCCGGGCTCGATCATTACGTGCTGGCGCCGGTATCCGCGCACACGATGGCGATGAACGCGACGATCTGGTTGGAGACTGGGACGGCCGTGGCGCTGCTGGGATGGATTGGCGCCACGGTCGTGGGTCGGTTGCAGCACGAGCGACGTTGAGTCGCTTCTGTGTTTCGGGCGGGGCGTTGGCTGACTTCGCCTTCCGAGCCCAAGCGGACGTCTGCAGGTTCGAATCCTGTCGCAGGTATCAACGGCGCGGTGCGTATGATGCGTGCCATGATCAGCCGGCCTCGGAACCCGTCGATGCCGCAACCACTTCCGTGGAGTCCATGGCGATCGTGATGGTCCATCCTGAGGTACCGCGAAACTCGAACGGTGCTGGCTTGGGCCCGCGACTGTAGGCGAGCCGATCGATCGGCATGATTTTGAACCCGTCATTTCGGGCTGCGGCGAAGTACTTCATGTTCTTGATGACGGTCGTACCTTTGCCTGTGGCGCCGGAA
>DATEML010000126.1:0-29019 GCA_035275585.1 Steroidobacteraceae bacterium | reverse complement strand
TCCTGCTTGTAGCGCATCGCCGCGTCGTAAATGCTCATCTGCTCGTTGCTCGGCACGTGCACGGTGACGCCGCCCTCGGTGCCGGGCGCCAGCTGGTTGCGCAGCCGGATGTTCGCGAACGTACCGCGCATCATCACTTCGTGATTGCCGCGCCGCGCGCCGTACGAATTGAAGTCGCCCGGCTGCACGCCGAGCGACACCAGGTATTTCGCGGCCGGGCTGGACTTCGAGATGTCGCCGGCCGGGGAGATGTGGTCGGTCGTGACCGAGTCGCCGAGCAACGCCAGCACGCGCGCGTTGCGGATATCGGCGACCGCGCCGGGCTTCATCGTCATGCCGACGAAGTACGGCGGATTCTTCACGTACGTCGACTTCTCGTCCCAGGAGTAGATCTTGCCGCTCGGCAGGCGGATCGCATTCCAGTTCTCGTCGCCGGTGAACACGCTCGAGTAGCCCTTCTTGAACATCGCAGAGTCGACCGACTTCGCGATGAATTCGTGGATCTCGCCCTGCGTCGGCCAGATGTCCTTCAGGTAAACCGGTTTGCCGTCGCTGCCGGTGCCGAGCGGCTCGGTGGTGAGGTCGAGGTTGAGCGTACCGGCGAGCGCGTACGCGACCACCAGCGGCGGCGAGGCGAGGAAGTTCATCTTCACTTCCGGATGCACGCGGCCTTCGAAGTTGCGGTTGCCGGAGAGCACGGAGCACGCGACGACGTCTTCGGCCCGCACCGCCTCGGAGATCTCCGGCCGCAGCGGGCCGGAGTTGCCGATACACGTCGTGCAGCCGTAGCCGACGGTGTAGAAGCCGACGGCTTCGAGATCGCCGCTGAGACCGGCCTTGTCGAGATAGTCGGTGACCACACGCGAGCCCGGCGCGAGGCTGGTCTTGACCCACGGCTTCGCACCCAACCCGCGCCTGCGGGCGTTGCGCGCCAACAAGCCGGCGCCGATGAGCACCGCAGGATTCGATGTGTTCGTGCAGCTCGTGATGGCTGCGATCAGCACTGCGCCGTCCGCGACTGGGAACGTCTTGCCGTCCACCGTAGCCGTCCCTGCGCCCTTGGCGGAAGGATTCTTGGCCGCGCGTTCTTCGGCCATCTTCTTGTGGGCCGCCTGGTACGTCTGCTTCGCCGTGCGCAGCGGCACGCGATCCTGCGGACGCTTCGGGCCGGCGAGCGAGGGCTCGACCGTGCCGAGGTCGAGCTCGAGCACGTCGGTGTAATCGGCTTGCGGCTGGCCGTTCTCGCGCCACAAGCCCTGGTGCTTCGCGTAGGCCTTGACCATCGCGATGTGATCGGCGCTGCGGCCGGTCAGCTCCAGGTAGCGCAGCGTCTCTTCGTCGACCGGGAAGATCGCGCAGGTGCTGCCGAATTCCGGCGACATGTTGCCGATCGTCGCGCGGTCGGCGAGCGGCAGGCTGGCGAGGCCGTCGCCGAAGAACTCGACGAACTTGTCGACGACGCCCTTCTTGCGCAGCTGCTCCGTGACGGTGAGCACGAGGTCGGTGGCTGTCGTGCCCGCCGGCAGGCTGCCGGTGAGCCTGAAGCCGATGACATGCGGAATCAGCATCGTCACCGCCTGGCCGAGCATCGCCGCTTCCGCCTCGATACCACCGACGCCCCAGCCGAGCACGCCGAGGCCGTTCACCATCGTGGTGTGCGAATCGGTGCCCACCAGCGTGTCCGGGTACGCCCAGCGCACGCCGTCCTTCTCCATGTCGAACACGACTCGCGCCAGGTACTCGATGTTGACCTGGTGCACGATGCCGGTGTTCGGCGGCACGACTTTGAAATTGCGGAACGCTGTCTGGCCCCAGCGCAGGAATGCGTAGCGCTCCGTGTTGCGGCCGAACTCGATTGCCGTGTTCTTGGCGAGCGCGTCCGCGGAGCCGTAGGCGTCGACTTGCACCGAGTGATCGATGACCAGCTCGGCGGGTGACAGGGGATTGATCTCGTCGGGGTTGCCGCCGAGCTTGATCATGGCCTCGCGCATCGCGGCGAGGTCGACGACGGCCGGCACCCCGGTGAAGTCCTGCATGATGACGCGGCTGGGCGAGAACGAGATCTCATAGGAAGGCGCGGCTTTCGGATCCCACTCGAGCAGCGCATCGATGTCCTCGCGCGTGACGTTCACGCCGTCCTCGAAGCGCAGCAGGTTCTCCAGCAGGATCTTCAGCGAGTAGGGCAGGCGGGCGACGTTGCGGTCCTTCAATGCAGCGAGGCTGAAGATTTCGAAGTTGCTGCTGCCGCAAGCGAGCGTCGTGCGCGCCTTGAACGAGTCTTTCATGCGTCCTCCGGGAAAGTGGCCAGGCGACTTCGGTCGCCTCTGCCCGCGCACCTTAGCGTCTGCATGGGTGCGGGTAAAATATATGGTGGCTCAACCATCGATATTCTATAGGTATGGCAGCCGCGACAGCGTCCGCCAAAGGGGGCGGATTATAGCGGCTGGGGATGCCCCTGAGACGCCTCAATGACGCCGCCGCCCAGGCATTCCTCGCCGCGATAGAACACTACGTACTGCCCCGGCGTGACGGCGCGCTGCGGGTCGGCGAATTGGACTGCGCACCGCCCGCCTGCGAGCACCCGGACCGCGCAATCCTGGTCGCGCTGGCGGTAGCGGACCTTGGAGGTGCATTCGAACTCGGCGGCAGGCGGCGCGCCGGCGACCCACGAAAGCTGCGAGGCGTGCAGCTCGCTGCGCAACAGCGCCGGGTGATCATGGCCCTGTACGACGACGAGCACGTTGCGCCGCAGATCCTTGTCCGTGACATACCAGGCATCTTCGGAGGCATCGTTGCGGCCGCCGATGCGCAGCCCCTGGCGCTGGCCGAGCGTGTAATACATGAGGCCGCGATGCTCGCCGACCTTGCGGCCCTCGGCGGTTTCGATCTCGCCGGGCTGCGCCGGCAGGTAGCGCGCGAGGAACTCGGCGAACGGGCGCTCGCCGATGAAGCAGATGCCAGTGCTGTCCTTCTTGTCGAAGACCGGCAGCGCCAGCTCACGCGCCATGCGGCGCACGTCGGCTTTTTGCAGCGAGCCGATCGGGAACAGCGTCCGCGCCAGCGCCTGCGACGGCATCGCGTGCAGGAAGTAGCTCTGGTCCTTGCCGGGGTCGAGGCCGCGCAGCAGGCGCGAGCCGGTTCCATCGGCACCGTGCTCGACGCGCGCGTAGTGGCCGGTAGCGACCCACTCGGCGCCCAGGCGTCGCGCATAGTCGAAGCACACGCCGAACTTGATCTCGCGATTGCACAGCACGTCGGGATTCGGCGTGCGTCCGGCGCGATACTCCTCCAGGAAGTACGCGAACACGCGCTCGCGGTACTCACCGGCGAAGCTCACCCGGTGCAGCGGTACGCCGAGCTGCTCGCAGACACTGCGCGCGTCCTGATAGTCCTCGGCCGCCGTGCAGTAGCCGTCTTCATCCTCGTCCCAGTTGCTCATGAACAGGCCCTGCACGTCGTAGCCCTGCTGGAGCAGCAGCCACGCCGCGACGGACGAGTCGACGCCGCCGGACATGCCAACGATGACGGGAATGGAAGACATTTGGAGCGGATACTATCCGCTACGCGCTTCTACAGGACCCGGTTGAGCGCCGGGTGATCGAACGAGCGCGAGCGCAGGTCCGCCGTACTCAGCTGGCTCGCGTCCTTCAGCACGTGCTTGATGACGTCGAGCGGATAGCGGACGCCGTCCAGGTAGTCATCGATGCAGCCCAGCACCATCGGGCTGCGCAGTCGCGCCGAGCGCGCCACGACCTGCTCTCGCGTCAGCCACACGGCCCGCTCGATGCCGCGATCGAGGCGGCGCGCCGGATCGTGTCCGCTCACGCGCCCGCAGAAAGCCGCCCGCAGGAAACTGCGGGGCCGGCCCGGTTGCTCCCAGAAGTAGATGCCGACGAGCGCTTGGGGATGGAAAGTCCAGGCGGTCTCTTCGAGGGTTTCGCGCACGACGGCGTCGATGAACTGCTCGCCCTTCTCGACGTGCCCGGCGGGCTGGTTGAACACCATCCGGTTGGCGACACGCTCCTCGACGAGCAGAAACTGGCCGTCGCGCTCGACGATGGCGGCGACGGTGAGATCGGGACAGACGGTCATGCAGGGCAGTATAAGCGGCTGATTGTGCGACCTTTGTGACGCTGATCAAGAATTTTTTGGTCAGACTTTTCGGGCCAAATCCTCCGCGCAGCCGGTGTAACGCTGCGGCGAGAGCTCCAGGAGCGCGCGCCGGGCCTCCTCGGGGATCGCGAGGCCGGAAATGAAGCGCCGCAGGGACTCGGCATCGACCCGCTGCCCGCGTGTCAGCGCCTTCAGCTGCTCGTACGCGTTCTCCACGCCGAATCGACGCATGACTGTCTGGATCGGTTCCGCCAGCAGCTCCCAGTTGGCGTCGAGGTCCTCGGCCAGCCGCTGCGTATCCACTTCGACGCGCTCCAGGCCGCGCTCGATCGAGCGCCAGGCAATCAACGCATGGCTCACGGCCACGCCGACGTTGCGCAGCACCGTCGAGTCCGTGAGATCGCGTTGCCATCGCGAGACCGGCAGCTTGTCCGCCATGAAGCGCAGCAGGGCGCTCGACAGGCCGAGATTGCCCTCGGCGTTCTCGAAGTCGATCGGGTTCACCTTGTGCGGCATCGTCGACGAGCCGACTTCGCCGGCCACCGGGCGCTGGCGGAAGTAGCCGATCGAGATGTAGCCCCACATGTCGCGGCACAGGTCGATCAGCACCGTGTTGAGCCGCGCCAGCGCATCGAAGTACTCCGCCATCCAGTCGTGCGGCTCGATCTGCGTCGTGTATGGGTTCCAGGTGAGGCCGAGCGATTCGACGAAACGCCGCGCGAGCGCGGGCCAGTCGACCTGCGGGTAGGCGCTCAGATGCGCGTTGAAGTTGCCGACCGCGCCGTTGATCTTGCCGGCGATCGCCACGGCGGCGAAGCGTGTGCGCTGCTCGGCGAGGCGATACACGAAGTTCGCGATTTCCTTGCCCAGCGTCGTCGGCGTCGCGGGCTGACCGTGCGTGCGGGCCATCATCGCGACTGCAGCGTTCGCGTGTGCGAGCGTCCGCAGGCGCGCGATGAGCGCGTCCAGTCGCGGCAGCAGCACCTGGTCGCGGGCCTCGCGCAGCATCAAGGCATAGCTGAGGTTGTTGATGTCCTCCGACGTGCACGCGAAATGCACGAACTCGCGCCGTGTGCGCCAGGCGGGCACCGAGTCGAGCCGGGCCTTGACGAAGTACTCGACCGCCTTCACGTCATGATTGGTCTCGCGCTCGATCCGCTTGACCTCCGCGGCCTCCGCCTCGGTCAGCTCGGCGGCCAGCGCGTCCAGCACCGTCAGGGCCGCAGCGGGCAGGCCGCGCAGCTCGACGATGCCCGGCTCGACGGCCAGCGCCTTGAGCCACAGCGCTTCGACGCGCACCCGCTGGCGGATCAGGCCGCGCTCGCTGAACAGGGGGCGCAGCTCGGCAGCCTTGTCGGCATACCGGCCGTCGATCGGGGAAATGGCGTTGAGCGCGCTGTTGTTCATGGTAGAGAAGCGGTTGACGGCTTCTATAATAGCCGAGAATTCATCGGCCTTTAGGAACAGAGGTTCGCGTGGCGAACGAGGGTTACCGCATCGAACGAGACAGCCTGGGCGAGCTGCAAGTCCCGGCCGACGCGCTGTGGGGCGCGCAGACGCAGCGCGCGGTCGAGAACTTCCCGATCAGCGGGCTGCGCATGCCGCGGGATTTCATCCGCGCGCTCGGCCTGATCAAGTGGGCTGCTGCGACCACGAACCTCGACCTCGACGCGATCGACGCGAAGCGCGCGGCGGCGATTCAGAAGGCAGCGCTGGAAGTCGCGGAGGGCCGGCACGACACGCAGTTTCCGATCGACGTGTTCCAGACCGGCTCCGGCACCAGCAGCAACATGAATGCCAATGAGGTGATCGCGCACGTCGCCAGCCGCTATGCCGGCCTCGCGGTGCATCCCAACGATCACGTCAACATGAGCCAGAGCTCGAACGACGTGATCCCGACGGCGATCCATCTGAGCGCGCTGCTCGCGGTCGAACAGCACTTGCTGCCGGCGCTCGCGTATCTCGGCGCTGTCATCAGCCGCCGCATCGGCGACATCGGCGAGATCGTCAAGACAGGACGCACGCACCTGATGGACGCGATGCCGGTGACGTTCGGTCAGGAGATGAGCGGCTGGCGCACCCAGGTCGATCATGCGAGCGCGCGCATCATGGAGTGCCGCACGCGCCTGCAGGCGCTGGCGCTCGGCGGCACGGCAGTTGGCACAGGTGTCAACGCGCATCCGCGCTTCGCGGCGCGCGCGACGCGCTATCTCTCCGTGAAATGCGGCCTCGAGCTGAAGCCGAGCAGCAACTACTTCGAAGCGTTGTCGTCGCAGGACACGGCGGTCGAATTGTCCGGCCACCTGCGCACGCTCGCGGTGGCGCTGATGAAGATCTCGAACGATCTGCGCTGGATGAACAGCGGACCGCTCGCCGGACTCGGCGAGATCGCGCTGCCGGCGCTGCAGCCAGGCAGCAGCATCATGCCGGGCAAGGTCAACCCCGTGATCCCGGAAGCGGTGACGATGGTGGCCGCGCAAGTGATGGGTAACGACGCGACGATCGCGATCGCCGGGCAGTCCGGCAACTTCCAGCTCAACGTCATGCTGCCGGTGATCGCTTACAACCTGTTGCAGAGCATCGACCTGTCGGCGAATGCGGCACGGGCGCTCGCCGACTCCGCGATCGCGGGCTTCACGGTCAACGAAGCGCGCATCGCCGCTGCAATCGAGCGCAATCCGATCCTGATCACCGCGCTGAATCCGGTGCTCGGCTACGAGCTCGGCGCGAAGCTCGCGAAGCAAGCCTACGAGCAGGGCCGGCCGATCCGTGACGTCGTGGCGGAACAAACGCAGATGGCGGAGGAAGAGCTCGCGCGGCTGCTCGACCCGCGCGCGCTGACGCGCGGCGGCGGCAAGACCGACGGCGGCGGCGGTTGACGGTGGCGATAGCGGCCGGCAATCGCCACGAGTTGCGGCGACTGATCGAGGAGCGGCTGAAGGACTCGCGTCCACCCACCGATCCGCACTCAGCCGTGCCGGCGGGATTCTCCGCGGAAGTTGCTGCGGCCGTGCGCCAGTACTTTCCGGCTGCGCCGGCGGCGGCAGCGGTGCTCGTGCCCCTGGTGGATCACGAAGACGGGCTCACTGTGCTGCTCACGCAGCGCGCTTCGCATCTCAAGAATCACGCCGGCCAGATCAGCTTTCCCGGCGGACGCATCGAAGACAAGGACGAGGGGCCGCTGGCTGCGGCGTTGCGCGAGACCGAGGAGGAGATCGGTCTGTCGCGCGAGAACGTCACCTTCGCCGGCTACCTCGAGCCGCATCTCGTGCTGAGCGGATTCTGGGTGACGCCGGTGGTCGGCTTCGTGCACCCGGGCTTCGAGCTCCATCTCGATCGCCGCGAAGTCGATGCGACGTTCGAAGTCCCTCTGCTGCACATCCTCGACGCGGCGAATCACCAGGCGCGCGAACGAATGCTGGGCACGACCCAGGTGCGCGTGTACGACATTCCATACGGCGAGCATCACATCTGGGGCGCGACGGCCGGAATGCTGATCTCGCTGTACAAATTGCTGAAGTGAGCGGCTGCCATGTCCTCCATTACACGCTTGTTGCAGATCATGGCGCGGTTGCGGGATCCGCAGCGCGGCTGTCCGTGGGATCGGGAGCAGACGCCTCGCACGATTGCGCCGTACACCATCGAAGAGGCGTACGAAGTCGCCGATGCGGTCGAGCGCGACGACTCCGCGGCGCTGCGCGATGAGCTCGGCGATCTGCTGTTCCAGGTGGTGTTTCAAGCGCAGATGGCGAGCGAGCACGGCACGTTCGCTTTCGACGACGTGGTCGCGGCGATCTGCGACAAGCTGGAACGGCGCCATCCGCACGTCTTTGGCAATGCGCGAATCGACAGCGCGGAGGCGCAGACAGTCGCGTGGGAAGAGCAGAAAAGGCTGGAGCGCGAGCGCGCCGGGGCCAGCGTGCTGGACGACGTGCCGCTGGCGCTACCGGCGCTGACGCGCGCGAACAAGCTCGGCAAGCGGGCGGCGCTGGTCGGATTCGAGTGGCCGGACGTCGGCGGCGCGCTCGACAAGCTCGATGAGGAGCTGGGCGAGCTGCGCAAGGAGGTCGCCGAACGAGCCGGCGAGGCGCAGATCACCAACGAGCTCGGCGACGTGCTGTTCTGCGTCGTCAATGTCTGCCGCTACCTGAAGATCGAGCCGGAGACGGCGCTGCGTGGCGCCAACGCAAAATTCGAGCGCCGCTTTCGCTACGTCGAGAACTGCCTGCGCGAGCAGGGCCGCAGCACCCGCGAAGCGACCCTGGAAGAGATGGACAAGCTGTGGGACGAAGGGAAGCAGCGGATGGTGGACAACGGATAGCAAAGGGCGCTATCCGCTTCATTTCAAACGAGTTCAGGGTTCATTCAGACCGTTCCGCCTACCGTGTGCCCCAGGCTCGGCGTAATCCCACGCCGGGTTTGGGAGAAGAAGATGCGCAAGGCTCGTGTGCTGCTGGTCCTGGCGGGTGTCCTGAGTGTGACGAGTGTCGCACTGGCGGCGCCGCCGCCCTGGTCGAATTCTCGCGCTAATCGATCAGATGGGCGCGGCGACTACGACTACGCGCCGGTGACGCGCGTCGAGCCAATCGTGCGCCAGGTGCGCATCGAGACGCCGCGGCGCGAGTGCTACGACGACGTGCGCACTGTCGAGTCTCCCGCTCCCCAGGTCGCCGGCCAGACGCTGCTCGGCGGCATCATCGGCGGCGTGATCGGCCACCAGTTCGGCCACAGCAACCACAGCCGGGACTTCGCGACGGTTGCGGGCGCTGCGATCGGCGCCGGCGTCGGTTACACCAACGCCACGCGCAACTACGGCCCACAGACGCGCGAAGAAGTCGTGCAGCGCTGCGACGTGCGTTACGACCACGAGTACGAAGAGCGCATCGACGGGTACCGGGTGACCTACGAGTACAATGGCCGCGAATATACGACCCGCATGCCGTACGACCCCGGCGAGCGGATCAAGGTGCGGGTCGCCGTCGCACCCGCCGAGTGAGGTTAGAGGCTTACGGCGGCGGGACGTGAGTTAGCGTCCCGCCGCACGTACACTACGTTCATCATGCGCACTGGCCGGCACCTGGTATTGGCTGTCCTTTCGTTGCTTGCGGCGGGTGCGCCGCTGGCCGGCCAGGGCCAGGATCTGATCGACCGGCGCCAGCGGCACGATCCGCGGATCGAGCCGTCGCGCGTCTCGCTCGACCAGGCCGTCGAGATGGCGCAACGCCGCTTCCGCGCCAAGGCGGTCAAGGCGGAAACGGTTCAGAGCGGCGGCAAGCAGGTGCATCAGATCCGCCTGCTGAGCGCCGAGGGCAAGGTCTGGACTGTCCGAGTGGACGCAGAATCGGGAGCGATGCACTGACCCCATGCGCGTGCTGATCGTCGAAGACGAAAAACCTCTCCGCGATTCCATCGTCGAACAACTGCAGCAGGCCGGCTTCAACGTCGACGCCGCCGCGGACGGCGAGGAAGGCCTGTACTGCGGCCGCGAGTACGCGCTCGATATGGCGATCGTCGACCTCGGCCTGCCGAAGCTCAACGGCATGGAGCTGATCAAGAAGCTGCGCGCCGAGGGCAAGTCCTACCCGGTCCTGATCCTGACGGCGCGCGATCGCTGGCAGGACAAGGTCGAAGGCCTGCAAGCCGGCGCCGACGACTACCTGGCGAAGCCATTTCATTTCGAGGAGCTGCTGGCGCGCATGCAGGCGCTGCTGCGGCGCTCGGGCGGCTGGGCGCAGCCGGTGTTGCGCTGTGGCGCGGTCGCGCTCGATCCGCGCACGCAGGAAGTGACGGTCAACGACCGTCGCGTCGACCTCACCAGCTTCGAATACCGCATCCTCGAGTACCTGATCCATCGCGCCGGCGAAGTCATCTCCAAGGGCGAGCTGACCGAGCGCCTGTACGCGCAGGATTTCGACCGCGACAGCAACACGATCGAAGTCTTCATCGGCCGCCTGCGCCGCAAGCTCGACCCCGACGATTCGATCAAACCGATAGAGACCTTGCGCGGCCGCGGATACCGCTTCGCCCTGCAACGCGAAAGCGCTGCATGACGCGGCCACTGCGTTAAATGACGCGCTGAATGGGGCCGCGCTCCCTCTCCACACGGCTGCTCGCCTCGGTCAGCATCCTGCTGATCCTGTTCTTCGGCATCACCATCGCGGCGCTGGACTTCGCGTTCCAGCGCGTCACCGAGCAGGCGATGCACGATCGCCTCGAAGCGCAGATGCTGGCGCTGATCTCCGCCTCCGAAGAGGACAGCAGCGGCGGCTTGCAGCCGGCGCCGGAGAAGACCGAGGAGCGTCTGAAAAATCCCGGCTCGGGCCTGTACGGCGAAATCCTGCGCAGCGACGGCTATCCGAGCTGGCGCTCGAACTCGCTGACCGGCACCGGTCTCGACTTCGCGGTGCCGTTGCCTTCCGGGCAACGTCAATATCGTCAGCTGCATCGCGGCGACGGCTCGCCGGTGCGGGCGCTGAGCCGCAGCATCGCATGGGAATTCGACAACGGCGTGACGCGGACTTTCGTCTACAGCGTCGCGGAGGATCTCGAGCCGTACTATGCGCAGCTCAACCGCTTCCGCGGCCAGCTGTTCGGCTGGTTCGGACTGCTCATGCTGTTGCTGCTCGGCTCGCTGGCGTACCTGCTGCGTCGGCTGCTCACGCCGCTGCGGCGCATCGAGCGCGAGATCGAAGAGATCGAAGCAGGGCGCATGACCGAGCTCGGCACCGGTTACCCGCGCGAGCTGCTCGGCGTCACAACGAATCTCAACGCGCTGTTGCGTGGTGAGCGCGAGCGCCTCGCGCGCTATCGCAATACCCTCGGCAATCTCGCGCACAGCTTCAAGACGCCGCTCGCCGTGATGCGTAACCTGCTCAATGGCACGCACGGGCGCGATCTGGCAGTCGCGCGGCAGCTCGACGAACAGGTCGGGCGCATGGACGACATCGTCAAGTACCAGCTCAAGCGCGCGGCCGCGTCCGGCGGCACCGGTCTCGGCACGGCGCCGATCGACGTACGCACGACGCTCGAACCGCTGCGCGCGGCGCTGCTCAAGGTATATGTCGACCGCAGGATCGACTGCGAGCTGGTCGTCGCGCCGGGCTGCCTGTTCGCCGGCGACCGTGATGATCTGACCGAAGTCGCGGGCAACCTGCTGGACAACGCGTTCAAGTGGAGTCACGGCAAGGTGGTGCTGACGGCCGAACGCATCTCAGACCCGACGGCGCGGCGCGACGGGCTGCGCCTGGTCGTCGAGGACGACGGGCCGGGCATTCCCGTCGACGAGCGCTCGCGCGTGCTCGATCGCGGCGCGCGCCTCGACGAGCGCGTCAGCGGGCAGGGCATCGGCCTGTCGGTGGTGCGCGAGCTGGCACAGCTCAATGGCGGTACGATCCACATCGACGAATCGCCGCTCGGCGGCGCGCTGATCGAGATCCGCTTCCCAGCCACGTGAACCCGACGACTTCATTCAGTGCGACGCTGCTGGCCCTGCGCGAGCGGCTGGCAACGGTGCGTTACGCGGATCGGCCGCGGCTGGCGCGCGAGCTGGACCGGTTGTTCGCGCGCAAGACGCTCGATGCATCGGCACAGAAGGCGGCCGACGCGCTGGCACGAGCGATGGACGATTCTGTCGCGCGCGTCGGGCGATTGCGCTCGCTGCCGCTGAAGTTCGAGTTCGACGCCGCGTTGCCGATCGTTGCTCATCGCGAGGAGATCGCCCGCGCGTTGCAGGAGCACCCGCTCATCGTCGTGTGCGGGGCGACCGGCTCCGGCAAGACGACGCAGTTGCCGAAGATCTGCCTCGCAGCGGGACGCGGCACGCTCGGGCTGATAGGGCACACACAGCCGCGACGCATCGCCGCGCGTACGATCGCGAACCGCATCGCCACCGAGCTCGGTACGAATGTCGGCGCCGCTGTCGGCTTCCAGGTGCGGTTCACGGATCGCACCGGGCCGGACACCCGCCTGAAGGTGATGACGGACGGCATCCTGCTGCGCGAGCTGGAGCACGATCGCCAGCTGCGCAACTACGACACGCTGATCATCGACGAGGCGCACGAGCGCAGTCTCAACATCGATTTTCTGCTGGGCGTGCTCAAGCGCGTGCTGCCGCAGCGCCCCGAGTTGCGCGTCGTCATCACGTCGGCGACGATCGATCCGCAGCGCTTCGCGGATTTTTTTGGCGGTGCACCGATCATCGAGGTGTCCGGCCGCAGCTATCCGGTCGACGTACGCTATCGTCCACTGATCGGCGACGACGAGGACTCTGAGCTGTCGCTCACCGAGGGCATCGTCGCCGCCGTGCAGGAGCTGGACCGCGAGGATCGCGGCGACGTGCTGGTGTTCCTGCCCGGCGAGAAACAGATCCGCGAGGCGTCCGAGGCGCTCGGCAAGGCGCGGTTGCACGCGACGGAAGTCCTGCCGCTGTATTCGCGCCTGTCGACGCGCGACCAGGAGCTGATTTTCGAGAGGCATGGCACGCGTCGCATCGTGCTCGCGACCAACGTCGCGGAAACCTCGCTCACCGTGCCCGGCATGCGGCACGTCGTCGACTCGGGGTTGGCGCGAATCAGCCGCTACAGCGTGCGCGGCAAGGTGCAGCGACTGCCGATCGAGGCGATTTCGCAAGCGAGCGCCGAGCAACGCAAGGGCCGCGCCGGGCGCGAGAGTCCCGGCATCTGCATCCGGCTATACGCCGAGGACGAGTTCGCGCAGCGCGCTCCCTTCACGCCGCCGGAGGTTTTACGCACGAACCTGGCCAGCGTGATCCTGCAGATGGCCGCGCTCGAGCTGGGTGAGCCGCAGGATTTCCCGTTCGTCGATCCGCCGGACACGCGGCTCATCAACGACGGCTACAAGCTGCTGCAGGAATTGAAGGCTGTAGACGAGGCGCGCAACGTAACCAGCCTCGGCCGGCAGATCGCGACGCTGCCGCTCGATCCGCGGCTCGCACGCATGCTGCTCGCGGCGAGTCATCATCGCTGTGTCGCGGAGATGCTCATCATCGCGGCGTTCATGGCCGCTCAGGATCCGCGCGAGCGTCCAGCCGAAGCACAGACGCAGGCGGACCAGAAGCACGCCGCGTTCGCCGATCCGCGCTCCGATTTCATCGCGGTGCTGAACCTGTGGAAGGCGTTCGCGGAGCAGAGCGGGGCGCTGTCGGGCAGCCAGCTGCGCAAGTGGTGTCGCGAGAACTTCCTGTCGTTCATCCGCATGCGCGAGTGGCAGGAGCTGCAGCGACAGCTCGGGGACATCGCGGGAGAGCTGGAGCTGCGGCCGAACCAGCTGCCGGCCGAATACAACGACCTGCACCAGGCGATCCTCACCGGATTCCTCGGCAACATCGGCGCGCTCGACGAGCGCCGCGAATACGAAGGCGCGCGCGGTTCGCGCTTCGTCATTGCACCCGGCACGCCGCTCGCCTCGAAGCCGCCGAAGTGGGTGGTTGCGGCGAATCTGATGGAGACGACACGTCTGTACGCCCGCATGGTGGCTGCAGTCGAGCCGGCCTGGATCGAGGCGGCCGCCGAGCACCTCATCAAGCGCAGCTACAGCGAGCCGCACTGGGTCGAGGAACGCGGTTTCGTCGCGGCGTTCGAGTCGACCTCGTTGTACGGCCTCACGCTGTCAGCGCGACGCCGGGTCAACTACGGCAGCGTCGCTCCACGCGAGGCACAGCAGATCTTCGTGCGTGAAGCGCTCGTCGAGGGTCATGCGCGGTTGCGCGCGCCATTCGTCGATCACAATCGGCGCCTGCGGCGCGAGGTGGAGCAGCTGGAGGCGAAGCTGCGCCGGCGCGATGTGCTCGTCGACGAGCAGGCCATGACTGATTTCTACTTGCAGCGCCTGCCGGAGCATGTTCACTCGACTGCAGCTCTCGAAAAATGGCTGCGCGGATCGCATCCCGCCGGGGCGATGCTCATGTCGCGGGCCGATCTCATGCGCCGCGAGGTGCCGGAGGTCACGGCGACGAGTCATCCCGACAGCATGAGCCTTGCCGGCAATCAGTTGCCTCTCGAGTATCGCTTCGAGCCCGGCAGCGCTCGCGACGGCATCACGGTCACGCTGCCGTTGCCGCTGCTCGCGACGGCTACGCCAGCGGACTTCGCCACGCCGATTCCCGGCTGGCGGATCGAGAAGATCACGGAGCTGCTGCGCGCCCTGCCGAAGCAGGTCCGCAAAGCGTTCGTGCCGGTCCCCGAATATGCCGCTCGGGCCGCGACGCAGATCGATGCCGCTCACCAGGACTTTCTCGCAGCGCTGGCGGACTGGATCACCCGATCCAGCGGCTCTCCGCTCACCGCAGAGGAGCTGTCCGCGTTGCCGATTGTGGACTCGTTGCGTTTGAACATTCGTGTGGTCGATCTCGGTGGCGCAGTCATCGCCGAGGGACGCGATCTGCTCGCGCTCAAGCGCGGCATCCGCCGCGTCGAAGGCGAGCGATCCGGCGGTCGTCCCGACACGGTGCACCGGCGCTGGGATTTCGGCGAGCTGCCGGCACAGCAGGTCGTGCAGCGACGCGGCCTGCGCTTCACCGTGTACCCGACGCTGCGCGACCATGGCGATGGCGTCGAGCTGACGGAGTCAGGCAGTGCGGCGGACGCGGAGGATTCGTTGCGTCCGGCCGTGCTGCGCCTCGCGATGCTCGCTCTGCCGGAGCAGTTCAAGTATGCACGCAAGCGCTTCGCCGACGACCGCGACATCGTGCTGTTGGGCCAGGGGTTCGGCACGGCGAGGCCGATGGCCGAATCGCTCGCCGAACGCGCGTTCAGCGATTGTTTTCTCGCCGCGGACACCGCGTTGCCGCGAACGGCCGAGCAGTTCGAAGCGTTGCTCGACCGGCACCGCAGCAGCTTCGGCGAGGTGGTCGATCGAGTGCTGGCGCATGCGCGCGAGACACTACGCGAGCTACGCAACGTACGTCAGAAGCTTGCGGCGCTGGACAACCCTGCGTTTCAGGCATTGCAACAGGACGCGCGAGCCCAGCTGCAAACGCTGGTGCCCGCGAATTTTCCAGGCGGCGTTCCGTCGGTGCTGTGGCAGCACTTGCCGCGCTACCTCAAGGCGTTGGCGCGGCGGCTGGACAAGGCACCGGGAAATCAAAAGCGCGACGCCGAGCTGGCGGCGCGCGTGCGGCCGGCGATGCGCGCGCTCGAACAGCTGAGCACGCGAATCCATAGCGACGAGCAGCACGCCGAGATCGCCCGTCTGCAGTGGCTGATCGAGGAGCTGCGCGTCTCGCTGTTCGCGCAGGATCTGAAGACCGCCGTTCCCGTGTCCGAGAAGCGGATCGCCGAGCAGATCGAGCGCGCTCAGGGCGCGACTTTGAAATCGATGCCCTGAGCGAGCGGCAGCTGCAAGCTCCAGTTGATCGTGTTGGTCTGGCGGCGCATGTACGCCTTCCAGCTGTCCGATCCCGACTCGCGCCCACCGCCCGTGTCCTTCTCGCCGCCGAACGCGCCGCCGATCTCCGCGCCCGAGGTGCCGATGTTCACGTTGGCGATGCCGCAGTCGCTGCCCGCCGCCGACAGGAAGCGCTCCGCGTTCTGCAGCCGGTCGGTGAAGATCGCCGACGACAGGCCGTGATGCGAGGCGTTATGCATCGCGATCGCCTCGTCGAGCGTCTTGAACTCGATCAGGTACAGAATCGGCGCGAACGTTTCGGTCTGCACGATCTCCCACTCGCCGCGGGCGCGCACGATCGTCGGCTCGACGAAGTTGCCTGAGCGCACCTTGTCGCCGCACAGGACGGTGCCGCCGGCGCGGCGCGCCGTCTCGATCGCCTTGCTGTACGCAGCCACCGCGCGACCATCGATCAGCGGTCCCATCAACGTGCCTGATTCGAGCGGATTGCCGATCTTCACCTGCGCGTAGGCCTTGGTCAGCCGCTGTTCGAGCTCTTTCGAGCGCGACTCATGCACGAAGATGCGTCGCGTGCTGGTGCAACGCTGACCGGCGGTGCCGACTGCGCCGAAGACGATCGCCGGCACAGCGAGGTCGAGGTTGGCGAACTCGTCGACGATGATCGCGTTGTTGCCGCCGAGCTCCAGCAGGCTCTTGCCGAGACGCGCCGCGACGCGCTCGCCGACCTTGCGGCCGACGGCGGTCGAACCCGTGAACGACACTAGATCGACGCGACGGTCATCGACGAACTTCTCGGCGAGCTCCGTGCCGGCGCTGATGAACAGCTGGAAAATGGCCGGCAGGCCCTGGCGCTCGCAGACGCGGTTGACGATGTTCTGAACCGCGATCGCGCACAGCGGCGCCTTCGGCGACGGCTTCCACACGCACGCATCGCCGCACACGGCCGCCAGAAACGCATTCCACGACCATACCGCGACCGGGAAGTTGAACGCGCTGATGATTCCGACGAGGCCGAGCGGATGCCACTGCTCGTACATGCGGTGCATCGGCCGCTCCGAGTGCATGGTCTGGCCGTACAGCATGCGCGACTGGCCCACTGCGAAGTCGGCGATGTCGATCATCTCCTGCACTTCGCCGTCGCCTTCGGGCTTGATCTTGCCGGTTTCCAGCGTCACGAGGCTGCCGAGCGCGCTCTTGTGCACGCGCAGCTCCTCACCGATCAGGCGCACGGCTTCGCCGCGTTTCGGTGCAGGAACCATGCGCCACTGCTCGAATGCTTTGCGCGCGGAACCGATCACGCGCTCGTAGTCGGCGGCCGTCGCGCTGCGCACACGGCCGAGCAGCTCGCCGGTCGCCGGATTGATCGACTCGATGACCGGACCCGACGTGTCCTTGGACCAGCCGCCATCCAGCGCCCACGCGCCGGCGTTGAGCTCGGAGAGTCCCAGAGAAGAAAGAATGTCACGCATATCGAAACCTCGAAAAACTCAGCGCCGGTGCAGGGCGCGCTGGTGGCCGGCCTGGCCGCTGACGACGACGTGGGCGGAGATCTCTTTGCCGTTCGTGGAAGCGTAGTGCTTGCCGAAGCGGTTCTGCAGCACGTCCTGCAGGCGGAAGTCTTCCTGACGTACGAACCCGGCGTGGCGTCCGCCGCTGTTCATGACCAGGTCGACGACCGCCGTGATGCCGGCCGCCGTCGTCACCTGGATCGCGGACCACAGGCGTCCGGCGATCATCTGCGGATACACCTTGTTGACGTAATTCTCTTCGCGCAGGTCGCCGTCCTGTTTGCCGGTCACGGCGACGTAGATCACGATCACGTCCTGCAGCGTCTGCGGCACGGCGTTCTCGAGAATGCGCTTCAGCGTGCCGCGGTCGTGATTGAGCTTCAGATCGTTCATCAGCAGGCGCATCTGCTGGCAGTGGCCCGGATAGCGCATGGTCTTGTAGTCCATGACCTGCGTGCGCGCGCCGTAGGTTTCGGCGAGCGAGCCGAGGCCGCCGGAAGTGTTGAAAGCTTCGTACAGCGTGCCGTCGATCTCGATCTCTTCGAGCCCTTCGAGCGGCGCCGCTTCGATGCGCCGGCCGTCGACGATCGCCTCGCACGGATTGCCGTATTCGTTGATCAGGCCTTCGGTCGACCACGTCAGCGAGTACTTCAGGACGTTGTTCGGATGCTGGGGGAGGGCGCCGACGCGCAGCTTCACCGTGCGCAGCTCGTCGAAGTGACCGATCAGCTCGTTGGCGGCGATCGAAATGAACCCGGGTGCGAGGCCGCACTGGGGAACGAACGCCTGCTTGGCGCCGGCGGCGATCTTGCGCACCGCCCGCGTGACTTCGACGTCTTCCGTCAGGTCGAAATAATGTATACCGGCGCGGCGTGCCGCTTCCGCGACTGCGATGTTGCAGTAGTACGGCAGACCGGAGATCACCGCGTCGACGGGATGCTTCTTGAGGTGCGCATCGAGGGCCGGCGTATCCGAGGCGTCGAGCGTGTGCGCGTGCAGATTCGGAAGGCGGTGGGCGTTGACCACGGCATTTGCAGCTTCGCCGCTCACGTCTGCGAGATGCACCTCGTACGAGCCGGACTCGGCGAGCAGGCCGGAGATGAGCGCTCCGATCTTGCCGGCGCCGAGAATGAGAACCTTGGGCATGCGGACCTCCAAAAAGGGGGCGCCATTCTAGCCACGCCCGCAGAGATGCTACAGTCGGTATACATTTATGACGCGCAACGCCGACCTCATCGAGTGGCACCCGGCCAGCTGGCAGAGCAAGCCGGCGCAGCAGCAGGCGACCTACGCCGACCCTGCCGCCCTGCAGCGGACGATCGCCTCGCTCGCGCGCTTGCCGCCGCTGGTCGTCTCCTGGGAGATCGAGGCGCTGCGCGAGCACATCGCTGCCGCCCAGCGCGGCGAGCGCTTCATACTCCAAGGTGGGGACTGCGCGGAGAGTTTCGAGGACTGCGAGTCCGACAAGATCGCCAAGAAGCTGAAGATCCTTCTGCAGATGAGCCTGGTGCTCGTCTACGGCCTGCGCAAACCGGTCGTGCGCATCGGCCGCATGGCCGGCCAATACGCCAAGCCGCGATCGGCGGACACGGAAACGCGCGACGGCCTGACGCTACCGACCTACCGCGGCGACATCATCAACCGTCCGGGCTTTACGTCGCAGGAACGCGCGCCGGATCCCGAGCTGCTGCTGCGGGGCTACGAGCGCGCCGCGCTGACCCTGAATTTCGTGCGCTCACTGATCGACGGCGGCTTTGCCGACCTGCATCACCCGGAATACTGGGATCTGGACTTCGTGCGCCACTCGCCGCTCAAGGACGCGTACGAGCGCATCGTGCAGTCCATTTCCGACTCTCTGGATTTCTTCGAAGCCACCAGCCGCGCGCCGATCCACGAAGCGAATCGCGTCAGCTTCTATACGAGCCACGAAGGACTGCATCTGCCGTACGAGCAGGCGCAGACCCGCTTCATCGAGCGCCAGCAGCGCTGGTACAACCTGTCGACGCACCTGCCGTGGATCGGCATGCGAACGGCGGCGCTCGACGGCGCGCACGTCGAGTTCTTCCGCGGCATCTCCAATCCGATCGGCGTCAAGGTCGGTCCGTCGATGAGCGCGGAGTGGGTGCAGGGTCTGATCGCGGCGCTCAATCCGCGCAACGAGCCGGGGCGCCTGGTGCTGATCCATCGCATGGGCGTCAAGGACATCGACAAGCGCCTCGCGCCGCTGATCCAGGCCGTGCGCGCCACCGGCAGTCCGGTGCTGTGGATCTGCGATCCGATGCACGGCAATACCGAGACGTCGAGCTCGGGGCTGAAGACGCGCCGCTTCGAGAACATCGTCGCCGAGGTCGAAGCGGCCTTCCGGATTCATCGAGAGCTCGGTTCCTGGCTTGGCGGCGTGCACTTCGAGCTGACCGGTGAGGATGTCAGCGAGTGCACGGGCGGCGCACGCGGCCTGACGGATGCCGATCTCGCGCGCGCATACAAGTCGCAGGTCGATCCGCGCCTGAACTACGAGCAGGCGCTGGAGCTGGCGATGCGCATCGCCGGACTGCACGAAGGCAAGAAAAAACGCATTGGCGGATGACGGATGGCTGAAAAAAAGAGCGGAACGAAACCCAACCCACGGCGCTATTCGAGTGAAGTCGTCGATGGCCTGAAGCAGGCGCCGAGCCGCGCGATGCTGCGCGCAGTCGGCTACAAGGACGCCGATTTCAAGAAGCCGGCGATTGGCGTCGCTTCCACGTGGAGCAACCTCACTCCGTGCAACATGCACATCGACCGGCTGGCCCGCGCGGCAGCGGCGGCGGTCGACAAGGCCGGCGGCAAGAGCACGACATTCGGCACGATCACGGTGTCCGACGGCATCTCGAACGGCGCACCCGGCATGCGTTACTCGCTCGTGTCGCGCGAGGTGATCGCGGACTCGATCGAGACGGTCGCGGGTGCGCAGGGCTTCGACGGTGTCGTCGCGATCGGCGGCTGCGACAAGAACATGCCGGGCTGCCTGATCGCGCTCGCGCGGCTCGACCGGCCGTCGGTGTTCGTGTATGGCGGCACGATCCGGCCCGGCGCCAAGCGTCGCGACATCATCTCTGTGTTCGAGGCGCGCGGCGCGTTCGCCACGGGCGCGATCTCGGCGCGCGAGATGAACGAAATCGAGCGCACTGCGATCCCAGGCCCCGGCAGCTGCGCGGGCATGTACACGGCAAACACGATGGCGTCGGCCATCGAAGCGCTCGGCATGAGTCTGCCGAACAGCTCCGCGCAGGAAGCGGTCTCGCGCCACAAGATCAAGGACTGCGAGGAGGCCGGCAGGGCGGTCGTGCGCCTGGTCAAGGCCGGGATCACGCCGTCGCAGATCCTGACGCGTGAGGCGTTCGAGAATGCGATCGCGGTCGTCATCGCGCTCAGCGGCTCGACGAACGCGGTCCTGCATCTGCTCGCGATGGCGCACGCCGCGAACGTTCCGCTCGAGCTCGACGACTTCACGCGCATCGGCAAGCGCGTGCCGGTGCTCGCGGATCTCAAGCCGAGCGGCAAATACATGATGTCCGAGCTGATCCGCATCGGCGGCATCCAGCCGCTGATGAAGATGCTGCTCGATGCGGGGCTGCTGCACGGCGGCTGTCTGACGGTCACCGGCAAGACGCTTGCGCAGAACCTGAAGTCGGTGAAGCCGTACCCGAAGAGCCAGGACATCGTGCGGGCGTTCTCGAATCCGCTCAAACCCGAGAGCCACCTGGTCGTGCTGTACGGCAATCTCGCGCCGGAAGGCGCGGTCGCGAAGATCACCGGCAAGGAAGGCTTGTCCTTCACGGGCCGCGCACGCGTGTTCGACGGCGAGGAAGCGTCGGTGCAGGCAATCCTCGATGGCAAGGTCGCCGCGGGCGACGTCGTGGTGATCCGCTACGAAGGACCGAAGGGCGGGCCGGGCATGCGCGAGATGTTGAGCCCGACGAGCGCGATCGCCGGCCGCGGTCTCGCGGACCAGGTGGCGCTGATCACGGACGGCCGCTTCTCCGGCGGCAGCCGCGGATTCGTCGTCGGGCACATCGCGCCCGAAGCGGCCGTCGGCGGTCCGATTGCGCTGGTCAGGGACGGCGATGCCATCACGATCGACGCACAGACGAGTGAGATGCGGCTCGACGTTCCCGCGGAAACTCTCGCGCAACGGCACAGTGAATGGCGCGCGCCGGAGCCGTATGCGCGCAAGGGTGTGCTGGCAAAGTATGCACGCGTCGTCAGCAGCGCCTCGCGCGGCGCCGTGACGGATCGCGAGGTGTAGGATGTGAGCATGACTCGCCGCATCGAAATCGTGGAAGTCGGTCCGCGCGACGGCTTGCAAAGCGAGCCGGACGTGCTCGCGACGCCGCTCAAGCTCGAGCTCATCAGCCGGCTGGTCGATGCGGGCGTTCGTCGCGTCGAAGTGGCGAGCTTCGTGAATCCAAAGCGCGTGCCGCAGATGGCCGATGCCGAAGCGGTCATGGCCGGATTGCCGCGCCGACCGGGCGTGCAATACATCGGGCTCGTGCTGAACCGTCGCGGCTTCGATCGGGCGCTCGCGGCGGGCTGCACCGAGATCGGCATGGTGACCGCGGCGACCGACAGTTTCAGTCAGCGCAATCAGGGCGCGTCGATCGAGGAAACCATCGCAGCGTGGGAGGAGATCGCGCCGCTCGCCCACGCCGCCGGCATCCGCGCACAGGTGACTATCTCAGTCTCGTTCGGATGTCCCTTCGAAGGTGAAGTGCCGGCCGCGCGCGTGATCGAGATCGCTCGCCGCCTGGCGGCCGCCAAGCCCATCGAGATCGCGATCGCCGATACGATCGGAGTAGCGGTCCCAACGCAGGTGACGGCACTCGTCGAACAACTGCTGCCTGCCTTGAACGGCGTGCCGCTGCGCTGCCACTTCCACAACACCCGCAACACCGCAGTCGCCAACGCGTATGCAGCCGTCATGGCTGGCGTGCATACATTGGACGCGAGCGTCGGCGGCATCGGCGGTTGTCCATTCGCACCGAACGCGACCGGCAACGTGGCGACCGAGGACCTGTTGTACATGTTGTCGCGTAGCGGATTCGAGACAGGCATCGACCTGGGCCGGCTGATCGAGGTGGCTCGATGGCTGCAAGACCAGCGCGGCAAGCCGGTGCCGAGCATGGTCTCGAAGGCCGGCGGATTTCCCAAAAGATCAGCTGCTTAGATAGCACAGCTGATTCATCGCTTTGAGTGCTCGCGAGCCGCCGGGAAGAGCCAGACGGCTGCAAAAGCCGCGTGCAACACGTGTTGCGCGCGGTTCGCACGGCTGTCATCGATGAACCCACCCCGTATACACTGCCCGGCATTGGGCCCCCAGGGCCCCCACAAAATACATACGAAGGGAAAACCATGGCCAAAGCAGTGGACAAGGCGTACCAGACCGTCCGCGAGCGAATCGTGCGCGGCGTGTATCCCGCCGCGTGCCGCATCACGGAGCAGGAAGTCGCCGCCGTTGCCGGCGTCAGCCGTACACCGGTCCGGGAAGCCCTCCGCAAGCTTCATGCGGAAGGCTTGCTGGAGTTCATCCCGCATCAGGGGGCAATCGTCGCCGAGTGGACCGCCGAGGACCGCGACGACGTGTTCGAGTTACGCGCACTGCTGGAAGCGTACGGCGCCGCCCGGGCCGCGCGCCGCATGACGGCCGAGGGCATCGCCGAGCTGCGCCAGCTCGCGGAAGATCAGTACCACGAGACGCTGAGCAAGACCGAGGGCTACCTGGAGCGCGTCGGCGATCTCAACAGCCAGTTCCACCGGCGCATCCACGAATTCGCCGGCAGCTCGCGCCTGGTCGGCGCGCTGTCGTCGCTGATCGAAGCGCCGCTGATGATGAAGACCTTCGCGAGCTACCAGGACGAGGACCTGATCCGCAGCGCCTCGCATCACCTGGAGATCGTCCGTGCGCTGGAAGCGCGCGACGGCGACTGGAGCGCCGCTCTGATGCGGTCGCATATTCTCGGCGCGCGCGGGGCGTTGCGACTCCTGTAGTAGAAGTGACGAGAGTGACGTAGTGACGATAGTGACGGCCTCACGTCACTCCGTCACTTTCGTCACTTCGTCACTCGGCTACAATCTCCCGCTCACCCTTCAGGAGATTCGATCCATGCCCATCAAAGTCGGAGACAAGATGCCGTCCGGAACGCTCACGCTCGCTACGGCGGACGGGCCGCAGAAGGTGAGTGCAGACGAGTATTTCAAGGGAAAGAAGGTCGTGCTGTTCTCGGTGCCGGGCGCGTTCACGCCGACCTGCGATGCCAAGCACCTGCCGGGCTTCGTCGAGAAGGCCGCCGACCTCAAGAAGAAGGGCGTCGCAACGATCGCCTGCCTGTCCGTGAACGACGCGTTCGTGATGAAGGCCTGGGGCAAATCGCAGAACACCGACGGCAAGGTCGACATGCTGGCCGATGGTAACGGCGAGTACACCAAGGCGCTCGGCCTGGAGCTCGACGCGACCGGCTTCGGCATGGGAATGCGCGGTCAGCGCTTCTCGCTGGTGATCGACAACGGCGTCGTCAAGCAGGTCAATATCGAGGCGAAGGGCGAGTTCAAAGTCTCCAGCGCCGAGCACGCGCTGACGCAGCTGTAGCCCGCCTGTAGGTCGGGCCTCAGCCCGACAACGCTTTTTCGAGCTCCGGCAGGATCGTGAACAGGTCGCCGACCAGACCGATGTCGGCGACCTCGAAGATCGGCGCCTCGCTGTCCTTGTTGATCGCGACGATCGTGCGCGCGTCCTTGATGCCCGTCAGGTGCTGGATCGCGCCGGAAATGCCGATCGCGACATACAGCTCCGGGGCGATGATCTTGCCCGTCTGACCCACTTGCAGATCGTTCGCCGCGTAGCCGGCATCGACGGCGGCGCGCGATGCGCCGACAGCTGCGCCGAGCTTGTCGGCCAGGCTGTAGATAATCTTGAAGTTGTCGGCGCTGCCGAGCGCGCGACCGCCCGAGACGACGCGCGACGCGGTCTGCAGGTCCGGGCGACCGGTCGCAGCAGCGGAGCGGGACACGAACCGCGTATGCGTCGGCAGCTGCGCCGACACGTTTGCGGATTCGACGCTCGCACTGCCACCGGAAGCAGCGGGCTGGAAGGACGCAGTCCGGACCGTGGCCACCAGCTTCTTGTCCTGAGGCGCTTCTACAGTGATCACGGCGTTACCCGCGTACACGGGGCGGCGGAATTTGTAGGCGGACTCGACCGCCATGATGTCGCTCAGTTGACCGACGCCCAGCAATGCGGCGACGCGCGGCATCAGATCCTTACCGAACGTCGTGGACGGACCGAAGACGTGCGTGTAGTTCGCGGCCGCAGCTGCGACCTGCGGCGCGAGCACGGCAGCGAGCGGCTCGGCATTCGCAGCGTTCTCGATCTTCAGGACCTTCTTCACCCCCTGGATGGCAGCAGCCTCTTTCGCGACAGCGCCGGCGTCCGCGGCGAGCACCGCGACGTCGATGTCTGCGCCCTGGATGCCGCTGGCGCACGCGACGCACTTGGCGGTGGCGGGATTGAGCTTGCCGTTCGCGTGCTCGGCAACGACGAGAATCTTGGCCATTACAACAGACCCTTCTGCTTGAGCGCCGCGACGAGACCGGCGACGTCTTTCACCATGCTACCTTTCTGACGTGCGGCCGGGGGCTCGTACTTCAGCGTCTTGAGCTGCGCAGCGGCATCGACGCCTAGATCGCCGATCGCGATCGTGTCGAGCTGCTTCTTCTTCGCCTTCATGATGTCCGGGAGCTTCACGTAGCGCGGCTCGTTGAGGCGCAGGTCGCTGGTGATCACGGCCGGCAGATCGATCTCGATCGTCTCCAGGCCCGCGTCGACTTCGCGCGTGACCTTGGCCTTCGCGCCGTCGAGCTCGACCTTCGAAGCGAACGTCGCCTGCGGCCGGTTCCACAGCGCCGCGAGCATTTGTCCCGTCTGGTTGTTGTCGTCGTCGATGCCTTGCTTGCCGAGGATGACGAGCTGCGGCGATTCTTTCTCGACGAGCTTGAGGAAGACGCGTGCGGCGCCGAGCGGCTCGACCGGACTGTCGGTCTGCACCAGGATCGCGCGGTCCGCGCCCATCGCGAGCCCGGTACGCAGCTGCTGCTGGGTATCGGCCGGACCGATGCTGACGACGATGACCTCGGTGGCGCCGCCTTTCTCCTTGATGCGCAGCGCCTCTTCGAGCGCGATCTCGTCGAAGGGATTGATGCTCATCTTGACGCCGTCGGTCACGACACCCGTGCCATCCGGCTTGACGCGGACGCGGACGTTGTAGTCCACGACCCGTTTCAGGCCCACCAGAATCTTGCTCACACCCGGCTCCGTAAAGGGCTCATGCAGTTAATGAGGTGCCGCCGGACGGCGGCGCGCCACGGTAAGGGAAATCGGCCGGCAGAGTCAAACGAGCGCAGACGGGCGCCATTTGTGACGGATCCTACAGAGCGGAACGTTGCCGCCGCGGTCTGCAAATAGGACCGGTAGACTAGGCGCCTATGCCCGACGCACTCGCCCCCCGCTTCAAATTCGGTGTCCTGGCGCCGGCGACCAACACGATCGTGCAGCCGGAGTTCGACGCCATGCGGCCGAAGGGCGTCACGAACCAGATGGCGCGGGTGGTCATTCCCGACACGCCGGTCGGCACGGAAAGCGAGTTCGAGTCGATGATGACGCAGGTGCGTGCCTCGATCGAAGGCGCGCTCGCGACGGTCATGGCGTGCTCGCCCGGTGCCGTCATCCTCGGCATGTCGGCGGAGACGTTCTGGGAGGGCGTGATGGACCCCGGCGCGTTGCAGGCGCATCTCGAATCGCGCGCGGGCGTGAAGGTGATCCTCGGCGCCCAGGCGTGCCAGGCCGCGATTCAGCGTTACGGCGGCATCCGGCGCATCAGCCTGATCACTCCTTATATGCCCTCCGGCGACGCACAAGTTCGCCGCGCGTTCAGCGACAGCGGCTTCGAGGTCGTCAACCTGCTCGGCCTGAAGTGCAACAGCCCGCTGCTCATGGGGCACGAGTCGCCGGAGCGGCTGCGGCGCGCCGTGCGCGAAGTAGACGATTCGAGCGTCGAGCTGATCCTGCAGATGGGCACGAACCTGGCGTTCGGCAGCGTCGCGGCCGAGGCCGAGCGCTGGCTCGGCAAACCGGTACTCGCCGTGAATACCTGCACCTACTGGCACGCGCTGCGCAGCAGCGGCATCGAGGACCGGATCGACGGCTTCGGCTCGCTGCTGATGGAACACTGATAGACTCTCGCTCGCATGCGCACGATCCGTCCCAGCTCCAGCCTCGCCAACGTCCGCTACGAGATTCGCGGCGACCTGGCGCGGCGCGCGCATGAAATGGAGCGGCTCGGCTACGAGATCATCCCGCTCAATATCGGCAACCCGGGCCTGTTCGGCTTTCGCACGCCGGAGACGATGCGCCTGGCGATGATCGAGAACCTCAAGTCGAGCGAAGCGTACTGCCACCAGAAAGGTGTGTTCCCGGCGCGCGAAGCGGTCGTGATGCAGCAGCAGAGCCGCGGCGTGCGCGGCGTGAGCGTCGAAGAAGTGTTCATGGGCAACGGCGTCAGCGAGCTCATCGACCTGGTGCTGCGCGCGCTGCTGTCGACCGACGACGAAGTGCTGGTGCCGAGCCCGGACTATCCACTGTGGACCGCCGCCGTGACGTTGAACCACGGCCGCGCAGTTCACTATCCGTGCCGCGCCGAGAACAACTTCGAGCCCGATCCACGCGACATCGAGGCGTTGATCACCAGCCGCACGCGCGCGATCGTGGTCATCAATCCCAATAACCCGACGGGCGCCGTGTATTCCCGCGCCACGCTCGAAGCGATCGCGCAGATCGCCGAGCGGCATCACCTCGTCGTGTTCAGCGACGAGATCTACGATCAGGTCCTGTACGGCGACGCCGAGTTCGTGCCAATTGCGACGCTGGTGAAGGACACGCTGTGCTGCACGCTCGCGGGCCTGTCGAAGGTCTATCGCGCGTGCGGCTATCGCGTCGGCTGGGCGGTGTTTTCGGGCGAGCTCGAAGGCGCGCGCGACTACCTGCACGCGATGGACAAGCTTTCGTCGCTGCGTCTGTGCAGCAACGTGCCGGGTCAGTGGGCAGTGCAGACGGCTCTTGGCGGTTACCAGAGCATCTACGAGCTGACGCGACCGGGCGGCCGGCTGTTCCAGTCGCGCCAGGCGATTCTCGACGGCGTCGCAGCCAGCAAGTATCTGCAGGTGCGCGCGCCGCGCGGCGCGATCTACGCCTTCGTCGGCGTGAAGGACGGCGTGCTGCCGGGCTTCGACGATCGGCAGTTCGCGATGGACCTGCTCGAGCACCGGCACGTGCTGCTCGCGCCCGGCACCAGCTTCAACACGTCCTACAACACGCATTTCCGGATCACGAACCTGCCGCGGCCGGAAGTGCTGGCCGAAGTGTTCCGCCGCATGGAGGAGCTGCTGGACAGCTACGCGGCCGGCGCCGAGCCGGTGTCGCGTCCCGCCCCCGAGCTGCGGATCATCACGAAGTAGAGTGCATCTCTACGCTCTCCTCGAACGCGACGTCGCCGTCCTCACGGCCAGCCGGCGACTCGCGCACGCCATCCGGCTCGGCTACGCGCGGCACGCTCAGCAACAGGGACTGAATGCCTGGCGCACACCACACGTGCTGCCCTGGAGTGCGTGGCTGCGGCAGCAGCATCTCGATGCGCGCGCCGCGGGATCGCATCGAGCTACGCGATCGCGTGTTCTGACGGCCACGCAGGCGCGAATTCTCTGGGACGACATCGTCGCCGGCAGCCACACGGCTCGTGATCTGCTCAATCCTGCGAATGCCGCCCGGCTCGCCGCCCGCAGCTGGCGACGTTTGCATGACTACCTGATTCCGCTCGAGCGTCTGCAGGCATTCGATGCGCCCGAAGCGCAGGCGCTGTACGCGTGGTGTCGCGAGTTCGAACGCCGCTGCGCTGCGCTCGATGCGGTGGACGAGTCGCGACTCGCGCAGTGGGCGCACGATTCGGAACTGGTGCCGACGGAGCAGCTCGCGTTCGCGGGTTTCGATGCGATGCCGCCGGCGATGACGCGGCTGGTCGAGCGCTGGCGCGCGCAGGAGCGGGTCGTCGCAATCGCGGCTACGCCCCGCGACTCGGTGGAAATCGAGATCGTTGCCGCCGACGACGCAACGGCCGAGCTCGATCTTGCTGCGCAGTGGGCGCGCGATCGCGTCCTGGCAGGAGCAAGTAACGTCGGCGTGATCCTCGCGGATCTGGCGTCGCGGCGCGAGGAAGTCCGGCGCGTTTTCGAGGACGTATTCCTGCCGGGCGCGCGCCAGACCTTGAGCGGTTCGTTGCCGGTCCCCGTCGTGGTCGCGGCGCCGGCGCCGATGTCGGAGTATCCGATGATCGACGCCGCGCTGCTCGTGCTGCAGCTCGCGGCCCGCGAGTGCACGAGCATCGATGCAGGACGGCTGCTGCGCTCGCCATTCATCGCCGGCGGACAGAGCGAACGAGCGCTGCGCGCGCTGGCCGATCTGCGCTTGCGCGAAGAGCAGCGCGATCGCTGGAACTGGTTCGAGCTGGAGCGCTGGGCCGCGCTCACCGGTTGCGATCGCTTGCTGCAAGTGGCGCGCGATCTGAACGGGCTGCTGCGCGGGCTCGGCAGCGCGTCCGCCAGCGAATGGACCGAGCGCTTTCACGGGTTGTGGCTCGCGGTCGGCTGGCCGGGCGATCGCACGCTGACGAGCGCCGAGCACCAGACGCTGGAAAAATTTCACGGCGTGCTGGCGGAGTTCGGCGCGCTCGATGCCGTGACCGGTCGAATGTCGTTGCAACAAGCGCTGGCTTGCCTGCGCGACCTGTTGAACGACACGCAGTTCGAGCCCGAAACGGCCAGCGCAGCCGTTACGGTGATCGACAGCGCCACGAGCGCCGGCATGCTGTTCGATGCGCTGTGGGTTGCGGGTCTGGACGCGGATCGCCTGCCTGCGCCCGTGACCCCTGATCCGTTGATCCCGCTCGAGGTG